>JBFWRL010000103.1:0-20470 GCA_050248915.1 Candidatus Sericytochromatia bacterium
TGGCCATCGATCGTGATCAGCACTGCTTGGGGCGGCTCGCGCAGCAACACCTTGACCGTGGTTTCTTTCCACTCGGGAATGACCACCGAGCGGTTAAACAGGGCATGGGGACAAATGGGGTTGATGATATAAGCTGAGACATCGGGCAACATGATCGGCCCGCCGGAACTGAGAGAATAAGCTGTTGAACCCGTGGCTGAAGCGATAATCAACCCATCGGCGCGGTAGGTCGTGACATATTCCCCATCAACATAGGTCGCCAGTTCAATGATGTACGAAAGCGGGTGGCGCATAATTGCCGCATCGTTGAGAGCATGAAAGACAAGGCGCTGGATGTAATTTTCGTCGAGCACCTCAATTTGCATCATCGAGCGCTCTTGAATCACATATTCACCAGCCAGGAGTTTTTCCAAGGCGGGATAGAGATCTTCAAGGGCAGTTTCGGAAATAAAACCCAAAGAACCCGCATTGACACACAAGAGCGGCACACCATGGGGGGCCAAAAGTCGGGCGGCATAGAGCACTGTGCCATCGCCCCCCAACACCAGCGCCATTTTCAACCGCACTTCACTGGTGTCTTTTTCGAAGGCCTCATTGGAATCATAATGGGAGGCAAAGACATAGACATTTTCGCCACGGGCAGCCAACCACTGGGCCACTTCCTGAGCGATATGCTGGGTGTCACAGCGGTAGGTTTTGTAGAGATTGTAAATGATCCCAATCGCGGGAACGGCCATGGCGCGTTGGATTCTCCTGCTTCTTTGTCCTGTGATGGTCTAGGGTCTGTGTGGCCCGGCTGTGCAGCGGGAAAGATGCTGGCGGGGTGTGATCAACGTACCAAATCATAACATACCTAATCCGGCCAGAGCCAGACTTGAGCTTTGTATGTTCGAGATTTAGAGTTCAGGCAAATGCAGGAGTGAGTTGTCGTTATAATCAGCATTTGTCAATATCGCCGAAGCCGACTGTTATAATACAGAACCCTTGCAAAGGATCCTGCCATGAAAACAAGTCGTTTAGAGGCCTTCAGTGATGGCGTCATTGCCATCTTAATCACCATTATGGTGCTGGAGTTAAAAGTCCCCCATGGGGTGGACCTTGTCTCACTCAAACCCCTGATTCCCGTCGGCTTAAGTTATGTGCTCAGTTTTGTCTATCTGGGCATTTACTGGAACAACCATCACCACATGTTACATATCACCAAACACGTCACAGGCAGCATGTTGTGGGCCAATTTACACCTGCTCTTTTGGCTTTCCTTGGTGCCGTTTGTAACCCATTGGATGGGTGAAAACCCCTTTGCCCCTCTGCCCACCGCCCTGTATGGGGGCGTGCTCTTGTTGGCTGCCATTGCCTATTTTCTCTTGCAGGCCGCAATCATTCGCAGCCAGGGCTCACAATCCCTGCTCAAACAGGCCTTGGGGGCAGATATCAAAGGCAAAATTTCGCCGCTTTTGTATGCCTTGGCCATTGGCTTGGCTTTTGTGCAGACCTGGATGGCCTGGGCCTTGTATGCTTTGGTGGCCTTGATTTGGCTGGTTCCCGACCGCCGAATTGAAAAGGCCTTGCAGGCATGAAGTCGCGCACAGACATGCCCGACTGGGCCCTGGAACTGCGGTTGCACAATTTGGGGCTGAGTACAAGCGCTCAGTTTGACTCTCCCCTGGGCTTGATCAAAGGTCTTGGAGCGATACAGGCCCAAGAGTATGAAAATTCCCTCTGGGCCTTGGCCCTTCGCCTCAATCCAAAACAGGGGCAAGACCGCCGCGAAGCCCTGAATCAGTCTATTGCAAAGGGTGAAATTGTTCGCTCTTGGCCGATGCGGGGCACCTTGCATTGGGTGCCAGGCAGTGAACTCAGTTGGATGTTGGACTTGATGACACCCCGGATTTTGGCCGCATCAGCAGGCCGCTACAAAGAATTGGAAATCACGCCTGAGGTACTCAAGCGAACAGGTCAGTGCCTGCGTGAAATATTGGCAGAGAATGCGTGTCTTTCGCGCCCGGAGATCCTGACTACATTTGAAAAAATCGGCATCGCCACTCACTCACAACGGGGCTATCATTTGCTCGCTTATCAGGCCCAAACAGGCCTGATCTGCCAGGCCCCCCCCGTTGGCAAACAGCCCAGTTTTGCTCTGCTGACATCGTTTTGCCCGGCACAAACCCTGCTCTCCCCCACAGCAGCCTTGGCTGAGATCACCCGGATCTTTTTCTCTGGTCACGGGCCTGCAACGGTGCAGGATTTTGCCCGCTGGACGGGTCTCACCTTAACCCAAGCCAGACAGGGATTAGCAGCGGTGAGCAGTGAATTGGCGAGTGAGACCTGGGATGGACACACTTATTGGTATGTGGCTCAGAAGGCCAAAAGAATCCCGCAAAATTCGCCGCAAGCCATCCTCTTGCCCGCCTTTGATGAATACCTGATTGGCTACCAAGTGCGCGATTCGGTTTTGGATCCTCTGCGTGCTCCAGCAGTGATTCCGGGTAAAAATGGGGTGTTTCATCCCGTCTTTTTGATTGATGGACTGGTGAGGGGGGTTTGGAAACGCCAAATGAAGCGCAAAAACGTGCAAATCCAGATTTTCCCGTTTGAGCAGCTTACCCAATCAGAAAGCGGGGCCCTGATACAGGCTGCTGAAGACTATGCCGCTTATCTCAACTTGCCCTTTGAGCTGACCTTTCAGAACCCAACAGATCAAGCGGTATAGCCCGGTTGGGATTACTCAGATGGTATGATGTTCTTAAAGCGAACCTCAACAACAGGGAATCACAAATAAGATGAAGGAACAGGTTCGGGTCGGTCTGGCTCAGATCAGTGAACAACGTGGCGAGCACTATTATTTTCCCTACTCAGTTGGACTCTTACAGGCCTATGTTCAGCGCTGGGCACCTGAACCCAACAGGTACCATTTTTTAACCCCCATCCATCACCGGATCACCATTCCAGAGGGGGTTGAAATTCTCAATGGGGTTGATATTGCTGGCTTTAGCACCTATATCTGGAATATAAGGCGCTCCTTGGCCCTGGCGCATTCCCTCAAATTGAGTCATCCCCAGATTTTGATCCTCTTTGGAGGCCCACAGGTCCCCAACGATGCAGAAGACTTTCTCAGGGCCCATCCTTATATCGATGTATGTGCCCATGGAGAAGGAGAGAACACCTTTTTGGCCCTGTTAGAGGCCTTTCCAGAAAACGATTGGCGCGCGATCCCTGGCATTAGTTATATCGACCCCCAAGGTCAATTCCATAGCCACCCACTGGGCCCCCGAATCAAAGATCTCGACAGCATACCCTCCCCTTATTTAAGTGGCATTTTTGACCCCCTGCTAGAGAAATGGCCCAACCGAGAATGGGTCGGCACCTGGGAAAGCAATCGGGGGTGCCCCTTTTCGTGTAGCTATTGCGATTGGGGCTCTTTAACCCAGAGCAAGGTCTATCGCTATGATCTGGAGCGGCTCAAGGCCGAAATTGAATGGTTTGGAACCCGTCGCGTCGGCAATATTTTTTCAGCAGACGCCAATTTTGGCATTTTTGAAAGGGATGTTGAGTTGGCTCGGCATTTTGCCTGGGTGCGCAAAAAAACGGGGTATCCCCTCTGTTTACAAACCCAAACCGCCAAAAACGTCAAACAGCGCAATTTTGAAATTCAAAAAATATTGGCCGATGCCGATCTCAACTCTGTCACTTCTTTGGCAGTCCAAAGCACACATCCAGATGTGCTCAAAGCGATCAACCGCCAAAACATTTCCCTGCAAGCTTACCGCGAAATTCAGCAATTCTGCCTCGACAACGGCATTTTTAGCTATACCGATATTATTCTGGGCCTGCCCGAAGAGACCTACGACTCCTTTGCCAATACCATCGATGATGTGCTCAACAACGGTCAATTTAACAAGATCATCTGTTATAACGCCAGTATTTTGCCCAACGCCGAAATGGCCCAGCCCGCCTACCGTGAGCGCTATGGTCTGGAAAGTATTCAGATACATTTTCCCGGTCACGGCGAGCCGCCCGATGGCATTTACGAATACCTGGAAATCGTGGTGGCCACCAAGACCCTCTCTCGCCAAGATTGGGTCAAAATGCACACGTATGCCTGGACCACCAATTTTTTGATCTATACCCACAAAATGTTGCAATTGCCGCTTCTGCTCATACACCAACAGACGGGTCTGTCTTACCGACGGTTAATTGAGCGATTTATGGATCCTGAGCATTTAAAAGACCTTCCTCTCTTAAATGCCCTGCAACAGGCCATGATCCTCACCGCCTGTAAATTGCAAGCGGGTTATGTCCGCCAAGATGAAAACCCCTTGCTCTATTCGCTCAAAGATGGGGCTCATCTATCTCCGGATATCGCATTGCAATTGCGGCTGAGCAAAGAAAAAAAAATTGTGCCCTTTTACCGAGAAGCCCACACCCTGCTGAGAACCTTTCTCGAAGCTGAACATGCCCATTTTCCCTTGGAATTACTCAACGAGGCCATCGGTTTGAGCCATGCCATCTTTGAAGAGTTGTTTTACAAAAAGCTGATTGCAGGGCCGCCGCCGATGGGTCATAAATCCCCAACAGAACTCTTTTTAAACTACAATTTACGCGAATTATTCCAAGCCCTGCTCCAGGGTAAACGGATTCCCCTGGAGCGACTCAACTAAACGTTGATCTCTGCAAAGAAGGTGCCGCTGCGGGCCAAGAACAACTCACGGGCAATCGTCGAATAGAGGGCATTGGCCGCATGCGCTGCCAACATGGGCAAGGTTTGGTACATCAACGGATCTTCCAGGCTGTTCTCGACATAGAGCCAACCATACCCCAAATCGCGGTGAAGCACCAAAGGCACCAAAAAACCATTGCCAAAAATTCCCGCATCTTTGAGCGCCAAGGCACTGGGGTCTTCGGCAATTTGCGAGACAATGGCAGTGGCTGCGGCTTCGGTCTCATCTGAATTGGGATTGGTGCCTGTAAACAAGACGTAGCGCCTTGAATCACCCGACTCTTGAAAGGTTTCGAGGTTCAAAACGGCCAGATCACAGGGGGCGATCATGACCGCTGTTTCGAGAATCCGTTGCAGGCTCTCTTCCAGCGCTTCGAGGGTATGCAGCGAAGTGACCGACTCATGTAAAAAGGTCAAAACTTCGCGGTGGCGCTGCAATTCCACCAACTCATCATAGGCCTTGAGGGCCGTACGAACGGCGGTATACAGCCGATTGGTGGTCAATTCTGCTTTGGCCAAATAGCCGTCGATATCATATTCTTCGATCACTTTCTTTTCGGGCGCGGCCCCAGGCTGGCCCGTACGCAGCAAAATACGCACAAATTCATTGCCGAGTTCTTGGCGGATCGATTGACAGGCCTCCAGACCCGCTGTCGGCGTCTCCATCACCACATCCAGCAAAATCACGGCGGTGTCTGGTCGGCTGCGCATAAACTCTACGGCTTCTTGACCGGTTGAGGCAAAGGCCAGCTCAACCCCGCGCTCGCGGTATTTCAGGCTGCGCAAGCTCAGACGGCTGAGCGAGTGCATATCCGGCTCGTCGTCGACCACCAGAATCAAATAATTTTCAGGTAATGAAATCATGGGATGCTCCTTGCTCTTTTTGGCAAAATTGGCGTCTAGCCAGCCAAATACTCCTGCGGGGAAATTTGATGGGGAAATTCAACAGTCACAATGGTGCCCTGTCCCAGTTCAGAATCTAGGTGAATACTGCCTTGTAGGGCTGATGTGACCAAATTGTGAACAATTGACATTCCCAACCCAGTCCCCCCTTGACCACGCCCCGTGGTAAAAAAGACATCAAAAACGCGGGAAACGTCTTCTTTGGGAATGCCTTTGCCAAAATCCTGCACCACCAGCCGGAAATAGGGCATTTGATCGCGTTCGATACTGCTGAGTTTGACCAAGATGCGTCCACCTACACCAGCGGGATAAGCGTATCTTTCAATATTGCTGAAAAAATTCATCAATATTTGCGAGAGATAACCTGGATAGCCTGTCCACTCCAACAGTTCAACGCCGGGTTCAAACTCTGTTTCCAGGCTCAGATGGGCTTGTCGGGCTTTGATTTTAAACAGGTCCATTACTTCTTGTATCAACTGCACCAGCAGCCCCGTCTCCAGCGTATCCATGATCTGATTGACTGAGACACTTTTAAAACTCTGAATCAATTTATTGGCACGGGCAATATTGCTCAACATCAATTGGGCGGCTTCGTGAATATCCTCAAGTACAAACTTGAGTTCAGGATCTGTGGCGCGGGCCAAAAGATCAGGGGTCAGATTTTCAGTAATCATACTGGCGGTGACATTGACAATCCCCAAGGGGGTGTTGATCTCGTGGGCCACGCCTGCCACCATCTCAGAGAGTGAGCGGTGACGGTCAATCTCCATCTGGGACTGCAAACGCTGTTTTTCTAACATTTCCAGAAAGATTTTTTCATTGGAACTCTTGATTTTGCTGGTGATCCCGGCCAAGACGTCTGAAAGCAATTCAGGAGAAGCCGAGAGCAGACGCATAAAATTGGAGCGGTCAATGACATAAAATTCACTGGCTTCACCCGTGCGCACAGTGGCAGAACGGGTGCCCCCATCCACCAGAGCCAACTCCCCAAAAAACTGTCCTTTGCGCAGGGTCGAGAGCTCCACAGGTTTGCCATCAGGATCTTTGCCATAGACCCGCACATAACCGCTGAGAATCACGTAAAGACTGTCAGCCAAATCACCCATTTGAAAGAGCACCTGATCGGCCTCTGTCTGCAGGGGTCTCCCCATATGCACCAAGTCTTCTATCTGGGCATCGGTAAAATGGTCAAAAAAGGGAACGCTTTTGAGAACCTCTGAGATTGACACTATCTGTCTCCTTCTTGCAATGCTTCGAGGGTAATCAGGGTGGACTTAAGATAAGGCAGGCCCGAATAAGCGCAGCGCACACTGCGGTAAGACAGGATATTGATAAATGAATCCTGCTGAATTTCTGCATGGGAATGGTGATAATTCAAATAGGCCATGTGGCCTTTGAGCCGCGAAGTGGGTTCAACTTTGAGTATCAGGGAACGCCCTGTTTCAACATTGCTGACTTTGACTCTTTGGTCTTTGACCAAGCCCATTTCATCGGCCAAGGTCTGTGAGATAAACAGGGGCTTGTGATGGGGCATATCAAGTGAATCGAGCACTTTGCTGGAATGAAACGAGGAGATGGCAAATCGAATCCAGGCAACATTGTCGCTGAGCGTTGAGCAGCCCGTATTGAGCACAATCCCATTGGGGAGACGTAAATCCCCCTCTTTGGGAACAAAGAAGCGAAAGGACACCGGCTCGCGGTAAATATCTTGAAACGGAGGACGTTCTGTACCCCCTTGGCGGTGGCGGTTTTTGCCCACACCGCCATAAACCAAACTGCCCGCAGTCAGAATTTCATCCCAAGTGAGGGGCTGGCCATCGCTGTGTTCGGGGCGACAATAGAGGGGGCCACGGGTAGACGTATTGCCAGAATGATAGTCTTGAATCCGCTCCCAGAGCTGAAACCGACTCACTTCGCCATCAATGCGCTCCAGGCCGCCACCCCAATTCCAGTCTGGGGGCTCAAAGCGTTTTTGCAAATAACCCTGGGCTGAGTAACTGGCCAAATCGGGATGCCCCTCACGGAAATCGGCATCTTCGCGCAAACTGCGCGAAACTTCTGCCATGGTGTCGTACAAAAGGGTTGTGGCGGTCCGGGTCTCTGGCGGAGCCGTTCGGCGGGGAAAAGCCAGGGTCAGACGCCACTCCCCATTTTGGTAAAGCCGAGAGGATGAGACCTCGGGAGCGGTGGGCAAACAGAGGGCAGCATGCCGCAAAAAGAAGGGGCCCGGCATGGGATCGATCACAACCAAGGTCGTTTCAGGGGCACTGAGTTTGTCTTTCCAGCGGCCCCGATCGACCATTTGGCCTTCCAGCCCCTGTCCAATGCAGATGATCAATTCACGTTGCCCGGCCTGTGTGGGAGTGGGAAATTCCAATACCGGACGCATGGGCTCTTTGAGCAGCCTGTCATAGGCATTTTCGGGCAGACCCATGCGCAGGGCAGACTCTTTGGCCCCCATTTCACTAAAAGGAATATTGCCAAAAAAGCGATCCTGGGCCAGCCCTTGAACTTGGGTTTCTTCATTGTGTTGGTAAGGCAAACGCAAAGACCCCCCACGGGGAGAGCCGTCTGAGGCCAAACCAAATTTGCCCAACATGGCAAGCAAATTATTCCACAGTCCGTGGCCAACCACACCCGAAGTCTGAGAGAGGCCTGAGCCCGCCAGATGCACAGGTACACTTTCACTTTCCACTAAACGGGCAGCGATCGCACGGATGCCCACGATCAGTCGCTCGGTATAAGCAGGGTCTGGAGAAAGCGTCTCAGCTGTGCGTTCAAGTTGAAAAAATTCAGAGCGAGCCAAGGTTAAATATTGTTCTAAACTCTCGCGATCGCAGTACTGAGAAATAAAGGCCTGATCCACGGCCCCTGGATAGGTGTGGACAATTTCATGCGCCACAGCCAAAGCGAGATGGGCATCTCCCCCTGTACGCACGAGCAAGACCCGTTCGGGGGCCAAACGCGCGGCCAGAATTTTGGCACTTTCGGTCACACAGACATCCACCAACCAGGCATCGAGATCTTCACGCAAAACCAGTTGGTTAAAGACCGGCAAGTGAGAGACAAAGCCATTCCAGCCCGTCATCAAGAAAAGCCGATTGGGGCCTTCAAGGGCCTGTTCCAAAGTCAGAATAGGAGACTCTTCTCCTGCTTGCATTTCCAGCGCTCTGGCTGCAGCGCGCAGACCAAATTCACTGCTGCCACTGAGATTGCGGGCACCCAAGAGTCGAAAAACCTCATGTAAGGCAAATTGGTCAAAATAATCGAGATCACCCCCGGCGTAAACCAAGGTGCGGCCATATGGGGGGCGGTGAGACAAAAGCAAGTCAGCCAAACGCTCTACGGCATCGCTGTAAAACAGGGGCACGCGGCGACCTGTCACATCCAAGACGCTGGGGGAGAGTTGCATGGGAAAGAGCGTCGGCTGTTCCCCCAAAGACACCCGCAGTTTGGCAAACCCCTCTTCGGGCATTTTTTCACGGATCACCCTTTCGAGTTTGCGGGTCATGCTGCGGTAAAGCAAAAATGTCTGTTGGCCATTGCCGTCTTTGCTGCTCCAACCCAAACTGGTTTCACGCAACATCACGGTATAGCGCAAGTCTTCACGCTCCAGTTCTGCCAAAATGACACTTTGAGCGGCAGAAATGGGTCCAGGTGAGCTGACTTCCAGATTGCCATTGGCTTTGAGCAGGGCTTTGCGCTCCAGAAGTTGGCCAAAATAATAGGTTCGCAGCGTGTACCAACCTTGTGGCAGGTCTTCGACCACGGAGGCACTCAGGCTCTCGACAACATCAATATTGCCGGAAATACCGCCGCTGTAAAAGGGCCAACTGAACGAAGTTCCGTAGGGCTGATAACCTGCTGGGTTGAGATAGGCGGGGATCCCGTTTAACTCTTCCAACAGGCCTGCGTGCCGAATGACGGGAAGATGGTGATAAGGCGTTTTCATGGCTGTTTCTGTACCACTGTCTCTGCTAAATCTGCCCTGACAGTATAACAGACGCAGGGGAGCAGACCAAATCGGGCAAGTTTGATCAACAAAAAGCTAAAATACCGATTATGTTGAAACCCCTTATAGCTCTCCCCATTCTCTGTCTCGGCGTTTTTGGTCTTCCGACTTTGGCTCTGCCTGTTTATGCCCAATCCGGAGAGGCTGCCACTTTGTCTGAATTTCAACGCAAATATATCTCACTTTATCAACAGGCCCAAAACCCCCTCGACGCCTTTTTAAGCCGCTATTTTCAACGTGAATTGCCCCGCTTTGACTATGTCTTACAGGGCCTCGACACCGAAATGAGTTTGCCCGATTTTTTAGTCACAGTGCGCAATTTTCAAGCAGAACATGCCGGGGAATTGGCTTCAGGTCAAGAGGCCCCCGATCTCAAAGTGGGGGAAAAAGTAGTCACTTGGAGCGAAACCCAACAACTGCTCAATGCGGCCTATGTCATGGCCCCCCAATGGCAATTCAGCCCCATTCAAATTGGTGGCCCCGAAAAGCCCAAAGACGGGGACAATTGGTATCTCTCTTTTCGGTCCCAAATGACCTTGCATTTGCCCATTTATCAGATTAAACCAAATGGAGCAGAAGTTTTGGAGCAATACAGCCAAAACTGGGAAATCGTGAAATTAATGCCCATTGTCAATCTGGAAAACTTGCGCGAACGCATGGAAAAGGAGTGGGGATACGCGCCCGAGCCCAGTGAGAGCAAAGCTTTTCTCGAACAATTGCGCAGGCTTTCCCCCTATGATCAGGTCTTTGCCCGGATTGAATCAGAAGACCCCGCTCCCTCGATGATGGGCATCGCAGCCAAGGCCCTCGAAGCGGAATTATTGCCGGGCGCGCAACTGGGCAAAGTGACAAATCAGGTTTTGGACCTCGCCTTGGGCTCACTTTCTGTCTTCCCCAGCGATGCCATGGGCCAGGTCAACAAACTCATGGAAGGGGTCACGACCCTGTATAAAATGCAAGAGCTGGTAGCTAAATTGCGCAACCATCCCGACTTTGCAGTCAAAGGCCAAGTAATGGTTCATGAATTGCCTGGAGATCGGGTCACACTTTCTCTGCCCAATGGAGAAACCCCCCAAAGTTTGGGACTCAAAATGGATCAAGGCTACAAAATTGTGGAGAATTTTGGCCCGGAGCAAAAGCCCATCGAAATTGGCTATCTCAAATTGCGCAAATTGGGAGAAAAAGAGCTGCTGGCAGAGCCAATTATTGCCCAACGCACGTTTGAATTGGGAGACCAGTATTTGGAATATGCCAAAACCGACTTTCAGGTCAATTTTAAAGGGGGGATCGGCTCTCTCACCTTGGATCCACGCCTGGGGCCACAAGACTTTCAACCTGAAGGTTCGGTTGAGATTCTCTACAGCCTGGCCCCACTGTTAAATGTATCTGAAACCTATCTCAATCTCTATGGCAGCCTTGGCCTCTTGACCCAAGGCCAAGGCAATAACAGCGCTCGCTTGACAGCGATTGGGCTTGAGGCAGGTCTGAGCAAACGCCTGACGTTCAGGCAATGGGCGATTGATTTGGGCTTTCGTGTGGGTCAAATTAACGGACAATTGAATCAAATGCAACAGGATTTGAGCCAGAGTCTTTTGGGCGGTACCGTCTTTCTGGGACTGGCTTATCAGGTCAACCCAGATTTTATCTTTGGCATCCATGCCGGATGGCGCTATTATCCCAGTACCTCTACAGCTTGGAAAGAGGGCAATAACAGCATCAATCTCAGTTATGGCCTCGAAAGCAATGGGCCGGTGGCCCACCTCTTTCTCAATTACCAAATCTGAGTCTTCCGTGCGCAAAAGCGATTGTGTACACTGGTGTTCAACCCCAGTGTAATCTTTTAATTCAAGGAAATCTTTGATGCAACGCCCACCTTCTGCCAAAAACAAACCCCTGAAACTCGGTGACTTAATGGTACGTGAAGGATTGTTGACCCCAGATGCACTTCAAAAAGCCTTGGTCAAACAAAAACAGACGGGCATGATCAGCGATCTGGGACAACCGGGCCATTACAAGCCACTCGGGCTGATTTGTGTCGAAATGAAACTGATCACCAAACAGGATCTCCAGCGCTTTCTCAGCCGTCACCACAAACGGATACAAATTGGCGAGTTGATGATCAACTTGGGTTTGATCAACCAAGAACAACTCAACCATGTCTTAGAACAGCAGCGCTTTTCGAGCAATCGCTTTGGCACACTGTTGGTGCAATCGGGTATTATTTCCGAACAGCAATTGACTCAAGCCCTGAGCATGCAATTGGATATCCCGCGAATCCTGCCTTCTCCGGAGCTGATTGACCCCGAATTGCTCAAAGGGATCGATGAACAGTTTTTAAGGCAACATGAATGTCTGCCTGTGCACCGCTATGGCAATCAAATGGTGGTGGTGATGTCCGATCCCCTGAACAGTGAACTTTTACAGACCCTGCTGGATCGCTTTCAATGCAAAATTACCCCTGCCATCGCCCCCGCCAGTGAAATTCTCAATACCCTATCTTATCTGTTTAAACCTCGGCGAAAAGCCAAAAATGCCCCGGATCCCAATCATGAATTGGATGAGAAACTGCTCAAATTGAGCCATCATGCCAAACCGACCAAAGAACAAGCCAGCCCCATAGCCCATTTTTTAATTCGCAGCGCCGTCGAAGCGGGCGCAACCGCTCTGCATTTGGAGAGTTTAGAGAAATTTGTGCGCCTGCGCTTTCGTGTAGAGGGGGTTTTAAAACACCGTACCGATTTGCCTTTGCGCCTGGGCCCTCCATTGCTGGATTGCATCAAAACCCCTTTTCGCATCAAACGTGAAGACTATTGGCAAGAGCGGATCACCACCACCATCGGCCGACAACAAGTGGAGTTAAAAATTTCCTTTTTTAGTGGCATGTGGGGTGAAAATTTGGTTTTACATATAACCTACATTCCTCCCCGGCTCTTGGGACTTGAAGACATGGGCTTTTCACCCCATAATCTCCAAAAGATTGAAACTCTGCTCAATGGCGCAGGAGGGATTTTATTGGCGGCATGTCCGCATCGCTCGGGCAAATCCACCCTGCTCTATGCCGCAATTGCGCATTTGAATCACCCAGGCAGTTCTATTTTGACCCTGGAAGACGCGGTCGATTATGCCATCCCAGGGGTGGTTCAAAACCATTTTGGCGCAGGTGGCAAAGACAGTTACAGCGCCCTGATCGAAGCCATGAATGACTACGACTCCGACGTGGTCATGGTGGGAGAGTTCAAAGACCAAGGGGTGAGTGAGCGCATCGATCTAGCGGCTTTAAACGGCAAAAAAGTGTTGGCGGCCCTGAATGCCTGTGATACCACAGCTGCGTTACACCGTTTGCAAGCTTTACAAGCTACCCATTTTCTTACAACTCCCGTGCCTTTGCTGTTGGTCTCACAGCGGCTGGTACGCAAGTTATGTGAACAGTGCAAAACCGGGTTTGTGCCCAGTTCACACGAACTCAAAGCCCTGAAAATTTCACCTGCAGAAAACCAAAATTTCCTTTTTTGGCGGGCATCAGGTTGTGAAGATTGTGCGCAGGAAGGATACAAAGGCATGACGGCTTTACATGAGATCTTGGAGATCAACGAAAGCCTGCGTCAGGCTCTGCGCCGAGGCCTGACAGCCTCTGGACTGCGGGAGCTGGCCCGCAGTGGCAGGCGCATGATCAGCATGAACGAAGATGGCATTTATAAAGTGATTCAAGGTATGACCAGTCTGGAAGAAGTACAGCGCGTGACCGTGCCCCACGAAGGGGATGCCTTAGGCGCGGTTTCTCTGCGAGAAATAGTGTCAAGCTGCGAAGGGCGAAATCTGGCCTGAATTTAAGTTTTATACAGCCAGGGCAGCATTCCTGGCTGATAAGGTTTGGCTCCTTGAGCGGGTTTCGGTTGCAAAGACACAGGAGATGAGCCGCGGTGACGGGCATGGTAACAGCCACTCAAAGCAACTTCTAGCTGGGGCAATCGCAAGGTACTGAGAATTTTGTGGGCATAGTCCAATCGGCCATTGTGGAATATCACCACCCGAGCCAAGTTGTGCGCCTCGTGAAAGTGTTCCAATTTGTCAAAGCGCAACGCTTGAGGCAGGCCTTGTTGTTTGCGCACCCGCGCCAATTGACGGGCCAGAATTTGAATATTTTCAAGCGGGTCGAGCAAGGCCGCTTGCCCCTTTTCAACCAGTTCACGGGGCAAATGCGCCAAAATCTGCGGCGGCAATAAATAGGTGTGTAATTCCGAAAGGCTGAGTTTGCGAAGATCTTTGTTTTGCGCCAATCGGCCTGTGGCCTGAAGATCTTGCAGAGCCACATCAAAATGGCCCTGTGCATGGAGTTGGCGCAGGTCCGCATCATAATAGCCCTGCATGACCAATTCTCGCAAACTGATCTGCGCCAGTCCCAGCGTTTGAGCCAATCCCAACTGGGTCATGACTTCTTCGGTGGGCTTTTGGTGGCGAATTTCGTCAAAGAGAATTGCTGCGAGCACGGCAGGATTGATGTTTTGTTGTTGGGCAGCAGCCTGGATGGCTTTGGCATAACCCGAGATGGTCATCAGGGCCTGATGATCGCGCCAGCCCAAGCTATCGGTCGCCAGGGTGACGGCTTGATTCACCGGATTTTGAGCGGCGTGAATGCCATAACGGCGTTGCAATTCTTGCACTTCTGTCAGCGAAAAATCGGCGGGAGAGGGAGGGGCCGGTGTGAGATAGACCGAGGGACGAATATGGCCAGGTAGGGGTGCCAAGAGCGTTTGGGGCGAGGCCGGAAAAACATGGGCAGAGGCCTTCGCCACGACAGAGACTGGCCCAATTAGAAGTAAACCCAAGGCCAGTCCACCCAATTTGGCACTTAACTGTATCGACTTGAGATACCGCTTCATCTGTTTCAATTCACTTTTTCTAAACATCTTCGCCATTCACACCAGAATCGAAGATTCTCTCAAAAATAAGAATAGATCATTTGAGAGATTTTATACCTTCTTACATATATCTTAACCTGTTGGATCCTTGAAAACCAGAGGAAAAAATGTAAAATATACTTGTAATAAAAGTCACACATGGACAAAAACAACGAAATGACTGAATTCCAGCATCCCAAACCCGGATCACATGGCCTGATTTTGGGTAAATTTTTACCGCCTCACCGCGGCCACCTCTACCTGATAGAATTTGCCTTGCAAACGGTAGAAGCACTGAGTGTGGTCGTGGGCAGTCTAAAAAGCGAGCCCATGGCGGGTGAGTTGCGCGTTAAAATGCTTCAAGAGATCTTTCCCGCCTCTGTGTATCCCCGCTTAAACATTCTGCACCTCACTGACGAAAATCCCCAATACCCGCACGAAGACCCAAACTTTTGGCAGATTTGGCAACAGAGTTTGACTGGGATTTTGCCCCAAAAACCGGATTGGGTCTTTGCTTCCGACGACTATGGCTGGAAACTCGCAGAAGTGCTGGGTGCCCAATTTATGCCCGTGGACCCCAACCGGGAGAATTTTCAGATCAGCGGCACTGCTATTCGCGAAAATCCTCACCAACACTGGGATATGTTGCCTCCCCCTGTGCGGCGTCACTTTCTCAAACGGGTGGCGGTGATGGGGCCTGAATCTACGGGCAAAAGCACACTGGCCCAAAACCTGGCAAAACACTTTCAAGGGCAATGGGTGCCTGAATATGCCCGCACCTGGATTGAGTCAAAAGGTCAGCGGCCTGTTGTTTCAGATATGCCCCCCATTGCCCGTGGGCAATGGGCCACCCAAAAAGCCATCGAAGAACAGGTGCTTAAACAATCTGAGCAGGGCTTGATTGTCTATGATACCGAGCTGTGGGTCACCACGATTTGGAATCAGGTGCTCTTTCAACACCGCGATCCCGAAATCGAAGCCTTGGCCATGCGCCAGCACTTCGATCATTATTTACTCTGTGTCCCCGATGTACCTTGGGTTGAAGACGAAGTGCGTTACCTTCCCCAGGGGGGTGAAGATTTTTTTGAGCGCTGCAAACACCTGCTCGAAAGCCAGCATTTGCCTTATACCCTTATTTCAGGCAGTTGGGAAAATCGCATGATGACCGCCACAGCAACAGTGGCTGATCTGCTCAAATCTGCGCTAAGCCCAGAAATTAAGTCAGAAGCCGGGCCAAACTAAAGAAGTCCAATTCTGGTGAGCGGCGATCTGCCAATACCGCCTCGGCCAAAACCTCGCCCAAGGCACTGGCAAACTTAAAGCCGTGACCCGAACAGGGACTGACCAACCAAAGTGAATCATGCTCGGGATGGCTGTCGATCAGAAAATGCCCATCGGGGGTATTGGTATACATACACACGGCCGTCTGGCGCAATTGGGAACTGCAACGGGGAAAAAAGCGCTTCAGAAATTCTGTCATGGCAGCTATTTCTGAGGGTTCCACACTCTGGCTCAGTTGATCGGGATCCTGCGGGCGACCCGGCAAATGCTGGGCAATTTTAAAGCCTTCGCCTTGATCGGGAAAGCCGTACAGAAATTCCTCAGGGCCATATTCCAAAAGAAAAATCGGAAACTGGCCTATTGAAAAGGGATTGGATGTGTGCGTGGATTCAAGATCAGGCGTTGCAAACCAAAAGAGCACCTGCCGAGTGACTTGTAGAGGCAATGCCAATTCGCGCAAAAGTGACCCAGTCCAAGCTCCAGAGGCTATCACCAATTTTTCACAGCGCAGCTCGGATTCAGGCGTTTGTAACAGATAGCCCGAACCCTCTCTTTGCCAATTTAGCAGCGGTTGCCCTGTTACAATTTCTGCGCCTGCCCGGCGGGCCAAATCGAGATAGCTGGCAATGCATTTTTCGGGATAGAGCAAGCCAGCCCGCTGCTCTTTCAGGCCGACACAGTCCTCAGGCAACGAAAAAGCGGGGTAACGGGCCATGATTTCGCTCTGACTCAAGATTTCGTGGGCAATACCGTGGCGCTCGGCACTGTCTCGCGAGCCTTGAATCAAGCTGCTGTCTGGTTTTCCGAGCATGAGCCCGCCTGTCTGCAATAAAAGCGACTGGCCACTTTCAGCTTCGAGTCGTTCCCAATTGGTATAGGATTTTTGCAACAGGGGCACATAAGCTGGGTGCTCGAAATAGGCTTCGCGAATCACGCGGGTTTGGCCGTGGGAAGAACCAAAATTGTGGGGAGGGGCAAAGCGGTCAAGCCCCAAAACACGGGCCCCTTGTTGGGCCAGATAATAGCTGATAGCGCTGCCCATGGCCCCGAGCCCAATTACGGCGACATCCCAAATCATACAAGCTGCTCCCTGCGTTTTCTCAGATACAGTATCCCACAGCCCAGAAGCGAGAGCAGGACAAATTGAGCCAAATTCCAGGCCGGATCAAAGCGCGAGGAATGAAAAAGGGCTGGGGTGCGTATCGCTGCCAAATCATAACTCAAAAACAAAAAGGCAAAGAGATTGGTACCCATGTGCCAAGCCAGAACCCTTTCTAGGCCTTGCTCCCAGAGCAGGAGCAAGGCTGCCAAAGTGGCAAAGAGTAGGTAATAGCCAACAACCAACCACGCCGCAGAAGTGTTTAACTCTGGATTTTGCAAATGCACCAAGGCAAAACAGCAGGCACTTAAGCCAATTGCCAAACCGATTCCCAACTTTGAAATGGGCCCCCGAAATTGAAACAGACGTAAAAACAAGCTGGGCAAATAAACCCGAAAAAAACTCTCTTCGGCCCAAACCTGCAGAGGTGTGAAGAAGCAAATCGCCAAAAGCCAAAGTGGCCAATGGGGTACGAGACCTTTAAAGACCACAGATCCAGGAAAAATCAAAACCTCTAAACCCGTTGCGAACAGCAATAACCCCATCCAAACGCCCAGGGTTTCCCAGAAAGCGCCCATGCGCCAAGGCCGACCTCCAGGACGAAACAAGCTATGCCAAGACTGTTGGTTTAAACCCACCTGAACGGCGATATAGGCCAGGGCAAAACAGACAAATCCAGCATGAATTGCCAAATACATCAACAGTGCTGAGCCCGTAAGAAAAGTCACCTGCCAGAACCCCATCAAAGACAAGGAGACAAGCGAACCCAGACCGATCCAAGCAAAAAGGATCAACAACGCACCAACCAAAAGTCGGAGTAATGAGTGGGCCGAAACCCAGGGCGAAGACATATTAAAAGGCGAATTAACCGGGCGGCCACATCATCTGGCGGCCAGCGAGCAGATGCAAATGTATATAGTCTACAGTCTGTTGACCATCGCGGCCATGGTTGACCACAATACGGTAGCCATTTTCGGCCAAGCCCAATGCACGGGCCGCGTGGGCAGCCCCGATAAAGAGGTGTCCAACCTGTTCAGGATCTGACTCCGCCAGGTCGTCATAGCAGCGTTTTTTTTGTTTGGGAATCACCAAAACATGTACGGGTGCTTGGGGCATAATGTCTTGAAAGGCCAAGACGTGTTCATCCTCATAGACCACCTGGGCGGGGATTTCCCCAGCCAAGACCCGGTCAAAAATCGTTATTTCACTCATAAAACTTCCTTGGTGATTGAAATTGAGTTCAGCTCAATTTTGTTGGGGTTTTTCGGTGGCTTCCATTACAATATAGCCGTTTTGGTGGACCAATTGAGAGATATAACCGAGGTCGATGCCGCTCATGCCTTTGATGGCCACACCATCACCATAAGGAGTGCCGGTTTTAACCAGCTTTTGGACCTTTTCGCGCACCAAACCCAAAGGCAGGGGGATAAAGCCAATGGCTTTGGGGCTATTCGGGGTAAACATCAATTGGCCTTCATGGGTGCGGCCAAATTTGAGGTTCATCGAAACAGGCACAGCACCAAACAATTTTCCTTTGAGGTGGGCCCCCTCTTTTTTGAGGGTGGTGTCGATATCAGTAAAATCATCGGTTTCGCCGATCTCGTCTTTGATCAGCTCTTCAAAGCGGGCATCAGAGATACCGATAAAGCCACTTTTAACCTGAATGCTGCGTTCGGCACCGACCACATTGAGGCCAAGAGGGGTAGAAGGGGTTAGGTCGTAGATATTGAGTTTGCCCTCTTTGAGAAAGAAGCCATCGATATAAGCGTGACCGGCAGTGGCTTTGACATATGCGGGTTCTTGCTGCTGTTTTTCACGCAGGGCCCGGGCGGCGTCTTCGGGAGTGTCTCCGACAACCAATTGCAGGCGGCCCAAATGGGTGCTCACACCGTGAACATTGGCCTGCAGACCAATTGCGTCATCAAGATTGCTAACGGTGGTGCCCAAATTGACGTAGAGCGAATTGCCCTGGGTATAATAACCTTCGTTGGGGTTGTGTAATTTGAGCAATTTATCAAGGTTGAGGCCCGCAACGGACATCAGCCCATTTAAGCCAATGCCTGCGACTTTGGCTTTGCCAAGGTCATAGCGAATTTCACCGGCAGCGGTTGAAGATACTTGGCCTTTGATATCGATAGGCAGGTTCATACCCAAGGCCCGCACCTTGCCTTCGACACGCACTTCGTTATTGGGATTAAAGGTCACGCGCAGGTCTTTGACCAGCGGTTTTTTGGTGCTGCCTTCAGTTTTGCGATTGAGCAGGCGCTCCACGGTCAATGTGGCATCGACATCTGAAACCGAAGCCACACCGGCTTTGACATGAAGATTAAAATCCAACTCTTCAATGTCAATTGGGTTATTGGGGGTTTTGTCGTGGAATGAGGCTTCCATATAGTCGGCTTTGAGCCCCAGGGTTTTACCAATGATGCGCAGCCCCACATTTTTGCCCTGGGCCTGAATGGTATTGTCCCCGACCAAACGGGGGGTCCAAGTGTCTTGAGTTGAATAAGGGGAGACGGCAGGCTGAGCAGCAGACACAGGAGGTTGTACGCTGTGTGCGGGCTTAAATTGAATGTGTGCGAGGGTCGAAGTAGCGCTGACGTACACTGCCGATTTCCATTCTGGGGGTGTTACATCATTTATTATAGGTTAGAGAGAAGTTAAACTTTCGTTAATTTGAAAAAATAAAACAAAAGTTTAAGGGCGCTGACAGCTCCGTCCTCCGCCGGTATAGAGCGTTTTATAAGCCCCCTGATTTTGCCTTTGCAAAATCTCATACCAGCGCGCGGTGCGCGAAGTGCCTTGGAGTAGAATTTTGTCGACGCTGGGACCGGTTGCAAACGAACTGAGAAAGTCATAGGCAAAGCAGGCAGATTTGCCTTGATTTGACCGGTATTTCTCCAAGCGGCGAATATAGCGACGCCCCACCTTTTCCACCACCAATAGCAGAGAATGACTCGGGCACGCTGAAGCCCCAGTGCCAACCACACTACTGACAGCAAACTGGATACTGGTGCCATTGTCGAGTGCAAAAGGCAAAATTTTGCGGATCACCATTTGTTTCAACTGAGCCGACTTCACTCCCCGCTTTTGATAGGTTTCAAGGGTCAGTTTGCGGGCTATGTCGTCAAACCGCTGCGAAGGGTAAGAGCCAGGGTATTTGCGAGGGCCCGGAAATCCAGAAGAAAAGGCCAACAGGGGCATCAGACTTTTGTCGCTGTGTTTAAAATTACCCTGAAAAATGCCCGAACCCGTGCAGCGCTCCTGGCTAAATAGGTAAGGCCCACTGGTAAAGAGATTTTTGACCTCCCCATTTTGAAAGAGCTCCAATTCGGAACTCAATGGCAAAGATCTTTGAAAAAAATCCTGGGCAGTGCGGAAATCTCGGGAAGGGGGAATCCATTTTTGGCTAATCGGATCCACCAAAACCACAGGTTCCAAGCCCTCCATCGGATAGCCCACATAGAGAGCGGCGGGCCTATCTAAGGCAGAAACCAGCATAGGCAAAAATCCATCCCAGACCAAAACCCCAACCAAAAACCCAGCCGACAAACTGGCCA
>JBFWRL010000104.1:0-20269 GCA_050248915.1 Candidatus Sericytochromatia bacterium
TGGATTTTTGAGCGAGAATCATTGTCTGTTTTACATAACACAAACCTAAAAACATCCATTTTTGCACTCAAAGTGGCTCACCCAGATTTGCTAAAACCTGTTTTGCATCTGCCTTTCCCACCAGATCAAATGAGCTTGATAGACACACATTCCCTGTTTGATATATCTGTTTACAACAAAAGTACAATACCCCAACCTAATTGGAAAAGCCTAAATTTAGAGCGCTGGGCCTGTTTGAACCATCTGCTGCAAGATGAACGATACATTTCTCCTGCGATGAGCAATGAACTGATGCTTCAAATTCAGGTTGATCAACAGCATTTTGTACTGGCCCAGATTCAGCCAAATGGCCCTGAATGGCAATATTGGCTTAAGGCATATTTGTCTAATTTAAATACCAATGATGATATTTGTCTGGGGATAATTCCGGTGTTTGACAACTTTATTGATAATATAGACTCTTTTTATGAGTTTGTTGATAATTGGTTGTCTGAAAACAATTTTAATCAAGAAAATCTTGCCGAAATCATGATTCTGGAGCCAGATGTGTTGGGTGACCCTCAGATCTTTAAGCGGGTTGATTTGTTTATTCCCGACCTTTCAGAAAAAAGCAATCTGCTTCCCTTGTTAAGAGCCTGTGATGCAGAGGTTTCTGTTTTTCTTTCGCCTCCCAAAATAGACGGTCTGATCTTCATCGAAGGAGCGCTACAACAAAGTCCTTGTCCCAAAGTTATGGCTACATTTGTTGGAGCCTGTCCAGATTTGCAATTTTTAAAGCCGACACCCTTGTTTAGCCTATTCTGGAATACCCAAATTTTTCTGAATGCGCTATCGCATTGGGATACATCCAAAAAAGGAAAAGGTCAGGTATACTGATTTTTGCTGAGTTTTGACTCTGCTTTCAATGAAATGAAGGATAAGTGTGCATGTTTAAAACCGAACAAGAAGATTTTTGGGCAACAGATTTTGGCGACGCTTATGTTAACCGCAGTTCAGGACCTGAATTGATCGCCAGTAATGTTTGTCTGTTTAGCAAAGCCCTCTCGAATTTGGGGCCAATAGGTTCAGTGATTGAACTGGGATCGAATATTGGGATGAATCTTCGCGCACTTCGACATTTATACCCGAACATCCAACTTAATGCTGTTGAAATCAATCAAAAAGCCGTTGAAAAACTTCGTGAAATCCCTGATATTCAAGTATTTCATGATTCAATTCTGAATTTTGAGGCAAAATCAACCTCTGATTTGGCTTTGATTAAAGGTGTTTTAATTCATATCAATCCCGAACAACTCGCGAAAGTCTATGAACTTTTGTATCAAGCCTCTCACCGCTGGATCTTATTGGTAGAGTATTATAATCCCACACCCGTTACAGTTAACTACCGAGGGCACGACAACCGACTGTTTAAACGCGATTTTGCAGGTGAAATGCTTGACCGTTACCCTGATTTGGCTTTGAGGGATTATGGTTTTATCTATCATCGCGCTCAGCCTCTGGGGAGAGATGATCTCAACTGGTTTTTATTGGAAAAAAGCGCAGTTAAGGTTGGCTAAATCCTATGATTTCTTATTGCAAACGCTGTGTGATGCCAGAAACGAAGCCCGATTTACAGATAGACTCAGAGGGTGTTTGTAGTGCGTGCCGCTATTTCGAGAATCGCAAAGAGATCAATTGGGATGCCCGAAAGGTTGAATTGCAAGAAATACTCGATAGGTATCGCTCTCAAGATGGGTCCCGCTGGGACTGTATTATTCCGGTCAGCGGCGGAAAAGACAGCCATTACCAAGTCATTCGCGTACTGCAGATGGGGCTAAACCCACTTTGTGTCACCTCTACGACCTGCCATCTCTCTGAAATTGGGAGAGAAAATATTGAAAATATTAAAAACCTGGGTGTTGACTATCTTGAGTTTTCTCCGAATATACAGATCCGACGCAAACTCAATGCCATTGGTCTCAAGCAGGTAGGCGATATCTCTTGGCCTGAACATGTGGCGATTTTTACATATCCTGTGAGAGTGGCTGTGGATTATGGTATTCCACTCTTGGTTTGGGGTGAAAACTCGCAAGATGAATACGGGGGACCTGCCGCCGCCCGCAGCAATAATGTTTTGACCCGCCGGTGGTTAGAAGAGTTTGGGGGCATGCAAGGATTGCGTGTGACGGATATGGTTGGCCAAGCAGGCATTGAAAAACGCCATTTAATTTCTTATACCTATCCCAGTGATGAGGCCTTGCAAAGAGTGGGTGTAACGGGCATTTTTCTGGGGCATTTTTTACCTTGGGATGGCTATTCAAATGCGTTGTTGGCCCAAGGATTTGGTTTTAAAACGCTGAGCCATACAGTCGAAGGCTCCATTGTAAATTATGAGAATTTAGATAATCATCAAACTGGAATTCATGATTATTTTAAATATTTAAAATTTGGATTTGGCCGAGCAACAGATATTGCCTGCTTACACATCCGGCGGGATAGAATATCCCGCCAAGATGGGCTTGAAATGGTCCGACTTCACGATGGTAAATTCCCGTGGACCTATCTTGATAAATCCATTGAAGAAATTCTTGAACCATTAGATATTAGTTTAGATGAGTTTATCCGTATTTGCGATAAATTCACCAATAAAACAATCTTTCGCACAGATGCCCGTGGGAATTTAGTCAAAGATCGCCATGGCAATCTGACGAAAATTAACGACGATAACCCAGTTACTCAATGATGAATGCCCAAGTATTCATCGTGGATTATGGCATGGGGAATCTGGCTTCCGTGCAGCGGGCTGTCGAGGAATTGGGGGCCAGGGTGGTTATTTCGGAAGAACCCAAGGATATCAAAACATCATCCCATCTTATCTTGCCAGGTGTCGGGGCCTTTGGGGACGGTATGCGCAATTTACAAAAATTGGGCTGGGATGAAGCCTTAGTTCAAGTAGCGCAAGAAAAAAAATTAGCTGTTCTGGGCATTTGTTTGGGTATGCAATTGTTGGCGGATGTCGGTTTTGAACACGGAGAACACCGTGGCTTGGGGCTGATACCAGGGAAAATTTCTAAATTGAATAGCCAAATGCCACATGAACGCATTCCCCATGTCGGTTGGAATGAATTACATTTTTTGGATTCCCATGATCCTCTACTCAGTGGCATACGCGATAAAACTGATTTTTATTTTGTGCACAGCTACCATTTTCTACCCGAGAATAGTACCTGTGTCTTGGCTAAAACGCCTTACTGTGGTGATTTTGTCTCAGTTGTCAGGAACGAGCTGATCTGGGGGGTGCAGTTTCATCCTGAAAAAAGTGCGCGCCCTGGTTTTCAACTTTTAAAAAACTTTCTGGAAGCCTGTTAAACCATGCTCAAAACCCGTGTGATTCCGGTTTTATTGTGGAATGGGAGCGGTTTGGTCAAAGGGGTGGGCTTTGATAGTTGGCGCAGCATAGGCTCGGTTTTGCCTGCCATCAAGGTCTATAATTTACGCGAAGTCGATGAATTAGTGCTGCTAAATATTCGCTCGACACAGTTGCAAGTGGAGCCCGATGTTAGGTCCGTGGCCGAATTTTCGGCCGAATGTTTTGTGCCCCTGACCGTGGGTGGGGGTGTCAGTCAAGTTGAACACATCCGTGCACTCCTAAAAGCAGGTGCCGACAAAGTTGCGATCAATTCAGCAGCATATACCGATCCCAATTTGATTCGCAATGCTGCCACTCTTTTTGGCACTCAATGTATTGTCTGCAGTATTGATGTCCGCTTAATCGAAGGTGAATATAGGTGTTTTAGTCATTCAGGCAGTGTAAATACAGGGTATTTGCTGGAGGATTGGGTCCTTAGGGTTCATGCACAGGGGGCCGGAGAGATTTTATTGACCCGCATAGAGTTAGACGGCACCCTGGGCGGATATGACTTGGATTTAATCCGAAAGGTTTCCGACTTGGTTGATATCCCGGTCATTGCTTCTGGTGGGGCTGGCTCGTTTAATGATTTTTATCATGCTATTGAGTTCGGTCATGCCTCTGCCGTGGCAGCAGGGGCAATGTTTCACTTTACCGAGCAAACTCCAAAAGAAGCCAAACTTTTTTTGGCCGAACAGGGAATCGCTACACGTCGAGAATAAGTCGGAAAACCTTGATTGAATTAATCCAACAGGTCCCAACTGAGTGGTGTACCACAGACGACATCTTGTTTGATTTTTTTGCCTTGGACGGATTCAAAGTATCGGGGATGTAGTCCAAGGCTTGGACGCAAAACAGCTATGTTTTCTGGGGAAAGAATGCTGCCTTTGGAGAGATCTTTGGTAATAAATACGGATCGCCGAAATAGCTTGTTTTTTTGTTCTGAAGGGTCTTGGGCATAAACCACCTGACCCAAGGCTTTTTCCGCCAGACGTACGGCGGAAACCATCTCTGCAAATTCATCTGGCTCTAATGAAAACTGGCTATCGGGGCCACCTTCAGCACGGTCAAAAATCAGGTGTTTTTCAATCACACAAGCGCCTTGACTGACAGCCAAGGCAGGCACTATTGGACTGAGTGTATGGTCGGACAAACCTGAAAAACAGCCAAATGCCTGTGCCAAATGGGGAAGGGTGACAAGATTCATTTGCTCAGGTTCCGCAGGGTAAGCACTGGTGCATTTAAGCAAAATTAATTCTTTGCATCCCGCTTCTCGGGCTGTTTTGACGGCTTCTTCAATTTCCGCCAACGTGCCCATACCTGTAGACATAATCATCGCTTTGCCTGTTTGGGCTATTTTGCGGATCAAAGGCAAATCTACCAATTCAAAAGAGGCAATTTTATAAGCTGGTACATTTAAGCTTTCAAGAAAATCAACGGCACTGGCATCAAATGGTGAAGAAAAACAAACCATTCCCAGGTCGTTTGCCTCTTTTATGATGGTTTTATGCCATTCCCAAGGGGTATAAGCCTCTTGGTATAATTGATAAAGTTGATAACCCTTCCAGGTGCCCGACTGAATTTGAAACCAGTCTTGGGGGCAATTCAGGGTCATTGTGTCTGGGGTATACGTTTGTAATTTTACTGCGTTGGCACCCGCTTGAGCAGCCACATGAACCAATTCCAGCGCTTTTTCCAATGATTGGTGGTGATTGGCAGATAACTCTGCAATGATCCACACTGGCAGTCCGGGTCCAATATTAAATGACCCGATTTGAATTTCTTTCACAAGAACATCCTTTTGCTTGTCTTTTCTCTCTTAAAGGCTGGGAGTCTGCACTGAATTTAAATAGTCTAGTAACTTTTGCCCTTGTTGTTGATACAAAAGATAAAAGGCTGCTTGGGAAATATCTTGGGGATAATCGACTTCCAATGAATACATGGGGTGTTCTTGGGGTAAGATGTGGATTTGGGAACCCAACCAGGCATGGGCTTGGGTCAGCCCTTCGGTTGCAAACAAAACGTCTCTGCGAATGGCTATGACGGCACCGTCCAAGATATACAGTTCTGGTAATTCTTGTTTGCGATAGGCAAAATCACCCGTCATAAACGGTTTGACCTGTCCCGTGACGGGATCGGCGATCACCTTGGCCCATTCTGGTCGTAGGAGTAAATTTTGGGCAGTACAGACCGAAGTTGCTTTATCCAAAGACGCTAATTTGGTCAAAGTTGCTTCTATTTGCCCCTCTTTGCGGGTGGGAATATTGCCGGTCAATGCAATAATTGCATCAGGGTTAAACCCATCCCTCTCCATCAGTAATCGGGTGGTATAACGGTATGTATCATCAATTGCAGCTGTATCTGAACTCAGGATTTCTGGTCGGGGAATAAGTTCGAAGCCATATTTTTTTACCAGCGGTTCCAAGCTCAAATCATCTGTGCAAACAACTGTTTTTTCCAAAACGTGGGATGCTTCTGAGGCCGCTTGAAGTACATATTCAAAAATGGGTTTGCCCAAAATCTGTATATGGTGTTTATTGACCAGTCTTTTGCTGCCCTTGCGGGCCGCGATAATACCCAGCGCTTTCATCATTAAAGATCGGCCCGACTTGCCCCGATCAGGGCCGGTTTGACACTTGCTTGCTCTTCGCCAGTATGGGGATGGCGTACGGTATTTTGTGCACCCAATTCTTGAATGGCCCACCAGGACAAATCGATGACCTCTTGATCTTCAAGATCACTGAAATTGGTACGCACTTCTTCGCCCTGTTCACCCAGCCGTTTGAAATATTCTTCAATGATGTCTTCATCAGCAGGGCCTTTTTCACCCGTAACTGCTTTGCGAATCAAACCTTTGTCCAAAGCCAATTGCCAGAATGTGGTGCCTGGGTAAGCGGTGGTAAAGAAAAAGACCTCTGGGTGCAAATCAACTTTTTTGCAAAATTCGACGGTTTCTTCAACTGTGGTTTTGCTCTCACCAGGTGAGCCGATGATAAACGAACAATCAGCATAACCGAAAATCCGCTGCACTTCTTTGACGGCGATCTCCATTTTTTCGAGTGTCTGACCGCTTTTGTCGATGGATTTTAAAATGGTGGGACTGGCAGATTCAATACCAAAACCCACTTGGCGCATGCCCGCTTCAAAGGCATATTCAAGCATATGTTTACGCCCCTGTTTGCGTCCTCGGGCAATATCGTCTGCAACAATATTGGTCCTGCAAGTGCCTCCCCATATAATCTCAAAACCAGTTTCAGCTTTGCGTTTTAATAATTCCTCACAAAAGGCAATAGCCCATCGGTAATCTGTCATCAGCAAATCATCGAGAAAATGGATATAACTCACACCATATCGCTGTTGTAAATATTCCATTTCGTTGACTACCTCATGGGGGCTGCGCAGGCGGTACTTTGCGCCCAGATAAGAGGCATAACAGTAATCGCAGGCCTTGACCGCATAAGGACAACCTCTAGAACCAATCATCGAGACCGAAAAGGGACTTTCTTCAGTGGCTTGACCGTCAATCCATTTGGATTTCCAGTTTAAATGGCCGACTGGGTTGACTTTGTATATATCGTCGACGGGCCACAGTTGGCGTAATGGCCATGGTAAATGATCCAGGCCCGCATCTTGGGCCGCAATCGACGGCCGAAGACCATTGTTGTGAATTTTTTCACCCTCAGACGTCTGTTCTTTCCAGGCCAGACCCGGCACTTCGGAAAGCGGGAGTTTGTGTTCTAATTGATAGAGAAAATGCGAAAAAGTGACTTCGCCTTCTTCCAATACAGCGCTGTCAATGGGCAGTCGTTTGACCATAAACATTGGCGTGGAAGTGGCTATTCCACCTCCCAATATAAGGTGAGCCTCAGGCCTGAGCGATTTACATAGCGTTGCAATCTCTTTAATGCGACTGTACTGAGTGATAATCCCCCCAATCCCAATAACATCGGGCTGGCTTTGGCTGATAGCCGTTTGCACCAGGGTTTCAATCCAACGTGAGAATTCTTCTTTACTTTTATCTTTAACAGGTGCTTTGCGCTCGGCATTGAGATCCAGCACTTCGACGGTGTGGCCGTCCATAACCGCAACTGAAGCCACATAACTTTGGCCGATCGGAATGATATTGGGAAAAGACCATTCTCGGATGGGGGGATTGATCAGCAAAATTTTTAAGCCATTCTCACGGGGGGGGAAGTTTTTGACGGATTCGTCGGTCGTAATCCGGGGCCATTTCCCGAGGACGTTCCCGGTAGCTGGATCAAAACGCTGAAAGAAATACTGAGGTGCTTCTGCTTGAGACATGCTGGAACTCCCGTAAAACTATAATTTGTCCTTGTCCCTTGATCTTGTCCCTTGATCTCGCATGATAACTTGAAGGGGCAATTTAAACTCTTTTGATCATTATACCTGAAGTCAATACCCAAGATTGAGAATAGCTTGCTGCTTTGAATAGAAATCCCCAAAGAGTTTCAGGGGCTTGACGCTGAGTATGGATTTGGAGACCATGATGAAACAGGCAAAGTTCAAAGAAGGGAGATGGTCATGCATATCTTGATCCGCGCTGATGCCACTGCACTGATGGGTACTGGTCATGTAATGCGCTGTTTAGCATTGGCCCAGGCCAACCAAGACGCCGGCGGCAAAACGACTTTTGTTTCGCATCTGGATTTGCCTTTGCCCTTAAAAAGTCGGCTTGCAGAAGAAGGTTTTGAGTGCTCATTGATCTCTGCTGAACCCGGCAGTCAAGCTGACGCCAGTCTGACTCTCAATTTAGCCAAAGAGATCAGGGCGGATTGGTTCGTGCTTGATGGTTATCACTTTTCCAGCCCATATCGAAATCATCTCAGGTCAAGGGCGATTCCAATTTTATTGATCGATGATAATCAAGAACAAGATGGGGCTTTTGCTGATTTAATACTCAACCAAAACATACATGCCTCACAACTAATTTATTCTGATTCTATTCCGCAATCTCAAAAACTATTGGGGCCTAAATATGCTTTAATTCGGAAAGAATTTTTGAAATTAGTTTCTTTTCCTACTTATAACTCTGATGTTTTACCAAAGATATTGCTGATGTTTGGCGGCAGTGATCCCCAAAATTTGACGCAGATTTTCTTACAACTCTTATTAAAATTAGATACTCTTGTTCAAGTGAACGTGGTCTTGGGGGCGGGATATGCGCATATTTGGCCTGAACATTTATTTGCAGGTATCCAGAAAGAACGACTTGTTCTTCATCAAAATGTCAATAATATCGCCTCGTTAATGCAATCTGTCCAGTTTGCAGTCACAGCCGCAGGCAGTACTTGTTATGAGTTGGCTTATTTGGGAATTCCTGCCGTGGTTGTCGTTGTCGCTGAAAATCAAGTGAATTTGGCAAACGGCATGTCTCAAGCTGGTATTGTTAAGAATTTGGGTTGGTTTGAACCAGACTTGTTAGACATCTATAAGCGCAACATTAATGAAATTTTAACCGATGGGGATTGTTTAAGATCTTTTTCAGAAAGCGGTCGAAAATGTGTCGATGGGCAAGGTGCAAAACGCGTTATTGAGATAATGGAGACATATAAATGACTTTACTACAATTACAGCGATGTTCTGAGTCTGACTCCATTTTGCTGTGGCAATGGGCCAATGATCCTTTGTCGCGTCAAATGGCGCTGGATCCCAATCCCATTCCCTGGCAAGATCATCAATTTTGGTTTGCAGAAAAAATCAGAGCAAACGATCATTTGCTTTACATCGCACAGACACTGAATCATGAAAAAGTAGGTTATTTTCGCTGCGCCATTCAAGACAATACCGCAACTCTCTCTTATGCCCTTTCCCCTGCTTGGCGAGGAAAGGGTTATGGCTTGGCGCTTTTAGAGTCTGGGGTAAAAACTGTGTTTGCTGAATCATCTGTAAATAAAATTGAAGGCTGGGTCAAAACCAGCAATATTCCCTCCATGAAAATTTTTTCTAAAGCGGGATTTTATCAAGTAAATCTGGAATATTCGCATGAAAAGCTGGTTTTATTTAGAAAAATACGCCCGACTTAATATTATGTCAATTGAATATCTGTAAGGTATGTTTCAAAGACCGTTCTTACTTCACCCTGAAAGAGATGTAAGACCTGAGACACAGTCTCTTGAAACAGTTTATCCTGTCCGTGGAAGAGGCCCATATAATAACTGATACTCAGAGCCAAAAGGAGTTGCCCCAGATGTTTTTTTTCATCATCTGTATTCAATGGGGCACTTTCATTGCTTAATTCTGCAACCAAAGTTAATTTATCAATTGTTTTTCCAGTTTCACTTGTGTAATCTTCACAGAATTCATTGCCTCTTTGAATTAAATTTGTTCGAAAATCAGGGTTGGAATGAATTTTATTGATCACCGGTTCCAAATCCTGAATATCTGTTAAAATTGTGATTTTATCACTTCGACTGATTCCTGATTCGGTGATTTTTATATCACGGTAAGTCGAACTTCTTAAGATAATGACGGGTTTTTGGGCCATAGAACATTCTAATACGGCGGAAGAGTAAACATTTAACAAAACACACTCAGAAACTGCTGTAAGAACGTCTTTTATTGTAATGCTTTTATCAATATAGTAAATATTTTTGAATTTATCTGCTAAACGCTGATAATAACTATGATAGTCGTACCCTGGGTGTGGTTTAATAGCAAAACAAAGATCGTCTCTTTTTTCGGCCAATGCAATCAAATAATTCCAATCTTCTTGTAACCCTTGAAGTGAACCTTGCATCTCAAGCAATCCACTGTTTAAAATAGCTGTAACAATGAGAGTAAGCGGTCTTCCTTGGCTGAAGTTTTGAAGATCTAAACTCGCAGGAGATTGATGCATATTTTCTTGGGGAGCCTCAGGTAAGCTTCCCCGCATGTCTCCAATTACTTCTACCCGTTGGGGAGGATTTAAATTTCTATTTAAAAAGTCCTCGCGTGATTGAAGCCCTCTCACAGCATAACAATCTGCTGGAATCAATTGATAGCGATCCCAAAAATACCCCCGCAAAGCCCCGTGCATAATGTTTAATGCGCTCACCCCGTGATGCCGTAGGGTTTCAATTGCTGTGCGTACATTGCCAAAATTACTCGAACCACCAGCCAGACTCAAGACAGGTTGAAATAAATGCAGCAATACTTTCATTCCTTCAACTGTCCTTGCTGCGTCTTTGAGTGAGTTGAAGAAGAAATCCAATTGGAAATGGTAAAAAGGCATTTCCAAATGCTCTTTCCAATTTCCTGTAGCTAAATTTTGTTGATAATAACGTTGTTTAATGTGATCAATTTTTTGATAATACGCTTGAAGTGGAAATGGCCAGTGTTTAAAATGCCTGAAATCAAGCTTGAGAAATCCAGGTGTGTGCTCAAAAACGGGGGTGTTTTGCATCGAAATAAAAATAAGTTGATAATCGGGGTTTTTGATTAAATCTTCATGCAGCTCAATTTGGTCATAAATTTCCATAAAATAACCAATAATGAAAATATTTTTTGGTCTTTGTAGGTTAATAATGCTTGAAATTGATGGCATCCCGTTTAATTTCGGTCCAGAGCGAAAGGGGCGACTAATTTGACTTAGAATGTGATAAATCAATGAACTGTGATCATCTGTTGCTATAGGGGGTTCAAGATATTGGATAGGTAAACTGCTCTGTACTGCGTGTTGAAGGAGTACAGCATTGATCTCATCTGGATAATAGGTATTTGGTAAGGCAAAGTAATCAGGCCTGTAAACTTCATTGAAGATGAAGATTTTAGAGGGCTTCAAATCTTTTAACAAGCGCGGAACTAATTTTTGCGCGATCATTACAGCGATCAAGGAACGCCACATATCACGGCTGATCATTTGACAAAGATCGATGCCATCCCAGAAACAATCTGCTTGGAAATTTTCAGTCCAGGCCTGCGAAAGTGCAAATCCACGTTCTTCACATTCATCTTGCTCTTTGGGAATGAGGTAGTTTTGAAAATAGCTGTGGGGAATCTGATGATCATAACAATAAGAACCGACGTTAAAATCATAAGCCAGAACATGTTTGTTTTTGAGCAAATGTGGTGCAGTTTTGAGCAAATGATCAAGATGGTATTGGCTTGGAATAAACAATATTTCCATTGTGGCGATTGCCCTTTCTCGGCTAATTTAAAATGTTACCATTACCAGACGTGGAACTTGATGTTTTTTTTGCTTGGAATGTGTTCGAGAAAGGAATATGGATGGCTATTACTCCAGAACAATACCTGACTGATGCCTTTCATCAATATTATTATCACCATTTGGGTTGGGACCAAAACGCCTGGCAGGGCTTTCAGATCAAACAATGCCCCTTTGATTTGATGGTATACCAGTCGTTGATTTTTGATTTGCGGCCCCAAGCCATTGTGCAGACCGGGGTGGCTGGGGGTGGGTCTTTGCTCTATTTTGCCCATCTTCTGGATTTGCAAGGAGCCGGCCCTGAGGCCTTGGTCATTGGGCTGGATCTGGCCCTCAGCCCCGAAGCAAAGTCTTTGAGACATCCCCGTATCCGTCTCTTGGCAGGCAATTCCGCTGACCCCGCTCTAATAGACGTTGTCAAAGCACTGCTGCCGATAGGGCCCCGGTTGGTATCTCTGGATTCTGATCACAGTGCCGCACATGTCGGTGCAGAATTGGCGTTGTACAGCCCATTGCTTGCCCCGGGCGATTATTTGGTGGTTGAAGATACCAATCTCAATGGCAATCCGGTTTATCGCCAATTTGGGCCTGGCCCCCATGAGGCAGTGCGGGCATTTTTAAGTCAAAACCCCCATTTTCGCAGCCGTGATGCACTCTGGAAAAATCACCTGTTTAGCTTTCACACTTGGCTGGAGCGGGTCACTGAGCCAGAGTTCGAAACCAAGCTTTAATCCTTGAGTCGTTTGTTCAATTGGGCAATGCGGTGGCTGCCGCCGGGCATTTCGGATTCGTTGATCAGCAGCCCCATGCCCGGCAAAGAGGGGTCGCGGTAGGTCTTTTGTTCTACTTGGTTTGAACCCTTTGCGAGGTAAAGGCTTTCCTGATTGCCTTTGCCGTTGAGATAAGTGACGACGGTACCTTTGTCTGTCTTTTCTTCACTGATAAACTTGGCGTCAGGCGCAAGCACAGGCAACAACGCTTTGAGACTGACTACCGCTTTGTCAAATCGAAAGGTAAACCAAGGATTGCCGTTGACTATTTCTTTGAGGGTGAGATCGGCATTGGCATTGCGCACCAAGGGTTGGGTCAAGGAAGGCAGTGGCTTGAGTTGAGAGGGATGGGGCAATTGCACACGATCCAGGGGCAGGCTTGGTTTATGACCTGTCATTTCTGTGACCGTAACAGAATCAGAGGGCGGACCAAAGCAACCCCGGGGCGGTATGTGAACCTGGTAGATTTTGCCTTTGGCGGTCGTCACTTCGACGGTCTGGTTGCCCCCCCCTGAAATCTGAAATTGGGGGGGAATGTCTCGGCTGTTAATGGCATCGGGAAAGAGTTTTTTGACGGCTTCATCCATGCCGATCGGGCGGTTAAACTTGACCACCATCTGGTTGTGATCGAGGCGGGTACTGGTAATTTGCAGTTCCTGGGGGGAGCGATTGGGTGATTGAATGGCAATCAGGGGAGACGCTTGAGAAACTTGCAAATGGACCATATTTTTGACATCCTTTGGGTTTGGCGTAGATGAAAACCGTTAATGTGTTTATCTGATTCTGTCTAGAAAGCTGAAGTTAAATTGTCGTAAAGGTTTCATTTGAATGGGCTGGTTTTTCGCTGTCTGCAGACGAAAAAAAACCGGAGCGGGGCAGCTCCGGCCAGACGATAGACAAAATGATTAGAACTGGGCTTCAGTTTTTGCCTCAGCACTTGACTGGACACTGGCCTCAACCATAGGCGAAGCAACAGGTGTGGGGGCGGCGGAACTCGCATTGACTTCGGTGTTTTCACCTGGAAATTTGAGTTCCGGCAACTCCGGGCTGGTATTGCTGCAGTCTCCGGTTTGTGGGGGCAGCAATTCCGCTAGAATCTGAATGGCATTGCCGGTACTATCGACCGGTTTAATCGAATTCAGATGTTGGAGTTCTTTAAACGTCAGGGTTTTAATACCCATTTCAGTGATCAATCTGATGCTGGGCAATGGGCTGCCCAGGGGCACCTGTAAGCGGGTGCTAAAGCCATCATAATGGGGCTGTGTTTGCGTCTGAAATAAGATCAAACGCTGATCTGCGCTGAATTCCAGCCGATCTTGTGCTTCGAATTGGATTTTGTTTGGGTGAGAAAATCTGCCTTGGCTGGTTTCAAGGCGGCCTTTCCAGACTTTGGCCTGAGCATTGGGATTGAGTTCAAACTGACCAAACCGCACGCGAATCAAGGCTTGCAGGCAGCCTTGAAAGGCCGGTTGTTCAGGGGGTGGTTCTGCCATTCCGAATTTGGTTTGATTTTCAGGGTTTGTTTGAACCATGAGACTGGGGGCCTGTGATGTGTTTCTTAATTCTCCCTTGAGATCTGCTTCAGTTCGGGTGTCCGTTTGCAGTGTGTTTTCAGTCAATTGCGGGTCATCTTGCTGACCTTTGACATTGGGATCAATCACTTGCAAGGGTGAGTGCTCATTTGATTCTCCCTTGAGTTCCGCTTCAATGCGGGTGTCCGTTTGGAGGTTGTTTTCAGCAAATGGGTTATTTTTCTGGCCCTTGACATTGGGAGCGACAACTAGACGTTGCTCTGATTTTTGAGCTTGCATTTTTGTCAAAAGGCCACTGACAGCGGTGAGGCTTTCAGGGCTACAACTGGTCAAAAGCAAAAGACTTAAACTGGCCTTGAAGGCTGATTTGGACAAAGTTAAAACTTTCATGGGCAGAGATTCTCCTCGGTTTTGGTTTTGGGCAACCCGGCTGACTGCGTGAGTCCCGTGGCTTTGCGTCCCCGCCTCGCAGCGGGTTTGCCTTTTTCCTTCCTTGCGGAGGGATAATTCTATTCAAACAGATTGTAAACTTATGTAAAGCATTTGCGGACACAGTGAAACTGTGAGATTCTGTACAGCTGAAATGCGTTTGCGATCACAGTGGGGAAGATCGCCGCCGAGAATCTGCTTTTTATACTAAACTGTATTATGCCTTTCACCTTTATCGCCGATGATGAACATTTGAGTACCGATGATTTTTTGGCCCTGGCCCAGACTGTCTGGCCGGGGAATTATGATCGATTGCGCACGGCCAGAGCCCTGCAAAATACGCTCAATATCACGGCCTGGCTAGATGGTCAATTGGTGGGCTGCGTGCGCATTCTCTCCGATGGCTATTTTTTTAGTACCTTGCCTGAGATTTTGGTACACCCAGATTTTCAAGGCGCGGGTGTGGGGCGGAAATTGATGGCATTGGCCTGGGAAAATGCGCCCACCAGCTTATTCTTTGGGGCCCAACCTGGGAATGAAGTTTTTTTTGAAAAAATGGGTTTTCAGCGCGGTTTAGAGGGCTTTTTCAGGCGCAAGCCCCGTCCGGATGAAATACCTGAATCCGATCTGGAGGTTCCTTATCATGCTTGGTAAGATCTGTTTGCGCGAAGCCTTGCAAGGGGTGTGTCTGGGAGCCTTGCTGTTTAGTTTGACTCCCGGCGTCTTGGCAAGCCCTCATACCCTGGCCTACCCCCCAGCTCGGCGCGAAGCCCTGGTCGAAAATTACCATGGTAAATCTGTGCCAGACCCCTATCGCTGGCTCGAAAACCCCGCCAGCCCCGAGACCGAATCCTGGGTCACAGCCCAGAACCGCCTGACTCAAGAATTTTTAAAAGCCGTCCCCGATCGCGCTTTGATTCTCAAGCGATTAGAGGCCCTGCAAAATTATCCCCGCACGGGTGTGCCTTTTAAAGCAGGTAAACGCTATGCTTTTTGGAAAAACAACGGGCTCCAAAACCAATCGGTACTCTATTTACAAGACCATCTTGATGCGCCGGCCCGCTTATTGCTAGACCCCAATACCCTCAGCAGCGATGGAACTGTGGCCGTTTCAAATACGCATTTCAGCAAAGATGGATCACTGATGGCTTATGCCCTCTCTCGCAGTGGCAGTGATTGGCAAGAAGTCAAAATTCGCAATGTTGTGACGGGCAAAGATTTCCCCGAAACCCTGAGCGATCTCAAGTTTTCGGGCATTGCCTGGAAAAAAGACAACAGTGGCTTTTTTTATAACCGGTACCCCAAACCGGGCTCGGTTCCCGCTGACAAACAATACCTCAATAACAAGGTCTATTGGCACGCATTGGGCAGTGATCCAAAGTCAGATCTAGAGGTCTTTGCCCGACCGGATTTGCCTGATTGGGACTTTTATCCTGCCATGACAGAAGATGGCCGGTATTTGCTGCTCTATGGACACAAAGGCACCCAGCCAGAAAACCGGCTCTATTACAAAGATCTGCAGAGTACGGGTTCTGTTGTGCAATTATTGGATCGGGCCGATGCCAATTACAGCGTGATTGACAATCAGGGGACGGTTTTTTATTTGGAAACCGATCTCAACGCCCCTCGTAAACGGGTGATTGCCATTGATCTCAATCGCCCTGAAACCAAAGATTGGCAGGAGATCATTCCCCAACAGACGGATGTGCTCAGTTTCGCCAGTTTTATCAACCAGCAATTGGTCACAGGGTGGCTGCACGATGCCCATTACCGCATTCGGGTTTATTCTTCCCAGGGACAATTTGATCACGAAATACCTTTGCCTGTGCTGGGCTCGCTTTCGGGTTTAACGGGTGAGCGCGATGATGTAGAAATGCTCTTTGGGTTGACCTCTTATCTCTTTCCGCGTACCAGTTACCGCTATAACTTACAAACCCGCAAGCTCAGCGTCTTGCACAAGCCCGAAGTGCAATTTGATTCTAGCCCTTACACCACCACCCAGGTCTTTGTGCCCTCCAAAGACGGCACACGGGTGCCGGTCTTTTTGACCCACCGCAAAGACCTCAAATTGGACGGAAAGAATCCACTGCTGCTCTATGGTTATGGCGGCTTTAATGTCTCGCTTACTCCCGCTTTTTCTGCATCTGAGCTCTTTTGGCTGGAGCGCGGTGGTATTTATGCCGTGGTAAATCTGCGTGGCGGGGGAGAATATGGCGAAGAGTGGCACAAAGCCGGGATGTTGGAAAAAAAGCAAAATGTCTTTGACGATTTGATTGCCACCTCTGAATGGCTGATCAAAACCGGGTATACCACCCCTGCCAAATTGGCGATCCAGGGCGGCAGCAATGGGGGTCTGCTCGTGGGAGCAACTTTGTTACAGCGACCCGATCTTTTTGGGGCTGCAGTCTGTCAGGTACCCGTCTTGGATATGTTGCGTTACCATCTCTTTACCGTGGGCCGCTATTGGGTTGGCGAGTATGGCAATGCCATTGAAAATCCCGCCCATTTTCAGTTTCTCTCGGCCTATTCCCCTTTGCATAATATTCACGCACCCCAGGCCCATCCGGCGGTTTTGATCACCACGGCTGATCACGATGACCGCGTGGTCTCGGCCCATGCCTATAAATTTACAGCGGCTCTGCAAGCCGCTTCTGAAGGCAAAAATCCTGTACTTTTGCGGGTTGAAACCAAGGCTGGACATGGGGCCGGCAAGCCGATCAGCAAATACCTCGAAGGGCAAGCCGATACCTTCGCGTTTTTATTCCGGGTCTTTGGCATGCGGGTACAATAAATTTATGCTGCGAATTCTCGGTGGCGAATGGCGCAATCGCTCGGTTAAATGGCTGGAGTCCCCCGATTTGCGACCGACTTCATCCAAAGTACGTGAAGCCCTTTTTCAGATTATGGGGGCTGATGTGCCCGGCGCAGTATTTTGGGATCTCTGTGCTGGCAGTGGGATCATGGGTATGGAAGCCCTGAGCCGGGGAGCGGCAGAAGTGTGTTTTGTCGAAAAAAACCGCCGCTCATCGGGGATTATTCGTCAAAATTTGGAAAAATATGACGCCCAGGATCGGGCCCAAGTGATTCCTGCTGATGTCTTGGTGTTTTTGCGTCGGGCCCGCCCGAGTGCAGATTTGGTCTTTATAGATCCGCCGTATGCCAGTGGCGTTTATTTGCCCCTGTTGGAGGTCCTCGACCAAACGGTGACAGATTGGGGCAGTGGCAAGACCCGTCTTTGCTTGGAACACCGCAAAAACCGCGATCTCGAACACCTCAACCTAAAAAACTGGGTTTGGGAAGAAACCCGCAAATACGGTGATACCTGTCTGACTTTTCTCAATCAGGTTGCCCCTGTTCCATGAGTACTGCGCCTCTCTCCCCGGCTCAAAAACCCAAACGTAAAAACACGGTCTTTTCCCGGCTCTGGGCCATGCTGGCTCCGGCTTTGCCCCCCTTTTTTGCATTGGCTTTAATTCTGGGCCTGGGGTATGGTTTTTGGCGTCTGGGGGCCCACAATCCCGCCGCGCCGGTCAACAAACCCCGTCCCGACGACCAAATAGGGATTCGTTTTTTTAATGTGGAATTGCGTGGGCGTAAGAATGGCACCCCCTTTTTTAGTATTTTTGCCGATCAAATTGAGGTCAGCCGCGACAACCGCTATGTTTTTTTTCAGGGCAAAAAAAAGCCCCACGGCGAATTCTTTAATCTCAAAGATTGGGAGGGAGAACTCTCTTCTGAATTAATTGGCGGAGGGCCACCTCGTCCGCGCAATTTGCGTTGGCAGGCAGAGCGCGCAGAATATGACTATTCGCTAGAAAATCTGATGATGTATGACAAGGTCAAAATTATCAGCGACGGGGGAGACGTGGTGGAAACAGACGAAATGTTTTGGAGTAAACAGGAAGAGAGCTTAAAAAGTTCAACCCGTTCGCGGGTGCTCACCAGCCGCAAAACCTATTTTGAAGCAGACAAACTCGATGTCAAAACCCGTGCCAAAGAAATGCTGATGGAGGGAAAGGTGTATATTGAAATGAACGTCGGCAGTGATCAGCGTATCAATGTGGAGGTTCCGGGTCAATGAAAATGTATCTGAAATGGTCCCTGGCACTGTTGTTAATGGCCTGTGCCACCTCCAGTGGCAAAGACTATACCCTGGAAGCGGAATTGACCCCCACCCCCACCGGCTGGGATGTCAAAGGCAGCAGCAATTTGCCTGATCAATCCCAGATTTTGGTGGCATTGATAGATCCTAGGTTTGCTGGCAATTACAGCAAATCTATTTTGGTGCAGGAGTTTGGCAGCGTCAAAGCACAGGCTTTTGCGGTCAAACTCAAACCGCTCAAACCCCTTAAACCTGGAAAATACCAGATTCAGCTGATATTTAGCCCCACTTCTTATGATTGGAGTGGTGGCAAAGTACTTGAAGAGGTGGGTCCCAAAGGGGAGCATCTCGGCGGCAAGTACAAAGTCACCGACCAAGGGGTGAATAAATTGGTCAATACCCTGACTGTGGAATACAAAGGAAAATAAGATGCAAACGGTAAAAATTGGATTATTGGGCTGTGGCACTGTTGGCAGTGGCGTGGTGCGACTTTTAACTGAAAAAGCAGCTGAATATGCCCGTAGATCGGGCTATCGCTTGGAATTGGCAAAAATTCTTGTGCGCGATTTGGAGCGCAACCGCCCTGAAGGGATCGACCCCGAACTTTTGACCACCGATCCCAGTGAGATCCTCGAAGATGAAGAGATTCAAATCGTCGTCGAAGTCATGGGGGGAATTGACCCTGCCCGGGAGTATTTGCTTCAGGCCATTGGCGCGGGCAAACATGTGGTTACCGCCAATAAAGCCCTCATTGCCCGGCACGGGCAAGAATTGTTTGAAGCTGCCAGTGAAAATGAGGTCTCGGTGTATATTGAGGCCTCTGTGGCCGGTGGCCTGCCGATTATTCAAACCCTCAAACGAAGTCTGGTAGCCAATCAATTGCTCTCATTACATGGAATCATCAACGGCACCACCAATTATATTCTCTCGGCCATGACCGATGAAGGCCGTGAGTTCCAAGAGGTCTTGGCAGAAGCCCAGGCCAAAGGTTATGCCGAAGCAGATCCCACCGACGATATCGAGGGCTATGATGCAGTCTATAAACTGGCGATTCTCTCCTCGCTCGTCTTTGAGCAGCGTATTCCGCTCAAACAGATTCACCGCGTCGGCATTTCCCGGATTGCCAGCCAAGATATAGCCTACGCCAAACAATTTGGGTATGTGATTAAATTATTGGCCATTGCCAAACAGGAAAACGGCCATTTTCAGGCCCGTGTCAGCCCGACCATGATTCCGGTCGATCATCCCTTGGCCTCGGTCAATGGGGTCTACAATGCGATTTTAATTAAAGGCGATGCTGCTGGCGACATCATGTTTTATGGCCAAGGTGCGGGTTCCATGCCCACAGCCAGCGCCGTGGTCAGTGATATTATCAATATTGCCACCGAACTCGAAAATCCCCCCAATACCCTGATGGCCTGTAATCATTTGGGGGATCCCGTCAATTTGGGGCCACCCGACAGCGTTGTCAACCGCTATTATGTGCGGGTTTTAACCGAAGACAAATCTGGGGTTTTGGGCCAAATTGGCACACTTCTGGGCAAAGAAGATATTTCGGTGCACACGCTTTTGCAGCGCAAAGCGGATCCGGGCAATGCTGAATTGGTGTTTATCACCCACCCAGTCTCAGATCAAAAATTGCGACAGGCCATTGCCCAAATTCGCCAATTGGAAACCACACAGGAGACTTACAGCATTATTCGCGTAGAGGATTTTTCTGGCGAAATAGCTGAACTGTAGCGTTTAAGCCCTGAGCAAAATATAAAGAGTCAAAGAGAGCCCCACCAAAATGGGGGGGCTCTCGTGTCGTTTGGGCTTCAATTTAAAATTTTAAATCAGGATGGGGTTTATAAGCACAGGCGTAAATGCCGGGTGGATTTTTGC
>JBFWRL010000105.1:0-19849 GCA_050248915.1 Candidatus Sericytochromatia bacterium
CGGACAGAAAAAAGAAGCCGAAGTGACCCGCACCACGCCGAAAACAAACCCCGTCCATCACAATATTCGTCAGGGTTTTGTCTATGAGCGGGTGCCACACATTACCCTCAAAGCGATTGCCAACAATGCCGAAATCGACGTGATTTGGGAGAAGTTTCAAGAAATCTTGGAACCCTTGCGAAAGCAATTGAATCAGGCTTTGGGCAATACCTGGGAAGAATGGGAAATTCCCCGTGAAGCTGAAACAGGTTGGCCTGATGCCGTTAACAAACTCCATGCTGAATGGTGGCAAAACCGCATAGCCCGCCAGAAAGAGATTGATGCCAGCATTGCCGCCAAAGCAGAATTTGAATACCTCTACGACAAACCCTACGAAGACAAAAAAATAGCACGCGTGGCCGGGCCGTTTACGGTGGAAAGCCTCTCTCCACATCGGGTGCTGACAGTTGGGGCAGATGACGAATTGATTGATCCCAACAAAGAGATGGCCCAATCCGGGGAGCAGGACTTTGTCCGCATTATTCTTGAAAACTTAAAAACAGCGGGGGTGCAGCAGGCCCATAAAGCTGACAGAATCAGCTTTACCTCTTTAACCCCCTGGCCGGGGGATCTGATCTGTGCCGAAGGGCGCTATTTTGAAGGAGGTGAGGGATCTGGTAGCGAAGCCTTAGTCGTAGGCGAGGAATCGAGCCGTACGAATAAGGACAGCAGAGCTAAAAGAGCCGCTATCTTGATTGGCCCAGAATTTGGCACGGTCTCCCGCCCGGATCTCGTCGCCGCCGCCCGCGAAGCCGGGGACGCCGATTTTGATGTCTTAATTGCCTGTGCCTTTAATTACGATGCCCAATCCACGGATTTCAGTAAATTGGGGCGCATCCCGGTTCTCAAAGCGCGCATGAATGCCGATTTGCACATGGGCAAAGACCTCAAAAACACCGGCAAAGGCAATCTCTTTGTGATTTTTGGCGAGCCGGATATCGAAATGATCGAAGCAGGCAAAGACAAAATTCAGGTCAAAATCAATGGCGTGGATGTCTTTCATCCCAATACAGGCGAAGTGCGCAGCGATGGTGCAGAGGGCATAGCCTGTTGGTTTATCGACACCCAATACAACGAAGAGAGCTTCTTTGTGCGGCAGGCCTATTTCTTGGGGCAAAATGACCCATACAAAGCCCTTAAAACCACCCTCAAAGCTGAAATCAACGAAGAGGCCTGGGCCAGCCTCAACAGCGATATTTCAAGGCCATTTAAAAAGCCCATGTCTGGCCGGATTGCCGTCAAAGTCATCAACCATCTGGGGGATGAAGTGATGAAGGTCTTTAAGGTATAATCTACGAGAGGAATCAATCGATGCTCAATGATCAGCAAATACTTCAGGATATTCACTCTTTGCCGCCAGAAGGCCAGGCCGAGGTGTTGGATTTTATTGCGTTTATCAAGCAAAAAAAAGCCAGACTTGCGATTGTACCTTCGAAGGCTCAGGTGTTTCAAATTCAGCCTGCAGAGCAGGCCAGTGGCTACGACAATACCGCTTTTGATCACGATGCCGTCTTGGCGGAGTCCGTTGATAGATCCCTTTCATGACTATCATCCTGGCAGATACCGGGCCGTTATATGCGGCTTATGATACTGGAGATCAATATCATAAGCGGGCATTACAGGAAATTCAGGCGCTGAACCAACAAGGTTTGGCGGTTCATTTACTCAATACCAATTTATGTGAAGTCTACTCTTTGGTGATGTACCGTTTTTCACCTGTTCATGCCCAGGATTTTCTCAAGCAAATGCAACAAGTGTGCCAGATTATCACTCCCTTGCCAGACGATTTTGAATCGGCATTTCAAACCCTGAATCAATACAATGATCAAAAGCTCTCCCTGTTCGATGGGGTCTTGGCCGCCTTTTCAAAGCGCATGAACAGCCCTGTTTGGACTTACGATTTTCACTTCGAAATGATGTTTACCCAGCTTTGGAGAGTCTGACCTCAATGGAATTTCGAATTGCAGATACCTTTATCGACAGCCTTGTCAGACTCACTGGTCAGGAGCAAAAGGCTGTAAAGACGACCGCTTTTGACCTGCAATTGAATCCTGCCAGCCCGGGCATTAAATTTCATAAGCTGGAAAAATGCAAAGATCCGAACTTTTGGTCAGCGTATGTCAATGTTGAGATCCGCCTGATCGTTCACCGCTCCAAATCAAGCCTCTTGCTCTGTTATGTGGCCCATCATGACAAAGCCTACGAGTGGGCCGAGCGCCGCAAACTCGAAACCCATCCCAAAACAGGGGCCGCCCAAATCGTTGAAGTGCGTGAATCGGTACAGGAATACATTGTTAGAAAATATGTTGACGTCGAGAGCCATGCCCCTGAACTGAAGCGAAAGCTCAAAACAGCCAATCCCTTATTATTCGAAGATGTTTCTGCTGATGAACTCCTCAGTTACGGTGTTCCCCAAGAGTGGCTGGAAGACGTCAAACAAACCACCGAAGACAGTCTATTTGAACTGGTTGATCACCTTCCCCATGAAGCCGCTGAGGCTTTGTTAAATTTGGCGACCGGCAGCAAACCTCACCTCAAACCCCTGGTCCCAGAGCAAACGGATCCCTTCGCGCATCCAGATGCCCAGCGGCGTTTCAGAGTCATGAACAACCTCGAAGAACTGGAACAAGCATTGGCTTACCCCTGGGACAAATGGACCGTGTTTTTGCACCCCTCGCAAAAGGAGTTGGTGGAACAAAATTACACGGGCTCATACCGCGTATCAGGTTCAGCCGGCACAGGCAAAACCATTGTGGCCTTACATCGAGCCGTATTTCTCGCCCGTAAAAATTCGGATTCACGTATCTTGTTAACCACATTTTCAAAAACCTTGGCCAATGCCCTGCAAGGCAAGTTGAAACGCCTGATCAGTCATGAACCCAAATTGGCTGAACGGCTCGAAGTCGAATCGATGAACGAACTGGGCCTGCGTCTCTATGAACGGTATTTTGTGAAACCCAACATTGCTAACCAAACACAGATTCAAGACATACTCAGCAAAGCCGCTCAAACCTTCTCTGATGCCAAATTTACGATCCGCTTTCTGTTCAATGAATGGGAGCAGATTGTGGATGCTTGGCAATTAACGACCTGGGAATCTTATCGTGACGTGGTTCGTCTCGGGCGCAAAACCCGCTTGCCAGAGAATCGCAGAACCCAGTTGTGGTCCATTTTTGAGCAAGTCAGAGCAGAACTGAAAGCCCAGGGATTAACCACAATGTCCACGCTGTTTAATGACCTGGCTCAAAAACTCGCTGAGAACAAAAATCCACCCTATGATTTTGCGATCATCGATGAGGCTCAAGATATCAGCGTGGCTCAACTTCGCTTTTTAGCCGCTTTGGCAGGCAGTCGACCCAACAGCTTGTTTTTCTGTGGTGACCAAGGGCAGCGCATCTTCCAACAGCCTTTTTCCTGGAAAGCCTTAGGTGTGAATATCCAGGGGCGCTCTCGCAATTTGCAAATTAATTACCGCACATCCCATCAAATTCGCAGACAAGCAGACAGACTTTTGTCTAAACAGGTCTCAGATGTCGATGGAAATACCGAAGAACGAAATCATACCATCTCGGTCTTCAATGGCCCGCAACCAACGGTCATGATCTGCGCGTCACAAAAAGCAGAACTTGAAACCGTCAAAAATTGGCTGATGGAGCGTAAACAAGAAGGACTGATTGCCGATGAAATTGGGGTCTTTGTTCGTTCTGATGCAGAAATTGAGCGGGCATGTTTCGCTGTTGAGGCTGCTGGTTTTAAGTTCAGAGTTTTGAGTGAGAATATGGATACAGCCAGTGGTCAAGTCTCTATCTGTACGATGCATCTGGCCAAAGGGCTTGAGTTCCGAGCAGTTGTTGTTATGGCTTGCGATGATGAAGTCATTCCCCATCAAGAGCGGATTGAATCAGTAACAGATGATTCAGATTTAGAAGAAGTTTACAATACAGAGCGCCACTTGCTTTATGTCGCTTGTACCCGTGCGCGTGATTATCTGTTGGTAACAGGAACCGATCCGGAGTCTGAATTCTTGGGGGATTTGTGATAAATATTAACTTCATTCTTGAGATAAAGTAGGGAAATTATCTGCAATCCACCATTGCCCATAAATACTACGATGCCAAACATATTCCCGACGATAAAACGATTTTGAAAGACCTGGATGCTGTCTTAAAATCATACCTCATGTATGTAAAGACAATCTGAACCCGCAGTACTCTCCGGTATGGGCTGGAGTCACAGTCACAGGGCAGAAAAAATGGTTCGAATGCTGATTTTGAACCCTCAGCTAATGAATAAATCTCTGCTCGTTTGGAATCCTGAAAAGGTAAATCCGGTGATGCCCAATCCAACCATCCTAAATCGGCACTAGATCAAGTAAAAGGAACAAACCCGTATGAATGCAGATAAGATACAACCCTGTCTCTATGCATGGAGAATAGTGACTCCCCAGACCAAAAGACCATTTCCCGTTTATGAACGGGTCTCTGAGGAGGAGATTCGCAGTTATCTCAGACATGTCAGTTTCCAAAAATGGAAAACCCACGTCCTCAGCGAGGCTGTTTGCAACCAATTCTCTGCCAGAAAAGCAGAATTGCTGCGCGGAAAAAAATTACAGAATAATCCCCTTGTCGCCTCAGAGTCTGTCGGGGCGAGTCTCAAAGAACTGCATGATCTCACGCTCAGGGTCAGTAACAAAAATCTAGAAGGGGTTCGAAAGGATGCCCTTGCCAGTCTTCAGCAATGTTTGGACAACAGACGCTTTAGACTAGAACTCTTTAGCGATGGAATGGGCTGATAAATCCGATTCAGTGATTATTCTGAGAATCAAAATTAGGACTTGAAAGAATCTTTAAATCCCCTGCTCAAGGCGTGATCCACTTCTACCGCATTTAGGCGATTGCCTAATTCACCGCTGCCGCAGGAATCTGAATCCCCCAGAGCTGTTTTTGCAGCTCTTCAACCGACACCTCTTTGGTCACCCCGCCAATCAAAGCCGCATGACCCAGCGGATTGTTGGGGGAGCCATTTGCCATTTCCCCCAAAACAAGCTATCTTGCCTTGTCTGCTAAGCAGCCAAAACACACCCCTAAACGAAACACGAGGAACAGAGTATGAGCTGGGAAACACTGAGCCAATTTTTGGTCAAAGAACATGTGGGAATGTTCAAAGCCGCCAATAATTTTGATATCTTCGACCTCAACGGCGGAGACAAGGTACTGGAGTGCCGCGAGCCCAATTTGGGCATGCTCACCAAAATTTTCAGATTCACCGATTACAAACGCATGACGCCCTTTGAAATTATTATCACCGACACCCAAGGCAAACAGGTGGTTAAGATCAAACGCGGGATTTCCATTTTCTTGTCCAAGGTCGAGGTCTTTAACGAAAAAGACCAGTACATTGGCGGCTTTGCCCAGAAGTTCTTTTCGATTGGCGGCAAATTCGACGTCATGGACAAATCCGGCAACGCGGTCTGTACGCTTAAAGGCAAATGGACAGGCTGGGATTTTAAATTTCTGCAGGGCGAAACCGAATTTGCGCACGTGACCAAAAAATGGGCCGGCTTGGGCAAAGAACTCTTTACCTCTGCCGACAATTATGTGCTGGAAATGTCCGACAAGGTCAAAGACAAACCCGACCTCAAACGCCTGATCTTGGCGGCCGTAATGTGTATCGACATGGTCTTAAAAGAGTAGCAATTAGTTTTCGCTCAGCACGCCTTGGCGCGCATCCCATTTGCGGCTGGCAAAGGCAATGCCAATGCCAATCAAGACCACACAGATCGTAAAGATCAACTCGGGCAGTTTGACCTGTTTGATCAGCCAGGCCGAGACCAGACAGGCCAACACGGGCAAAAAGATCCCACCGGGGATTTTAAACTGGCGTTCAAGATTTGGCTGTTTGATCCGCAGCCAAATCACGGCCAGGCAGGTGGAGCTGTATTGGCTGATCACCGCCAGATTGGAGATGTCTACCAGGGCATTAAAGTCCAGCCAAATCGCCATAAAAGCGGTCAAACTCATGGTAATCACAATGGCGCGGGCCGGGGTGAAATACTTGGGGTGAATGCCTTTGAGCCATTGCGGCAAAAAGCGGTCTTCGGCCAGGGCCTCCAAATAGCGGGCCGAGCCCATGGCATTGCCGGCACTGTAGCCCGTCATCGAAATGGCAGCGCCAGCCGCCATCAGGGTCGCACCCAGCGGGCCCATAAAGCTGGCTGCGGCATCGGCCAGGGGCTTTTTGGAACCCGCCAAGCCATCAAAGCTGCCCACGGCGACAATCTGGATCAGGGTATAAAAGAGGGCCACAGCCAACAATGAGCCCACTGTGGCCAGGGGCACATCGCGGCGGGGATTTTTACTCTCTCCCGCCACCACGGGGGTGGTTTCAAAGCCCTGCAGCGGCCAGAGCGAGAGAAAAATCGCGGCCCCGAGGGTGTTCATGTCGGTGTTGAGCGCGCCCTGAAAATTCCCCATTTTGATATGAAAGAGGCCAATGCCTACGAAGATTGCCAGGGGCAGGGTTTTGGCCAAAGTAAAGAAGTTCACAGTCAATGCGCCCATTTTGACGCCGAAATAATTGACGGTGCCAAAGCCCAGAATCAAAGAAACGGCCAGGATTTTGGTGGCGAGGGTGCCATTAAAAACCGGATGAAACCAGGCCAATTGGGAGCTGATGGCATTGGCCACCGCCGCCCAAGAAAAGATTGAGGTCACCCAAGCCATCCAGCCCACGACAAAACCCACTTTGGGGCCAAAGGCGGTCAGGGCATAGATATACGAGCCGCCATTGCGCTGGGTCAGACCGGCCATTTCGGCATAACAGAGGGCCACGGTCACGAGCAAAAAGCCACAGAGCACAAAGGCAAAGATCGAGGTGGGGCCAGCAACGGTGGCCAATTTACCGGGAAAGAGAAAAATACCAGAACCAATAATCGCGTTGACGCCCAAACAGAGAATATCCGGCAGGGTCAAGCGGCGGGCCAATTCAGACATAGGGTTTTCCTTTGGATTTAACAGGTAGATTTAGCGATGGGCTTCGGCAAAGTCGAGATACGATTGTAGCGCCACTGCCCGTGAGTGAAAGAGCAGATAATTGCTGCGGGCCTTGAGCCATTGTGATTGACTGCCAGGCACATAATAGGCAAATTCGAAAAAGAATTGTTCGGCAGAGACATAATTCTGCCAAACCTGTTGATTCTGTTGCAAAGCCCGATTTTGGTCTCCGCCGAGCAGAAAATACAGCCGCTGGATTTCTCTTTCCAACGCACCGGCATTGTTGCGATAACAGTGGGTTTCGCTGCTGGTTCCAGGGTGGTTTTCGAGGCAGGTTTGAAGCGAAGTTTCAATGGACGCCAGTTGGGTTGTGGCCCAAACGGGAGGCAGCTCAAGAACGGCCCATAGAGCCATTTTTACCAAAGCAAACAGCAAGATCTGGCCCACATAGCGCCAATGGTGGCCTTTGGAGCGCTTTCGTCGATGCATGTGCTCTCCTTTTTGAATCTGATATCCAATTTTAAGCTGAAGTGACTTTAAAACCAACTTCGCTGATTGCCTGTGTCTATTTTTTCAGCGATCATCCGCCCCACTTGAATCATTGCGACTTGGCTTAAACTTGGCGACTCAGCGGCCATGGGTTCGAAGTCAACCAGGGCATAGCTCTGAAGGAGGCCTTTGGGCACGGGGCCCTGAATGCGCTGCCCTGTGACCAAGACAACAGGGAGGTTCTTTTTCTGGGCTGCTTCAATCACGTAGGCGGGCCATTTGCCGAAGCCCGATTGCTGATCAAATTGGCCTTCACCCGTGATCAAGAGATCCGCCGCTTGTAGGGCCTGTTCGAGCCCCGAGACAGAAAAAAGCCATTGTGCACCGGATTGCAATTCTGCACCCAAGAGGGCTTTGAGCCCCATTCCCAAGCCACCTGCCGCCCCTGCGCCAGGGCAGGTCAGCAGGGCTTCTGCTGAGGTGGGAAGTGCCAAATCCAAAACCAAGCGCTTGGCCCAGTGAGCCATTGCCGTCTCCAGCTCATCCAGTTCTGCTGCCGTTGCGCCTTTTTGAGGGCCATAAACCCGCACCCCTCCCTCTGCGCCCAAGACGGGATTATTGACATCACACAGGCCGATGATCCGGGGGGGATGGTCTGGGTGAAACACCGGGGTTTCTGGCAAAGTGATCCGGGCCAATTGACGGGCATGTACAGGCAAAGCGGGCAGGGGTTGGCCAGCGGCATCCCAAAGCCCATAACCCAGGGCCTGGGCCAATCCCATTCCGCCATCCACCGTGCCACTGGAACCCAGGCCAATCAGGATTTCTTGGGGGTCTAATGCGGCTGCCGCCTGGAGGAATGCCCCCAAACCTGCGCTGTTGAGTTGCAGCGGGTGGCGCAATTCTGGCGGGATCAGATGCAGCCCCGTGGTCTGGCTGGATTCAATCACAACCCGCTGCTGTGTGGGTTGCCAGCCCAATTGGGCTTGGGTCCAAGTGCCATGAGGGGTGGAAACCCAGACGGGTTTGAACACCAATTGCAGGGGTTGCCTCAGGGCTTCAAGCAAGCCCTGGCCCCCGTCACTGACGGGCCAGATTTTAATGTCGATGTTGTGCAGGTCGGTATTTTGTATTTCACAGTTGTGTTCACGCAACCTTGCGCCAAGTCCCTCTCGCAGCCCCTGCTCAAGGACCAGAGCCGCTTCGCGGGAAGAGAGCGTACCTTTAAACTTATCCAGGGCCAGCAGGATGCGGTACGGCCTCACTGGGAGCGCCTTTTAACGCACTTTGGAAGGCAGCAGGTAGTTCCAGACCACTTCGGAGTGGTGGGTCACTTCTAAGACCTGTCGGTTGCCGCTGTGAACGACCACCGTGTGGCCATTGTCGAGGCGGTAAGCCGCTGTGGGATTGCTGATCTTTTTGTGGGATTTTTCGGAGTTTAAGCCGCCAAATTGCCAAAACACGCCTCCGGCAGGATCGACTTCGAGCACGCGGTGGTTGCGGGTGTCGACAATCAAGGTATTGCCGTTGATCAAGCGAATGGCGCGTTCGGGGTACATCAGCTGATGGGGGCCATTGCCGGGATTTTTGAGCGTGCCATACTGCCAGACAATTTCTCCCTCGCGGTTGACCTCGATCACGTAGTGATTGCTCCAATCGGTGATCAAGACGGTGTCGTCGGTGGTCACTTCGGCGTAATAAGGGGCGTTGAGAGGATTGATGCCACTGTCCCAGCCCCCAAAGCTCCAGATGATCTGCTTGAGTTCGTTGACCTCGAGCACGCGGCCACTGTATTGGTCGGTGATCAGGATATGGCCGGCAGGGGTGGGCACCGCACTGCGCGGGTGGCCGAGCAGTCCGGGGCGGCTGCCCATGACACCGGCTTCGCCGTATTGCCAGAGAATTTCTTTGGTTGGGCGATAAATGCGAATGACGCGGTGGCGATCGGTATCTGTGAGCAGCACTTCGCTGTCTTCGCGTTCGGAGATTTGCACATATTGGGGGCGTTCGATAAATTCGGGGCTGCGCGGGTGGCTTTCACCAAAGCGCCAAATGATTTGCTTCTGGCGGTTGATAATATACACGCGGTTTTCCTGTTTGTCGATCAGGGGCAATTCCATGTCGAGCAAATTGGCCTTGGTGGTCACATAGCTGTGAGCGGCCTGCCTCGCCATTTCATTGATGCGTTCATGGGAGGGTTTGCTCGACAATTCGACAATTTTGCCACTTTCGCTGCGCAGCTTTTCGTAATCGGGGGATTTTTGCAAGGTGCCGTATTGGTAGAGGTAGAGCGGGCGCAGCAGGCGGGTCACTTCGATCACGTAGAGGGGGCTGAAAACCACTGTATTGCCATTGCCCATGCGAATCAGGCGATTGGGAATAAACGAGAAAGCACCGCCGGAAGCCTTTTCAATGCCCGTGTCAAAGATCCAGACAATTTCTTTTTCGGGATTGACTTCGATCACGCGGCGGTTTTCGCTGTCGGAGATCAGGGTATTGCCATTGGGCAAACGAAAGGCCTGGGTCGGGGCATTGAGCTGGTTGGAGTGCGAGCCATAGCCGCTGCCCAATTTGTTTTCGGGATTGCCAAATTGCCAGATGATCTCTTCTTCTTGGTTGACTTCGATCACCCGGTGATTGTCGGTGTCGGTGATCAAAAAATGCCCCCCTTTGAGCACCTGCATATCCGAGGGGCTGTACAAGCGCCCACGGGTAATGCCCACACTGCTGGTGATGCCATATTGCCAAACGATCTTGTTCTGGGGGTTGATTTCGATAATGCGGTGGTTGCCCTGATCGACAATAATGGTATTGCCATTGAGTTTGCGCATCGCTTTGAGGGGGCGGTGCAAGCGAATATCTGATGATTTGTCTGCAGGCGGAAATTGCCAACGCACCTGGCCCGATTTGGAGACCTCGTAAACGGTGTCGGTGCCCGCATCGGCAAAGAGGGTATTGCCACTGGGCAGGCGAATCGGGTTGGAGGGTTCGATCAGCTCCATGTGGCCGATGCCATCTTTGGCCCCAATTTGCCAGGTGATCTGGCCTTTGTTGTTAAATTCAATCACCCGTTGGCGTTCGGCATCGTGGATCAAAAAGTGGTCATTGGGCAAATCGTCGGAGCGCAAGACCTGATCGTCGGCTTCATACTGAATGCTCTTTTGCGGCGTGGCAACAGCGCCACCAGCGGGACTGGGGCTGCCATTGGTGGCCTTGACCCGGCTGGCAATTTCTTGCAAGTTATTGGGAGGTGCGCTGGGGGCATTGGGGGCCAGGGTCGACTTTTTGGCTGGCAAAAGTGGGGCCAAAAGCTGGTGAAAGACCTCTTTGGTGATCACGGTTTCGAGCGAGAATTGGTTAAACAGATCGGGAATGCGAATGATCGTGTAGTCGAAGTTCATCAGCTCTTTGCGGGCCCGATCGACAAAGGGCAACAGGGTGTCGAGGGCTTCCACTTCGCCGCTGAGGTCAATGCCCCAAATTTTGCGGAATTCGTTTAAACAATAGCGCGAGAGCACTTCGTTGATCTTTTCGGTGGTCAACAGGGAGAAGTCGATTTCGGCTTTCTCTTCAGATTCAGTGTTGGCGTCAGCACTGTCTTCGCTCTTTTCAGAGCCCTCTTGCTCCGACTTGCTTTCGGGCTTGATGTCAGTTTTTTGCTCAGCTTTAGCAGTGGGGTCCACTTTGGCAGCGGCTTGTGTTTCTGCTTGGTTCAGATTTTGGCCCTGGTTTTGATCCGGATTTTGTTTGTGTGTTTTGGGCTCTGCTGCAGGGGTTGCGTTCATCTCAGCGGGTGGCTTGGGTTCCGGTGGTGGAGCGGGAGGCAGCCCTTGTTCGAGCAGGTTTTCCATCACCCCTTCGGGAGCGGTTGTGGCAAATTCTTCCCGTTGGGCCGGTGTCATGCGACTGACAATCTTTTTCATGCGGGTGATAATCTGGGCGTAAAACTCACGCATAAAGCGGTCAAATTCGTCTTTTTCAAAGGGGATCAAGTAGAGTGGCATGTCGGGAAAGATCTTTTGCGTGATCATTTCAATTTCGGGCCGACCGGGATTGACTGCAGCCACCCTGAAAATGCCGTTGAGTTGGTTGATCGGCACAAATTCGTAGCGCCGCAAGAGGGTTTCTTTAAACTGAATCAAGATACTGGGATCGAGTTGATGTTCGTTTAAAACGGGGTAGTCCTCTTCGGGATTGCCCCGTTGCTGTTCAAAGGCCTCCAGTTCCGCTTCGTCTTCGGCATCGAGTTCAAAGACATGGCTAAAATCCAAGTCATCGGCACTGCTTACAGCTTCATGGGGGTCTTCGAGCAGATGGGCAAAACTGGATTGGGATTTCCCCATGGTCTCTTGAATGGTCCACTCCGCCTCTTCCACGTCTTGAAAAGAGATAAAATTCATGTCCAGCAAAACATCCAAGATGCGGATATCTGAGCGGAAATAGCCATCGGGTTTGGAAGAGGCAAAGGCCAAAAAGCTGGGTTTGGTGTCTTCGGCAAAGAGGGCATAGCGATCGATCAACTTGTTGCTTTCGAGGTCAATAATGTTCAGCCAAGGGGTAAACATGGCAGGCACATCGACATAGGTCATAAAGACCATAAAATTATTCAGGGGGCTAACAGCCATCAGATCACAAGGATCGTCGAGACTGCTGAAAAGATTGCCTTTGAGCGGAATACTGGCTTTAAACAGCAGATTGGTGGTGTCTACCACGACGATTTCGACACTTTCGTCGGGGCGGGTGCTCTGCAAATACAGCCATTGCCCATCACTGGAGATTTGAATATTGCCCAAAATGCCATAAGGCAAAGGCATACGTTTGATCTTGAGGGTTTTGAGATTGACCATCAAGAGCGAGGGGGTGTGGTTGTCGGTGATATACAGCTTCTGCCCATCCAGGCTGGGAGCCAGATTGAGGGTCTTTTTGCTGCCAGCGGGACGCACACTTAAAATGCCTGTAATTTTAAAGGTCTCACTTTCGACCACAAAAATCGCACCCCGACCGCGATCAGTGACAAAAATATGCTGGCCCGAGGGCGAGACCATTAAATCCAGGGGCAGCGAGCGCTGGGGTGAGATGGGGAAATAGCCATAGTGCAATTGCTGGGTCAGGGCCAGATACGGGTGGTCGTCGAGTTCGCCAAAATACAGGTGGGTAAAGCGGTCAGAAACCGTGATGCCACCAGGGTTGTTTTCGGCATCTTCCCAGGCAATTTCCCCCAATTCGCGTGCATTGCTGGCGTGAAAGAGATAGACACTGCCACTGCCGGCGGGCATCCAATCGACGCCAAAAAAACGGGGGCGAAATTTGCGGCTGATTGGCAAATCCAAACTTTCGAGCACCTCTCCCGACCAGGGATTGACCTTGCGCAAAGCGTAGCCTTTTTGATCCACAACATAACTCACCGCCCGCTGTTCACGCTGCTGTTCCACCTTAATTTGGCGCAGCCGGGCCACTGCCAAAGAGAGCTGCTCGGGGGTAATTTTGCCCTGATCGAGCAGGTATTCCTGAATCAGCTGCTCCTGAAAGTCTGGGTTGGAGGGGTTCAGGGTTTCGGGCGTCGCGGTGGAAGAGATCATAATTTTCCTGTCGTTTTTGAGGTACTGATAGCGATTTCTTTCCGTATTTTACATCAAATGGGGGTCTTTCAGGTTAGGTTCAAGCTGGCAAGGTGTTCGGTTTTAGACAAGAAAGGGGGGCCGTTGGTTTCTCAAGAGCTGTGCTCCTGCCCCTCAGACAGAGAACCTAAAAGTAATTCTTTCTAAGGTAAAATGATCTTCACCCGATTCAAAAGTGGCCAGGAGTGTTTAATATGTCTTTATCCCTTTCCCCCCGCGTCTTGATTCAATCTGCCTGTGCAGTGAGTCTCTTGCTTTTGCCCGGCTGTGGGCATTGGGACGAAGTCGACAAAGCTGTTTCGGCGGCCACCCGGCGCGGTTTGGGGGATTATAGCGGTACCTTAGACACCGCCAATTTGGTGCCGGTTTCGTACGCCAATGAGCCCGGCTCCGCTGAGACCCTGGGCCGCACCTTTAAATTTGCCGGGCCCCGGCTGGTCACCCTTAATACTTCTTCGGCCTGCCGCGATTCACTGCCAGGCAAACCCGTGGCCACCACAGAAGGCACGATCAGCAAATTCAGCTATTCTTTTTTGCAGATGATAGACCAAAACGCCCAGGGCCAGGCCCAGCTCAAACTCGACTATTTGGGCTATGCAGGCAATATTAAGACAGATATTAAGCAAAAGTCGTTGCTGGCAGCCAAGGTGTCACTGGCCCAGATTTTGGCTTTTCCAGGCTCTCCGAATTGGTCGGAGTTTGAAAATTGCTGCAAATTGACCGGCACCTGTGGGGATTATGTGGTCAGTGAAATGTACCAAATGAGCCAGAGCGTCAAGGCTTTGGCGTTCAATGAATCGAATTTGCAGAGTGCCATCAACGCCTCAGGCAACGACGCCCTCAAGGCCCTGACCAATATTTCCGGCACCGTGGACTATGTCCACAAATCCACCCAGTCCACCGATCTGGGTGTGGACAAAACCTTTTGGTCACATTTTGGCTTTCGCCAATTGCCCCCCGTTTCCGAAGCGCCGCTGGAAGGGGTGTTTCTCTCCCTCGAACCCAATAAAGTGGATTGCAGCACCACTTCGGGCAACAAAACCATTGGCCTGCGCCTGAGTCTGAACAATGCTGCGGGCTCTGAAGCCGAGCGCATGTTGGGGTACAATATTGCGATTCCCCCCGGTTGGGAAAATGTCAGCCTCAAAAACGAGGCCTTGGCCGATCGGGTCCTGATCAAAAACGGCGAATTGAGTTGCCGCCCGAGCAAAGACAAAACCTGCCCCAGTGCCCTGGAGATCCATGTCTCCCCCCCTGAGTGTAGCTCGGTGCAAGATTTGACCCGCTCCGATTGGAAAGCCAATTTGGCCCTGTATATTCCTGGTTCAGCGGGCACAACGGGCTACCGCGCTCACCATGAGAGTGCCGCCACCTTGGTGGTGCCCAGCAAGCTCAAAAACATCCCCGATGCCAGTTTGAGCCAATCGCTGTTGCGGGTCGATTTGAGTTCGGGGCAAGAGAGCAGTGTACGCACCTTTTTAACCATTAATACCGGGGACCTAAGTGCGCCCCAGTTTCGCGTGATTGCCCCTGCGGTCAATTTTGCCCAGGTGCTGGTCTATCCCCCCAACCAGAAAAAGGTCGAGGTGGAAGTGGCCGTCTCTCCGGCCATATGCGCAGACTTTAATCTCAGCCCGGTTTTACATGTGCCCATGCAGGTCATTGTTTGGGGCAAGCGCCCAGGGGCAGTGGATACCACGCTTTTTGAAGTGCCTCCTGTGAATATCACGGTCAAGCCGAAATGCCCGCCCAAAGTCAAACCGAATCAGGCACCGGCACAACCCACATCCCCAGATTCAGCCCCTGCGGCAGTGAATTAAAACAGCGCACCTTGCCAGATGTTTCACCTGCCAGAACAGATCTCAGCCACAGACTTTGATCAGCAAATCGAGGTGGATGGGCCCCTTTTGCAGGCATTGCAAGCTGCAGCTCAGACCATCGCCAAACACTGCAATTTGGCTCAGGATCTTCACCGCATTTCGGGGGGAGCCAATGCGGTCTTTGCCTGTGGTCAGGCCCAGGTGATCAAGCTCTTCCCGCCTTTTCAGCGCTACCAATGGGAAACTGAATTGCGGGTTTTAAAGGCCCTCAAAGGGCAGTCCCTGCCTGTGACTTTTCCCGAATGGATTTACGCCGCTGAGGCCAATCACTGGGGCTATATTGTCATGTCGTTTGTGCCTGGGCATTTGCTGCAAACGGTGTGGCCCGAATTAAGTGAAAAGAATAAACTGACGGTCTTAAGCCAAATTGGGCAGCTCATGCGGGCTGTGCACCAATTGCCTTCAGAATCATTGCCCGAATTAGATCCGCCCTGGGAACTGTATTGGGACTATGCGCTCGAAAATTACCTGGCCCGTCACCGCTCACAGGGTTTGCCCGCTGGACTTTTAGAAAGTTTGCCCACCTGGCTGCAGGGCCAATTGCCCAGCCTCGAAAAAAAGGCTGGCTTGCTTCAAACACCCTTTGTCTTGCTCACGGGGGAATACACCCCCCAAAATCTTTTGGTCAAACAAGTGGGGCAAAACTGGCAGCTCAGCGGCGTGATTGACTTTGCCGACAGCCTGATCGGGCCTGCTGCTTACGATTGGCTCGGGCCCGTCTGCTTTATGGTGCAAGGCCAGTCTCCGCGCCTAGAGGCCTTGTTTGCGGGTTACGGCCTGGACCCAGACCATCGCAGAGGCATCGAAAAAGAAATGCTGGCGCTCTTGTTTTTGCACCGTTACAGCAATCCCCATTACCAGATTTGTATTCCCCATTGGCGCGAGGCCCAGGATTTGGATACCCTGGCAGAATTGCTTTGGCCAGCCTGAATTCCAGCTTTTGAAAAGAGAGACGGGAACTATTGCTTGGGTACCAACAGCCAGAGGCGTCCGTAGTGGTGCAATGAGCTGGCTTTGGCCTGGGCTTCTGGGCCGATGCCCATAAACAGGTCGATATGTCCTGGTCCTTTGATGGCGCCCCCCGTATCTTGGGCCACCAAGATCCGGTAAACATGCTCCACCAACTCACCTTGGGCATTTAAGCGGGGAATCTCGGCCAAGAGCACACTGCCCAGCGGAATAAATACCGGATCAACCGCAATCGAGATCTCTGGCACGACCTCGGTTCCCAGGCTGCCTTTGGGGCCGGCTTTGACCTTGTCAAAAAAAGTATAGCTGGCATTGCGCGCGAGGTATTCTGGCATCAGATCAGGTTGTTTGGCAAAAAAGTCCCGAATTGCATTTAATGAAATCTGGTCAGCGGGCACATGGCCTTTGTCTACCAACAAGCGGCCCAGGCTGCTGTAAGGCAGGCCATTCTGGCCCCCATATTGAAAGGTGATTTTTTCGCCCGTATCGAGAAAATGGGCCAGGCCAGAGCCCTGGACCTGCAACATGTAAATATCCAGCAAACTGGCTGCATAGCCAATTTCCAGCCCCAGCCCTTTCAGTGCGCCCTGCTGGTCAATTTCGGCCCGGCTCGGCACCTTGCCTTGGGGCCAACTGGAAGGCTTGCGGTAGACAGGGTATTTGTACTGCGCATCCGGCTTGCTTTTGACCTGAATCAGGGGGGCGAAATAGGCGGTAAAATGGGTATTGCCACAGCCATCTTCGCCTTTGAGCAAATAGGGGGTCAAGTGGCGCGTTAAGGCATCCAAGCGGGTCTGTTCAGGCAATTGGGCCACGATCTCAGCCACCTGACGCAGCTGCGCAGACGTCAAGCTGAGCCCTTCAGCCTGCCAGGACTTGGCCTGGGCCAGCGCGGTCTGTTGACGGGCCAAAGCCAGTTGCAAGGCCTTTTGCTGCTCGGTTAATACCAGGGGCATGCTGTCCAAGGGGACAGAGGTATAGAGCTGGCTCAAACAGGGAAAAACCCGCTTGCCATTGCCCGAAAATTCATAGCCCTGACCAGCAGGGGCCGCAGACACAGCTCCCCCCCACAGAGAGAGCAAAGTGCCGACCAGAATGAAGCGACTTAAAAAAGGATTCAGGTTTAACATCCTCTCATTTTAAGGCATCTCGGGCCGATGCAGAAGCAGGCCTGCGATTAAATCTGCTTAAATTAAATCTGCTTAAAAGGGGTATAATCTCAACAGCAGATCTGAAAACAGAGGCAATATATGTCCCAACCTGGCTCCTCTTTCTCGATATATCTCCGTCCCCTCACACAAACGCTGTCGCCCACACCCAGCGCTTCGCGGCCCCAAAACGCACCCCCGCCGCCCCCTCCTCGGACCCAGAGCGGAGTCGCAGGGCAGGCACCCTCCCCAACTGGCAATACAGCCCAGGCCCATACTTTGAGTGTCACCCCCACCCCGGCAGCCTCCGCCGCGCCCCAGACCCTGCTCTTTCCTCCCCCAGGCACCCCCGTGGTCGAAGCGGGGCCCGGAGCCAGTCAGGTGGCCCTTAATGCCGTCAAAAATCTGCCCGGCGTGGCCCAGGCCTGGGTAGGCAGCTTAGACAGCAATCAGCACAGTGGCAAAGACAAAGAGACGGCCATTGTTGTGCCCCAGGGCCTGGATTATGCCAAACCCGTCAAAGTGCTGTATTATTTTCACGGTTGGAACGGCGGTGTCTCCAGTGCCTTGGGCAAATCTGGCAACGGACTTGGCCCCGAGTTAATGGAGTGGGCCCGCAAAAACAATGCAGTGATAGCTGTGCCACAAGGTCCGGCCAAAGATCTCAGTGGGCGCAGTGCCTCGGCGTGGATGGCGGGCCCAGAGACCTTTCAGAGATTTAACGCCGATGTGATGGGACGCTTGAGTGGCATGTTGCCTGCCCAGGCCCAGATTGGCAGTATTGAACTGGCAGGCCACTCGGCTGGAGGCATTGCCGTGCAAACGGCTTTACAAGGGGTGGCCAGTGCCTCTCCCCCGGTTTTGGCAGGCGGGCGCTGGCAAAACGTCACCGTGGGCGCTGCCCATTTTTTGGATGCCACCTATTCTGACGATGGCTCAAAAACGGGCTCAAACCGGGGGGAAGAGGCCTTCAAAGCCCTGCAAAAAATCAATCCACAAGCGGCTTTTCATCTGGCGTATATTCCCCAAACAGGCACCGACAAAGGCTATAGCCAGAAACACAAGGCCTCGTATCTAAACCAGACAGCGACCCAGTTTAGGCCGATTAGCCAAGCCAATCACAGCGGTCTGCCCAAATATTACTTCAGCCATTAGCCTGTAATTCACCTTTGGTTTGAAAGGCCTTTTCGGCCTGGGTTTGAATATGGCCCAAGACCCGCTCATGAATGCTGTGAATGATGCCATCGGTCCAGAGCGACCAATAGGCTTCAGGATAAATCCGCTGACTGTACCAGGTGGTGCCTGTCAGCCGGGTTTTCCCCCCCGGCAGAGGCGTCAATTCAAATTTGCCCCGTTTGGAGACAAAATAACCCTCCAAATGGGGGGGATGGATTTTCCAAAGGGTCAATTCGGTCATGGGGTTGGGCTGGGCCACCACGTCAAAGGCCAGTTCATGGGGCCTATTCCAGACTGTGATTGGCTCGGTAAAGGCCCCTGTGGAAAAATGGCAGGTTCGCAGGGCGCCGACACCTTCGCCAATGATCTCAGCATGGGTGGGATAGGCGATGCCCAATTGAAACAGGGGTTCCGTTGGTGCTGGCAGCTTTGGAAAGCGAATGACCGACTCCCAGACCACGGCAGGGGGCGCTTGAATTTCAACACTGGTGGTGACATCCCGCAAGCGGGCATCTGGTTTTTTAAATTCACTTTCTTGCACAAAATCCAGTCCCAGTGAGCTGGGCAACACTGCCAGCATCAAAACCGAAAGTGGCATGGAATTGCCTTTGCCATTTTTACCCAGTCTTTGTCCCAGGGAGACGCCCAAAAGATTGGCAACAATTCCCAATGGCGCAGCCATGAGCAAGCAAATCACCCCTTCTAAGGCAAAAACCAATATTCCCAGCGACAGCACCAACAGGCTCAGCAGTCCCAGTTTGAACTGTTCAAATCTGCCAAGGGTGAGGCCCGTTATGCGGCCAGATCGGTGGCTATAAGTGAGACTCGAAGCCAGTCCCATCCCAAAAGGCAGAGCCAAAAACAAAAAGATGCCATATGTTTCCAGCAGGTATATGCCCAATAAGAGTAGACCCAGTCCCAGACCCACGCTCAACAACAGCGCTTCACAAGCCGAACGAAAATGCGAAAATCCAAAACGGGGCTGGGTCATAACGGGCTCCTAAGCAGGTTCTTACCGGATTTGGCTGTAAATTTAATTGAATCATACACCGCTAAAACCCCATTTTCAAATGCATCACCCGAATTGCCTGGGTGGCGGGTATTTTTTAAGGGCGTTGAATGTTAAAATGGAAAAAAACTGTGTCTATTCTGGGTTGCTATGTTTCAAATCGGGACGAAATGGTTGTTATCTGCCACGTTTGTCATGCTCACAGGCTGTAGTTCTGTTGAATTGGTCACTCCCTTCCGGGCACTGGCTGGCTTGAATGTCTCTGCCCAAGCGGGGTCGGCTGGTTCAAACACTGGCAATTCGGCGCTTGCCAGTTTAAAAATCCTGGGCCAGATTCAATCCAACAACGCGACTTTGGAAGGGCTACAATTGCAACTGGTCTTAACAAGTCCAGGCCAGGCCCCCCAAAAGCGCAGTTTAAATCCCCGAGATTTGCAAACAGGGGAATGGGCCATGTGGCTCAATTTACCTCCAGGCCCAGTTCAAATTGAGGCCCTGTTGCTCAATGCAGCGGGCGTCCCTCTGGGCC
>JBFWRL010000106.1:0-19705 GCA_050248915.1 Candidatus Sericytochromatia bacterium
ATTAGAGCAAAAACTTGCTGAAGCAGAGATACGCCTACATGATGCCGAAGAAGCTAAGAAAAGAGCTATTTCACAAGCCCAGCTCACAAAGTGTGGTCACGTTTATGTGATTTCAAATATCGGCTCATTTGGTGAAGATGTATTTAAAATTGGCATGACTCGTAGACTTGACCCAATGGACCGCGTGAAAGAATTGGGTGATGCATCCGTTCCATTTCCTTTTGATGTTCATGCCATGATTTATTCAGAGGATGCGCCCGGACTAGAAAATCAGTTGCACAAGCTATTCAATGAGTCTCGATTGAACAGAGTGAATAACAGAAAAGAGTTTTTCCGTGTTGGTCTTAAAGATATCGAAAAGGCTGCTCACAAATTTGGTGCAACTGTGGAATTTACAAAAATTGCTGAAGCAAAAGAATACCGTGAGTCTGTTGCTTTTGAAAAGTTAGGGAAGGTTACAGCAACGTCTGAATCTTCTTTTGAAGAGGAAGAAATATATGCCTAATATCCAAATTGAATTTGACGAAGACGTGTTATTTTTTTTCCTGACACCGTGTCGGGATAAAATCACGGATTGCTTGTGATGACAATTACCGCCGCCGGGTCTAAAACAGGTGTGCATTTTTCAGCTTGACCACTTGGGATTGCTTGTTAGCTGGGCTGCCAATTGGTACAATGCTTAACGATAAAGTGGAAAAGTGTGTATACAGAATTTGTGTATACAGGGGAAGTCCCCTAAAAACCCCACCCGCGTGAATCTTGATTCGCTCTGAATTCAAAGTGGATTCTCAGAATCAGACACGCACCCCCAAAATGCCGGAAAGCACTCACACCAAAGTCACCGGCTTTAAATTAAGAATGAGGTATTAGGATAGTTTTATGTCTTTTACGAAAACTGAAAAAACAGATTTGATCACCGCCAGCCATGTTCACCCCACAGATACGGGTTCACCCGAAGTGCAGGTCTCTTTGCTGACTGCCCGCATTCAGTATCTGACAGAGCATCTCAACAAACACAAAAAAGACTTCGCCACCCGCCGTGGCCTGATCAAAATGGTCGGCCGTCGCCGCAAATTGCTGCGCTATCTGGCCAACACCAGCCCCGAACGTCATATTCAGCTGGTTGATCGTCTTGGTCTCAAAAAATAAAACGGGTGACCCCGCGAAAGATACAGGTAAGTTGAAATGAATACAACCCCCGAATTCGTTGAATTTGAGGTGGGGGGAGAAGTCATTCGCATTGAAACAGGCGTTCTGTCTCCTCTGGCCAATGCGGCGGTGGTCGTCCGCTCCGGTGATACAATGGTCTTTGTGGCCGCAGTTGCCACATCTGAAGCCAAAGACATCGACTTCATGCCCCTGACCGTGGATTATGAAAGCAAAATGTACTCTGTGGGGCGTTTCCCTGGTGGATTCATCCGCCGTGAAGGCCGCCCCCCCGACAGCGCCACCCTGAGCGCCCGTCTGATTGACCGCCAGATTCGCCCCCTTTTCCCCGATGGCTTCCGCAACGAAGTGCAAGTCGTCTCTCAATTGATCTCCAGCGACCAGATCGTCCAGCCAGATATTCTCTCTTGCCTGGGTGCCTCTGCTGCGCTGAGCCTTTCGAATATTCCCTTCGATGGCCCCACGGCCGCTGTGCGCATTGCAAGAATTGATGGCGAATGGGTGATCAACCCCACTTTCCCACAAATCGAAGAGAGTGAATTGGATCTGATCGTGGCCGGTACCGACGACTCCATCAATATGGTGGAAGCCGGTGCCAAGATGTTAAACGAAGAGCTGATGCTTGAAGCCATCACCATCGCCCACAAAGAAATCCGCCACATTGTGGCCCAGATCAAAGCCTTTGCAGAGCGCTTGGGCAAGCCCAAAATGCAGCCTGCGCTTTACACCGTCGACGAACGGATCTTGGCATATATCCAGGAGCAGGTTGAAGGCAAAATGACCGAAGCCATGCAAACCGTGGACAACAAAGCCCGCAGTGAGCAGATCAAAGGCATTCGCAAGGCCTTTGAAGCCGAAGTCGCTGAATTGCCTGATGGCCACGAAATGAAGGCCCTGATTGCCTCTCGTCCCAAAGACACGGGCAATGCTTTCTACAAACTGGAAAAACGCATGATGCGCGCCGCCATTTTGGACAAAGGCGTTCGCATTGATGGCCGCAAGCCCGCAGATATCCGCGAGATCAATTGCCAAGTCGGCATTGCCCCACGGACCCATGGTTCGGCTGTGTTTATGCGTGGAACCACCCAGGCCCTGTCGTTGACCACGCTGGGTTCCTTGAGTGATGCCCAGATCCTCGATGGCACCGATCCCGACACCAGCAAACGCTATCTGCACCACTACAATTTCCCCGGCTATTCTGTGGGTGAACCCAAGTTCCTGCGCGGCCCCGGCCGACGTGAAATTGGTCACGGCAATCTGGCAGAACGGGCGATCTTACCCATCCTGCCGCCCGAAAGTGAGTTTCCCTACGCCATTCGTGTGGTCTCCGAGATTCTGAGTTCCAACGGCTCGACCTCGATGGCCAGCACCTGCGCCAGCACCCTGACCCTGATGGATGCCGGCGTGCCGATCAAAGACATGGTGGGCGGCGTGGCCATGGGCCTGATCAAAGAGGGCCCCCGTTATGCGGTGCTGACAGATATCCAGGGCGTTGAGGACCACCTCGGCGACATGGATTTTAAAGTCACCGGTACCGAAAAAGGCATCACCGCCCTGCAGATGGATATTAAAATCGACGGTTTGGATATGAATATCCTCAAAACCGCGCTCGAACAGGCCCGCGAAGCCCGTTTGCATATCCTCAGCAAAATGCGTGAAGCCCTCGACAAACCCCGCCCTGAGCTCTCACCGTTTGCCCCACGCATCCTGACGATGCAGATCAACCCCGAAAAAATCGGCGCGGTGATCGGGCCAGGCGGCAAAATGATCAAACAGATCGTCGAAGAGACCGGTGTCAAAATCGACATCGAAGACAGCGGCATGGTCTTTATCGTGACACCCGACCAGGAGTCTGCAGATGCAGCCCGAGCCTGGATTCTGCGCCTGACCGAAGAAGTCGAGATCGGCAAAATTTACGAAGGCAAAGTGGTGAGACTGACAACCTTTGGTGCTTTTATCGAAGTGCTGGCTGGCCAAGACGGTCTCTTGCACATCTCCAAGGTGCCTGGCCGTCCCCGCCACATCGAAGATGTCTTCTCCGTCGGTGAATCCGTCAAAGTTCGCGTAGCTGAAATTGATGCCCAAGGCCGGATCAACCTCGGCCTCGAACAAGAAGTTGAAGTGCGTGAAAGCGCCCCCGCTCCTTATGAGCGCGGTGAGCGCGAAAGCATGCCCGCCCGCAGCGGCCCCCCACGGGGCGACCGCGACCGCGGGGGTGATCGCGGTGGAGACCGGGATCGCCGTCCCCGCAATGGCGGTGGCGGTGGCTATCGTCCTGGCGGAGGCGCTGGCGCTGGCGGTGGTGGAGATCGCGACCGTGGCGATCGCCGTCGTTAGTACCGTTGGCGGGCTCCAGATGTTGGGGCCCGCGTAAACAAACATGTTAGAAGGCCCTGTACCTGCTCAGGTCTATCATGCACTGTTCACTCAGATGCAGATGCCCTTGATCCTGACAGACAGGGCCTTCAGCCATTTTTTGGATTTAAATGAAACTGCGGCCCGTTGGCTGGGAATGCCCTCAGCCGAACTTTACAATCGCACCCCTGCTGAGTTTTTTCCCGAATTGCAAGCTTCGAAACAAAAGTTTCAAAGCCCGTTTCAAAGTCGCTTGGTGACGGCAAACGAAACCCGCCATGTGATTCTCTACCCCGCTGAACTCCAAGATTACCTGGCTTTGGCCTGGGTGGTTTTGCCCAGCCAAGCCGAAATCGAAGCCGAAAACCGGCGGTTGCAGACCATCAGCCAACGCAAAAGTGAGCTGATTGCCAACTTGTCCCACGAACTCAAAACCCCACTGACCGCCATTTTGGGCTGGCCCGAAATTTTATTGGATTTGGATTTGCCTGAGCGGGTCCACCAAGCCGCCAGCTCCATCGAGCGCGAAGGCAAATTATTGCTGGGACTGATGGAAGACCTGATGGATCTTTCCAAGGTCGAAGCCGGTCAATTGCGCCTGGATATTCGGCCTGAAAACCTCAACGAGGTGGTGAATACCGCCTGTGAAATGGTGCGTGAAAAAGCCCAGGAAAAGGGCCAAAGCCTGGAATTGCAACTCCCTGAAGAGAGCTTGGTGGTAAATATGGACCCGCTGCGCATCACCCAGGTGCTCTTAAACCTGCTCTCAAATGCGCTCAAATTCACACCCCCTGGGGGTCAAATCCAGCTCCAGGTAGGCCTTGAACCTACGCCAGAATCAGACATTCCCAAGTGGGTCAAGATCAGCCTCAAAGACAATGGGGTGGGACTCGAAGCCGAATCCCAGGCCCTGATCTTCCAACGTTTTATGCGCGCCCCCGAAACCATGGCCATCGATGGCACAGGCATTGGGCTTTCGCTGGTGCAAAAATTTGTCGAATTACATGGGGGCCAAGTCGGCGTGGAAAGCCAACCAGGTGTCGGTTCGACGTTTTGGTTTACCCTGCCACTTTAGTCAAAGCCCAGCGCTTTAATCAAAGAGGATATGACCGGCCCCATTGCCCAAGAGGCCCAAGGGCCCATTGCTGACAGCCTGGGCTTCCAGCGCCCGATCATAAAACTCAACTTTGCCTTCGACATTGTGTCGGTAGAGTGGTTGCAAATCGCGGGGCGGTGCTGCACTGATTTTGACCGCTTTGGCTGAATCAAAGGTGCGATCGGCGAAATAGGTGCTGATGGTACCCGCATTGCCATTGGTCTTAAAATAGCGCACATTGCCAGCGCTGGGGCCTTCGACACGCACCACAGCAGGCAGCGAGGGATCTGTGCCGGCAGGCGGATCTCCGGCCTGAGGATTGGCAATCCGGTATTTGCTCAGATCAGCCACAGGCACTTCGCTCAGGCCCATGCGGGTGGGGAAGTCTGCCCAATTGGACGTCGCGGGGGTGGCCCCCGGCAAAAGCGAAGAGGTGCCCAATTCATCGGTCAGCGTCATGGTACCCGACATGGCTCCCAACATACCACTGACCAGGGGATCGGTAAAAATATCTGTGTCTTGCAAAATACCCATTTGCTCTTGGCAACCAATCAACAAATTGGCGGCATGGATGATCTCACCGCGCTGTTTTTGCAGCCCATCGATCTCCTTTTGCAGTGCGCCATTGGCATCCCCTGAGGACTGTTTGCGGGCTTCGAGCACCTGAATCTGATCGTGAATATTTTTGGCGGCTTTGTATTTTTTGAAAGCGTCCAGAACAAATCCCTGGGGATCTTTGCCCGTGGTCGTGCTGCGGTCCACAAAGAGGCCGCCTTTGCCCCCGTATCCGGCTTTTTGCAGGGCATCAATGCCGTCACCGCCTGCCATTTCAGCTTTCATGAAGGTATCGTAAGCGGGCACAATATTGTGGTAAATCCGGGTATTGCCTTTGACCAGGGCGGCATGTAATTTTTCGAGATTGCCCGTGATTGTGGCAATTTTACCAGGGGCCGCCGAGGGAGAACTGGCGAGATCTTTGACCATTTCTTTGACCAAATCTGCCGGAGGCAGAGCGGGGTTGATACCCATGCTCTTGGCCGCCATGCGCATGGACTGCTCCACCATTTTGTCTTGGGCCATGACCTGAATCAAAGCCTTGGTCGAACGCTCATCATTGACCAAGGTGCCGTCAGGGGTGACCAAGGTGTGTAAGGCTTCCAGGGAGGCCTCCAGATTCATGATCTGTTGACCCGCTTCGCGCGAGGCATATTTGCCAAAGGTCATCCAATTGGGCACAGTGGGTTGCCCCAAATAGGCCTGAAAGGCGTGATCCAATCCGTGATAGGTGCGGTTGATCTCCTGATTGGCCTCAACCCCACTCATGCCGGTACCGCCGGGTGTCCAGCTTTGAGCACCGAGCAGGTTTTTCTGGGCAATGGGGGCGTATTGGAAACCCGGAATCGCTTTGGCTGCATCGAGGTCTTTTTGCAATTGCACCTGTTGGCCGCGCACCATCTGGTATTCACGGGTGTAGTTCTCAACATGGGTGTCTATATTCTCCAGAATCCGCGTCTCTTCGGGCGAAATTCCCTGCCAGGGCTCTTTTTTGAGCTGGGTGATCAAACTGTCGCTGTTGGATTTGTAGAGTTTGAGCTGAATATTTTCGACTTCTTTTTGCAATTGCTCGGCTTTTTCCATCGCAATCCCGCCTTCGGGCTTGAGCGGTGAGAGGGTTTCGAGTTTTTTGACTTCGGTTTCGAGCAAAGCCAAGGCGTCTTTGGTAGCTTGGCCCAGGCCGGCATTGGCTTTAAAGGTGGCGATCTGGCTTTTCATATCTGCAATCAAATGCACCCGCACCGACTCCATCTGCTCGGCAATGGCATTCATCTGGGGCTCAATCTCAGCTTTGCGCGAAGGATTGGCCAATAATTCAGCATTCAAACGGCTGAGCTGGGCTGATTTGACCATTAAATCTGTGCGGCTGCTGTCAAGGCCCGCGCGCATTTCAATCAAGGCCCCAATGCGTGTGCTCTGTTTAAAAGCTGCTTGGGCAATGCCCAGAATTTGTTGGCTGGCGCCTTTGATCTCCGTTTGCACCCGTGCCAATTGCCCCTCCAGCGATTTGACCCGCTCAGGCACGTTGGCACCGCCTTTTTCAGCCGCGAGGGCCATTTGCAATTGGCTCTCGCGGGAGCGCAGCGCTGTGAGCACCCCTTCGCGGCTGGCTGCATTGCTGCGCCCCTGGCCCACTTTCATACCACTGGTGCCAGGGATGACAATTTCGTGATCCGAAGGTGCAGCCAGCAAAAGCCGTGTTTTGAGAATACCTTGATAGGTTTTGAGTTCGTCGTGTTGGCCTTTGAGTTCGGTATACTCTTTTTGTTTGGCGGGGTCGCTGTAAAGGGTCAAATCTGCTTCGAGGGTTTTGAGGCGAGCGGTGATTTGCTCCGAACTCTGATCGAGCAGGGTATTGACCGTTTCGAGGTTGTGATCGTAACTCACGACCCGCTGGCCAAACGGCGCCTCTTTGGAATTAAAGCCACTGACTTTATCCAGGGCAGCCTGGGCCAAAGCCAAGGTGGACTGGGTCTGAGCAACCAGATTATTGCCTGGTTTGCTACGCAGGGAATCGACCACCTCAACGCGATTGCTGCTGGATTGAACCGTGCCTTCTGTGTGGTGCTTTTGGCGTGTCACCACCCCAAAATGGACATCAGAACTATTGGGGTCAAAGACCGCTGAGGTTTTGCTGCCCGCTTTGAGATCGACCACGGCATACTGGGTCTCTCCGGTCTCTGTCTTGATTTCGACAATGGCCTCGTCACCAGCGTCTTTATTGGCAATGTCCATGGCCTCTGAGAGGGATTTGACGACCTGGGGCTGGGCGCGCTGTTTGGTGTCGATCACACTTTGTTGAATGCCGAGTTTGGAGATGTCTACCATGTGAAAATTCCTGCTTAGCTTTTATTAGGGTAATCGTTTTATACCCAATTGTTAAGAATTATAAACAGACCACAGACTAAAAATGGTGTTTAAGCAGCGAATCCATCACAAAAACAAATGAGCAGCTGCATTCAATCGATGTCTTCTTGCTAAATGCTGAGACCTCAGTAAAACTTGAACCACGTATACAGGTAGCTGCAAGCGCAGATCAGCATCGTTATCATCGGGAGGATGACCAAACGCTGTGAATCGTATTGGGGGATCTTTAACGCAAGAGCCTGAAGATTGTATTGGATATGCCCGGATAGGCCATCAATAACAACGGCCTTGTGAGGCTTCGCCGGGTCATACGCCAGTCTGACGAGTTGGTGGGTCTGGTCGTATAATATCAGGGAATCACTGGACGTCTTATGCGTATAGGTCTTGCCTGCGACCTGATAGGTGATGGTGTAATGCGCGACTTTGGGTAAAAGAGAATTTCCATTTCTGACCACCAGATTGACCTTTTTCACTCTGCCTTGAACTGTCTTTCCCAACCTGACGATACCAATTTTTTGCAAACCTGGCCAAACGAAGGCAAGATTGATGAACATCAGCAGACAGACCAGACTTCCCACAAAATTCAGCTTTTGAGACTCTACCTCGGCTGATTCGCCGACCATCCCAACGACCTCTGCGATTTCAGGATATCGCACACTGTAACGAACTTTGACTTTTTCTCCCACAGTATGCCTGACTGTCCCTGATTCTTCTTGCCAGCGGGCGTATGTGTTTAGAGCCTGCCCATTGATCTGATACGTGACATCGCCGGAATAATCCCGGGGATAATATTCTGTTCTTTTGCCCATTTCTTGCTGACTGATCAGGATGCCCTCGGTGACAGCTGTGGGGCTGCGCTGCAGGTATTCTACCGAGGCAATGACCGGAAGAATCATTGCGAAGACAAGGGCAAAAATACAGGTAAAGAACCACAGGATCCGAATCCGATAATGCCCAAACATCAGCAAGAGGCAGAAAAGCAGAGATATTTTACGCGGCGGGGGCGGCACCAGATCTGCTTGACGCATTATCGCTTGACCTCTCTGGAGTGGATAATTCTCATTGTAGCTATATTTCAACAAAAGTCAACACTGTTAACATTACAAAAGGAGAAGAGAAAAAACGATGCTGTAAAATTGCTCTCTGCCAACAGATCGCCAGCCCAGTCAGGGTGACTGAATCTCAGAACGGGTCAGGGGCCCCACACCCAGCGCGGCGGCCAGGCCATAAACTTCGGGAGCCAATTGCTGACCAGGACAGTCGGTGGCATGGGCCGGATCGGCGGGAAAGTTGAAAGCATTGCGCTGCTGGTGGGTCCAGATGCCCTCCAGCGGGGCACAGGGGCAGCGCAGGGCAACCAATAGGCGGCGCAAGGCATTCAGTTGGGGTTGCCCAGGCAGGCGTTCGTTGAAATCGCCATTGAGGGCAATGCCCACATTATTGCTGTTGTCACGCTCGCTGTGAGAACCCATGAAGCCCAGGGGGCGGCCCTCATAGATGACCCCGGCTTCGTCTATAAAAAAATGGTAGGCGATATCTGCTTTGGGATCGTCCTGGGTCTGATGATATTCCTGCAGGGAGAGGGGCGTATATAGGCGGTGGGTATGGTGAACGGTGATGCGGGATATCCAGCCACAGACCGATGAAGCCGCTGGATAAGGGACCCAGGAGCGGCCTTCAGGCATCACCGGCCCGGCACCCCAGGTGCCCCGGCCAACGATCTCTGCGCTGCCCCCACCCAAATTGAGGGTGTAATCCCCCCCTTGCACAGCAAAAAAACGGGACGCAGCGGGGACGGCACACGCCGCCGAACGCTGGCCCATTTCGGGCAAAACCACCGCCAGATAGTCCAGGCCCCAGCTGGCTTCTGTTTCTAAGCTGCTGTCAGCGTCCCGGAGGGGCTGCGCCCCAGCCACTGACCAGCCAGCGACCAGGAGCAGGGACACCAGTAGCAGGGACACAAGCAACAAACCATGCTGAAGACGGTTTCTACTGTGCTGTGCCATCGGGAGCTCCAGAGCCAAAATCCGTGCTAACATCCAGGCTGATCTCAGCCTGCTCCAGGGCCAAGGGAAGCTTATTGAGCAAGGTCTGGGACCGCTTGCCCCCAGCATCATAACAACTCAAGCGCAGGTCTCCCGCCCCATAGCGGTGGGGCTGGAACTCGGGGCCCAATACCAGGGTCACCAGGCGGCCACGGATCTGATCCACCCGCACAGGGCGGTTGAAGGCCCCATAGCCTGGCAGGAGGGGATCTTTTCTGAGAAGGGCGATCCGCAGCAATTGGCATTCGGGCCCCAAGCCGGTGAAGGTCAAGCGGAGGTTTTTATCTGCGATCAGGGTCTGGATCCGGGGGGGAGGAGTCGGCTCAGGTGTGGCCATGGGAGCAGGATCAGGATCGGCCCAGGCGGCGGGCACGGCACTGAGGAGCAGAATCAGACCAAGAATGTGCTTCATAATCAGACGACTCCTGTGCGGTGTTGTTTTCCCTCTTTTCTTTATACCAGCTCTGGGGGGGGAATGTCATGGGAGGGGGTTGGTAAAGAAAAGAGGGGTTATTTTGGCCTTCGATGACGGTCCATTCAACCCGGAAAAATTTGTTATAGTACAACACATGCAAAAAACCACAAAAATCCTGCTCTCAGGCCTGATAGGCCTCAGCCTGATCCCTGTTGCTGGCCTGTTTTACCTCAATCTTCAGGCCGATAAAATGCTCTATTACAAATACGGCAAAGCCTATTGGCTCAAACCCAATCCCGCCCAATGTGACGAATACCGCTTGGGCTATTTTAAAGACCTGCGCCCCGCTTCAGCTTCTGGCGCATCCGCCAGTGCGCCCCCCCATGGCCACCTCGATTTAAGCTGTGAAGCCGCTTTAAAATTCCCGGCTGAGTCGCGTTTTGCCAGCAATTCAGAAGGCCTAAAAATCCACTACAGGGTCTTTCCGGCTCCCCCGGCCAGACGGCCTGCCAAAAGTCCTGCCCTAACGGTTGCAAAGCCAAACTTTCCCTCCCCCAGTGAAGCCCCACTGCTCTTACATGTTTCCGGCATCACCTCGACCTGGCTCAACGGTGCCCGTTACGCCAAAGCCGCTGATCGTATGGGCTTTCAGCTGATCGCCATGGAAATGCGCAACCACGGCATTTCCGACCACAATCAGGCCGGAGTGAGTTATGGCTGCAAAGAAAAAGACGATGTCAAAGCGGTCTTAAGTGCGCTGCAGAAAGACTTCCCAAAACGCCCCGTGTTGCTCTGGGGCAGCTCCGGGGGCAGCATGGCCATTCTCAACGCCGCCCCCAGCCTGCCCAGCGAATTTCCCCAGGTCAAAGCCCTCTTGGTGGAAAGCCCCAGCAGTTCACTGCGCGATGTGGCCGAGTCCAAAAGTCCTGGCCTGCCGCCCTGGCTCTACGAGACGGCCATTGGCATTGCCGGCATGCGCGCAGGGGTCAAGTTTCAGGATTGCGCAGCCACCACGTTGGCCCCGCAGGTCACATTGCCAACCTGGGTGGTGGTCAACAAAGAGGATCCCCTGACCCCGCCCTGGATGGCCCAAAAAATTCATGCCGCCTTGCCAGAGGCACTGCGCAGCCTGACCATCTACCCCCACGGCGGCCACGAAGCCGTCTGGAATGGCCAACCGGAGCAGTATGAGGCAGATTTGGGCAAATTTTGGGAGCAGAATGTTAAACTGATACAGGCAAAAGAAAAGCCAAAACCAAGCTAGGCACAAAAAAGGGAGAACCCAAAATGAAAAGCCATGAAGTGGATTATGAGATCTTTGGCGACGATATGCAATTGGTGGAGATTGAACTGGATCCCGGCGAAACCGTGATCGCCGAAGCCGGTGCCATGAATTGGATGGAAGATGGCATCACCTTTGAAGCCAAAATGGGCGATGGTTCCCAACCGGATAAAGGCCTGTTTGGCAAATTGATGGATGCGGGCAAACGCGCTTTGACCGGCGAGTCGATTTTTATGACCCATTTTACCCACCAGGGCCAGGGCAAAAAGCGCGTGGCTTTTGGTGCGCCGTATCCAGGTAAAATTCTGCCCATCAACCTGTCTGAATATGGCGGCACTTTGCTCTGTCAAAAAGATGCCTTTCTCTGCGCCGCTTTGGGCACCGAAGTCTCCATCGCCTTCCAGAAAAAATTGGGCGCGGGCTTCTTTGGCGGCGAAGGCTTTATTTTGCAAAAGCTCGCTGGTGATGGCATGGCCTTTATTCATGCCGGTGGCACCTTGGTCAAACGCGAACTCAAAGGTGAGACCCTGCGGGTCGATACCGGTTGTGTGGTGGCCTTTTCCCCCAGCATTGACTACGATATCGAACGCGCAGGCAATTTAAAATCGATGTTCTTTGGCGGCGAGGGCCTGTTTTTGGCCACCCTCAAGGGCCACGGCACCGTGTATTTGCAGAGCTTGCCCTTTTCACGTCTGGCCGATCGGATTATCCAGTCTGCGCCGTCCATCGGTGGCAAATCAAAAGGTGAAGGCTCCGTCTTGGGCGCGCTTGGCAACATGATCGGCGGAGACTAAGGATATCGACCAAGTTCTCAGCAGGGGTCTGCCTGTGGTAGGGTGGATCCCTGAGGAAAAACGCCATGCGCATTGCTTTGGACGGTCGCCTGCTGACGCAGCCCCTGCACGGCATCGCCCGCTATACCTATAATTTAATCCGGCACCTGCCCCTGCAGCCCGAAGATCGTCTCTTGGTGCTGTATCATCCCCAACACTGGCGACCGGCCTCCCTGCCGCAAGTGCAGTGGGTGCCTTGGACGGGTCGTCCCTTCTCGCCATTGGCCCAATTGGAACTGTTTCACCTGCTCAAAAGTGAGCGAATTGATCTCTTTCACAGCCCTTCTTTTTTGTGCCCTTGGCGACTGCCCTGCAAGTGGGTCTTGACCTTACATGATTTGATCCATGTGCAAAGGCCCCACGATTATGGGGCCGGTCAGGCCCGCTATTTTGCCTGGCTGAGGCAGCATTTGCGCCAAGCGGCAGGCATTTTGACGGTCTCAGAGAGCTCTGCTGCGGCCATTCGCCAATGGCAATCGGCCTTTGAATCCCCTTTACAGGTGACCTATCCAGGCGTTGAGGCCAATTTTCGCCCCCACCCTCCCGACCCGGCTGTATTGGCCCGCTACCAATTGCAAGCCCACAAACCCTATGTGCTCTTTGTGGGTAATCCCAAACCCCACAAACAATTCAAATTTTTGCAAACTTTTTGGCAAAGTCTAAGCCCCGCCCAACGCCGAGAAAGTGGCCCATTGCTGGCCATTGGTTTGCCTGCCAAATCTTCATCTGAAAACGTGATCTGCCTGGAGAACGTGCCCGACAGCGATTTACCCAGCCTCTACAGCGGGGCCCAACTCCTGATCAGCCCCTCTTTGGCGGAGGGATTTGGTCTGCCTCCGCTTGAAGCCCTGGCCTGCGGCACGCCTGTTGTGGTCTCAGATCTGCCTGTCTACCGTGAAGTTTTGGGCAGCAAAGCGGATTATTTTGTGCCCCAAGACCCGATTCGTCTGGCCCAGGCCCTGCAGGCCAGCCATCTGCGCTCCCGTCCAACGCTCCCCCCCGATCTTCAGAAATTCAATTGGCAGCAAATGGCCCAAACCACGTATGCCTTTTACCAGAGCTGCCATGTGGCCTGAAAAAACAGCGCTGGTCCAAGACTGGCTGGTGAGTATGGGGGGCGCGGAACAGGTTTTGCTCGAAATGGCCGCCCTCTTTCCAGCCGCCCCAGTTTATACGGCCCTGCACCACTCGCGCGAATTGCCCAAAGCCATTAACGCTCTGGAGATTCGCCCCTCATTTTTACAGGAGCTACCCGGTGCCCGCAGCCGCCATCGCCTGTTTTTACCGCTGATGCCCCTGGCCTTTGAGAGCTTTGATCTGACTCAGTTTGATCTGGTTTTAAGCAGCAGTCACGCCTGCGCCAAAGGGATCATTCCAGGCCCACGCACCTGCCACCTGGCGTATATCCACACCCCGATTCGCTACGCCTGGGACATGTTACACACCTATTTCGCCCAAGAACAGCCCTCGCGCCTCAAACGCGCGATCATGCACCCACTTTTACACTATCTGCGCAATTGGGACCTACTCAGCAATACCCGCATAGATGCCATGGCCTGCAATTCACGCTTTGTAAAACAGCGCATCCGGCGCTATTATGGCCGCGAAGCCACCGTCATTCACCCCCCTGTGCAGGTGCCCAGCGTCGTCCCAGAGCGCCAAGCTGAAGATTTTTACCTGCTGGTCTCGCGGGCCGTGCCCTACAAACGTCTCGATCTGGCAATCGAGGCCTTTCGCACCTCAGGCCGCAAATTGGTGGTGGTGGGTGAAGGGCCTGATTCAGCGGGGCTTAAGGCCCAAGCCCCAAGCAATATCTCGTTTCGGGGCTGGGTGACTCGCCCCCAACTCGAAGCCCTCTACGCTTCAGCGCGGGCCCTGATCTTTCCGGGCCTGGAAGATTTTGGCATTGTGCCCGTCGAGGCCCAGGCCTATGGCTGCCCTGTGGTGGCTTTTGGCCAAGGCGGCGTGCTCGACAGCGTCTTGCCCGACGAAACAGGGGTGTTTTTTCAAGAGCAAACCGTAGCCAGTCTCAACCAGGCCCTTGAACAACTCGAAGCCTCAGACTGGCCCGCAGAGCGTCTCTACCAACACGCTCAAAGTTTTGCACCCGAACACTTTCAGCGCAAGCTCAGGGCCTTTGTGGATGAACATTACGCAGCCTTTCAGGCGCGATTATAACCCCCTCACAGCCATTCGCAGCATCTCGGTTGTTTCTCACCTGTGTCCTCTGATACGATCCAGCTTATGCAAAAACAAGACAAAGAAGCCTGGATCGCCTTACCGATTATTGTATTCGTTGGCTTTTTACTGGCCTTGGCAGGCAGCCAAGGGGGCAAAAGCAGCGCAGGTCTCCCCGTCTACGGCTGGTGCGTTTTATTGGCATTTGGCATACAATGGGTGGCGTTTGTCGTTGCCTACCTCAAACAGACCGAAAAGTTTTACGATCTGATCGGCAGTTTGACCTATCTTTCCGTTTTGGCTCTCTCGCTGACTCTGAGTGGGAATTTTCGCCCCGTCTCGCTGCTACTGAGTGGCTTGATCGGCATTTGGGCGCTGCGTCTGGGTTCGTTTTTGTTTCTGCGCATCCAAGCAACGGGCTCAGACAGCCGCTTTGATCAGATCAAACCCCACTTCCCGCGCTTTTTAATGGCCTGGACCCTGCAGGGCCTGTGGGTCTGTTTTTCGTTGGCCGCCGCTTTGGCAGCCATCACCACACACGCCGACACAGCCCCAGGCCTGCTGACCCTCTTGGGCACAGCCATCTGGATTGTCGGTTTTGGGATTGAAGCCCTGGCTGATCGCCAAAAAAACGACTTTCGCAAAAACCCCAGCAATGCGGGCAAATTTATCCAGAGCGGGCTCTGGGCTTGGTCGCGCCACCCCAATTATTTTGGCGAAATCCTGCTTTGGCTCGGCATTGCGGTGATTGCCCTGCCCCACTTACAAGGCTGGCAATACCTGACGCTGATCTCTCCGGTCTTTGTCTTTGTGCTGCTCACCCGCATCAGTGGCGTGCCGATGTTGGAAGAAAAATCCGACCAAAAGTGGGGCGGGCAACCCGAATACGAGGCTTACAAAGCCCGCACCCCGGTGCTGTTTCCGCTGAAAAACGATTGAAACAACCCATTCCCGTTGGCCAAGCCCCTGAAATGAGAGGGCAATTGCCGCGCCGCAGTCTCACGGATGGAACAGACAAGGCGCGGCATTAACGAATGAAGCACATGGATGTGCGCAATGAGTGGCCCGAACATCAGGGCTTTGCGCCAACCGGGGTTGATTGCCCATCCAAATCCCAGACAGACATTCAACTTAGCGCAAAGGGGATTGCCCCCCTAAACCCCACCCGCCGAGCGAATCAAACTCAAAAACTCATTGCGGGAGTTCATATCGTCTTTAAAACAGCCCCCCATTTTGCTGGTGATGGTCTCGCAGTTGATATCTTCCACGCCCCGCGCTTTGACACAGTAGTGTTTGGCACTGATCAAAACGGCAATATCCGGGGTTTCGAGGATATGCTCCAGGGTGTAATAGATCTGCTCAGTCAAACGCTCCTGAATCTGCGGACGGCGCGAAAAATACTCCACCACGCGGTTCATTTTGCTCAGGCCCAGCACCTTGTCTTTGGGAATATACGCCACATGGGCATAGCCATCGATCATCACAAAATGGTGCTCACAGGTGCTGTGGACAACGATGTTTTTTTCAATCACCATCGACTCATAGCCCATTTTGTTTTCAACAGCCGTGATTTTGGGAAAGTTCTGGGGATCCAGGCCCCAATACATTTCGTTGATAAACATGGTCGCTACGCGGCGCGGCGTGTCTTTGAGGCTGTCATCGGTCAGGTCCAGCCCCATCACGGTCAGGATCTCTTTAAAATTCTTTTCAATCACATCGACTTTGGCTGATGGGCTGATCTGATCTTTGATGCGCGGGGTTTCGACCCCTTTGTTTTCAAGATAGGCCAAAACCCGTTTGCCGAGTTCATAATCTGTTTTTCCACAATCGAGACTCACGGAGGGCTCCTTTGTTGCTGTAGTGCATTTGAGTTATTTCCCTGAGTGTAGCCCAGGTTTCAGGTTTAACTCAACCAAAATGGCCGTTGCAAAATAGCAGCCCAAAAATGGCCAAAAAAAAGAGGGGGAATCAAATTCCCCCGACAGGGTTCAAGGAAAAGGGTCATTTGCCTTTGCAGGCAAATTTTAAATCTACGACAGACAAACGGCATGTGCTGTTTGCCTGTTTTTAGTTTCCCAAATCTTAAAAAGTCTAATCCCCAAAAGTCAATTTATTACATTTTTTTTACATTTTAAAGCCCTGTGAATTCTCAGGATATTTCCCCAATTCAGACACAAATAGCCTGTAAGCTGGATACACACATGGGTTAAGATAGAGTACATTTGAGAAAAAGTCCGGGATCCATCCAAAAAATCATCCAGGACCAGCTAAAGGATCAGGTAGCCCCATGAGTTATAACCACCACGAAATCGACGCCAAATGGCAAAGCTATTGGGAAACACACAAAACATTTAAGACCCCCGCCCTGGGTGATCGCCCCAAATATTATATCTTGGACATGTTTCCCTATCCTTCCGGTCAGGGCCTGCATGTGGGCCATCCCAAGGGCTATGTTGGCACAGATATGATTGCCCGCTACAAACGCATGCGCGGCTTTGACGTGTTGCACCCCATGGGTTGGGATGCCTTTGGTCTGCCCACTGAGCGCCAAGCCAACAAAGAGGGCATTCACCCCAAAGTCGTAACCGACCGCAATACCGACACCTTCCGCAAACAGTTGAAAAAAATTGGTCTGGGCTATGATTGGGACCGCGAAATCGCCACTTGCCACAAAGACTATTACCGCTGGACCCAGCTGATCTTTCTCAAACTCTACGAAAAGGGCCTGGCTTACCAAGCCGAATTGCCTGTGAATTGGTGCCCGGCCCTGGGCACGGTGCTGGCCAACGAAGAGGTCAAAGACGGCGTCTATGTCGAAACCGGCGACCCGGTTGAAAAGCGCCTGATGACCCAGTGGATGCTCAAGATCACCGCGTATGCCGACGCCCTGCTGGAAGATCTGGACACCCTCGACTGGCCCGAGAGCCTGAAAGAAATGCAGCGCCACTGGATTGGCAAAGCCGAAGGCGCGCGGGTGACCTTCCAGATCGCGGAGCAGGATTCCAGCTTTGACATCTTTACCACCCGCCCCGACACGCTCTTTGGCTGCAGCTATTGTGTGCTGGCCCCCGAACATGCGCTCGTACCGCAGCTCACCCAACCGGGTCAGAAAGCCGCAGTGGAAGCCTATGTCGAAGCAGCTGCCAAGCAGTCTGAGCGCGAACGCATGACCGAAGTCAAAAAAACCGGCGTGTTTACAGGTTCTTATGCCATCAATCCCGTCAATGGCCAGCGCGTACCGATCTGGATTGCCGACTATGTACTCGCCAATTATGGCACAGGCGCGGTTTTTGCCTGTCCCGCTCATGATGAGCGCGATTGGGACTTTGCCGAGGCCTTTGATCTGCCTGTGATCGAAGTGGTACAGGGCGGAGATGTGCACGAAGGTGCTTATACCGGAGATGGCCCCCACATCGATTCTGAATTTTTGAACGGCCTGAATATTGCCGAGGCCAAAAAGACCATCATCGCTTGGCTCGAAGAGCACAAACACGGCGAAGGCCAGATCAATTACCGCCTGCGCGACTGGCTCTTCAGCCGCCAGCGCTATTGGGGAGAGCCCATCCCGATTGTGCACCTCGAAGATGGCAGCGTGGTGGCCCTGTCTGAACAGGATCTGCCGATTGAATTGCCCCATCTCGATGACTTTAACCCCACCGCTGATGGTCAGCCCCCGCTGGCACGCACCGGGCCCGAGTGGCGCGAAGTGACCCTGCCCGATGGCCGCAAAGGCCTGCGTGAAACCAATACCATGCCCCAATGGGCCGGTTCTTGCTGGTATTATCTGCGTTTTATCGACCCCCAGAACAGCGAAGCCCCCTGGGATCCCACCCTGGAAAAGCGCTGGATGCCCGTCGATCTCTATGTCGGTGGCACCGAACACGCCACCTTGCACTTGCTCTATGCCCGTTTCTGGCACAAAGTGCTCTACGATTTAGGCATGGTCTCAACCAAAGAGCCTTTTCAGCGCCTGTTTAACCAGGGCAAGATCCAGGCCCGCAGCTTCCGCGATGGCCGGGGCAAATACTATTATCCAAATGAAGTCGAAAGCCGGACCTACACCAGCGCCAAAGGTGAGACCCAAGACCAGTGGTTTGTCAAAGGCACAGAGACCCTGCTCGAAACCCGTGTGGAAAAAATGAGCAAGAGCAAACACAATGTGGTCACCCCCGATGAGACCATCGAGGAATACGGGGCCGACTCCCTGCGCCTCTATGAGGTCTTTATGGGCCCGCTCGAAGACAATGCCGTCTGGCAGACCGAAAACATGGCAGGGGTGCGCCGCTTCTTGGAGCGCGTCTGGCGCTTGTATTTTCCCGAAAAAGCAGTCGAAGCCCAAGACGAAATCCCCGAAGATCTCGACCGCCTGCTGCACAAAACCATTCAAAAGGTCAGCTTGGATTTGGATGAAATTCACCCCAATACCGCTGTCAGCGCCATGATGATCTTTGTCAACGAGGCCACCAAATTGGGTTATCTGCCCACCCCCATGAAAGGCGTCTTTGCCCGTCTGCTCGCGCCGTTTGCCCCGCATTTGGCCGAAGAATTCTGGGCCAGTTTGGGCCACAGCGAAAGCATCGCCTTGGCCGATTGGCCTGAATTTGACCCCGAAAAAACGGTCGACCGCGATATCGAACTGCCGGTGCAGCTCAATGGCAAATTGCGCGGTGTGATTGTCGCGCCTGTGGGGGCCGACGAAGCCACCGTGCGCGCGATTGCCGAAGGCAACGAAGCCATTCAGGGCCATTTAGAGGGCATGATAATCGTGAAAGTGATTCACAAGACCGACCGCATGTTAAATCTGGTGGTTAAACCGGCTTAAACGTACAACTTAAAGCCACAGGCCCGGTTTGCACGTCAAGCCGGGCCTGTTTGCATATCCTGTTGCACCAATTGCATCCGATTGTTTTGTCAATATATTCCTGTATAGATATAGTCTTCAGGCCGAATCAGACAATGAGCTGAATTAGAGGGCGTCACGTCCCACAAATAAATCAGGCTCTTCAAAGTATTGCCGTTTTTAAGCTTGGTTTCGCTGTAAATTTGAATTTGAATTTGATTCCGCTTATGCCAAACACAAAAAGCAGGAAAATTCTCAACAACCGCAGAAGGGGCATCTTTCCAGCCCTTAGAGATTGTCTTCAGAGGGATAGGGCCATTTACTGTACTCAAAAAATAATCTGTAGATTCAATCTCTGCTGGTTGAAAATCACAATGCTCAAAATGCGTTTTTAAAAGCACATCAAAATCCGAATAATCAGGTGTCCGTTCATTTTCATAACTTCTGATTAAACTGGCTCCAACAGAGGTACTGCAGGTGTTACCTGAGGAACGCGGAAATGTCTGTTCTTGGGGCAGATAACGCTGGGCCACTTCTGGGAGCTCAGAAGCAGAATTGGCCTTTAATGGGGT
>JBFWRL010000107.1:0-19600 GCA_050248915.1 Candidatus Sericytochromatia bacterium
TGGTCACATCCCGCAAGATCTGAGAAAATGGCCCAGGATTGGATTCGAGACGTTTAAACTGGGTCTCAAACAACTGACGCGACTCCAGGCGTTTGCCTGCAGGGATTTGATTGTCGTCTTCGAGTCGCTCTTTGAGGGTATTTAAAACCAGGGTCATTTGAAATTGGCGCACAGCGTCTTGGGTCCGATTGCCATAATAGCCATCAGAGGCCAAATTGGTGCGCGTGCCAAAGGAACTGTGTTCGCGCATAAAGGTTTGTAATTGAATAACCGTATGGGTTTGCTCCATGCGGGCGCCCACTTCGCGCAGGAGCGTCGGCCCGAGCCGATTGAGGGTGGCCACTAAATCGGCTGAATTGGGATTGCCATTGATGGCCACTTCTGTCAGGGGAGCGCGGCCCTCCATGACATTTTCTTGGCGGTTGAGCGCGCGGTAGCGAATAATAAAATTGACGGCCTCTTGCAGCTTCTCGACTCCCCCAAAATCTCTGACATAATCGCCCAATAATTTGCCTTTTAACTCCGTCAGATTTTCGGTATTGAGTCCGCGATCGCGCAATTCTCGCTCGGTATAGGTGGGCACCACATTGCCTTCAACACTGCGGGTCAACAAACTCACGCTGCCAGCAATCTGCGAGACCACGCTGCGGGCCCCATCCCTTACGCCGCTGGTACTCAGGCTGATACCACCTGTATCTTGGTCGGCGTGGGCCAAAAACATCGATTGGTTGAGGGTCTCTAAAAAATTATTGGAAGAGCCGACCTGGGGTTCACCGGTGCGGGTAAAACTCAGGGGTTTGGGATTGCCATCGGGGGTATTGCCTGCGGAACGGCCAATCACGGCTAGTTTTTCAGGCGAGCGTTCGTGGATTTCAAACAGGGCATTGTAAACCGACGAAAGCGAGGCCGCGTCCCAGCGACCGCCATTTTCTTTCAGCTCGGGAGCTGGAAAACCTGCGCGGCTAAACAGACCATTGAGTTCGCTGCGCAAAGTGCCTTCAAAACCGTCGGAGAAAGCCTTTTGCAGATCCGTTTGGTTGGGTGGGTTGCCATTGTTGCTGCGTGGCAAACTGAGTAAATTGGTTTTGACCGCCTGCAAAATGGCCTGAACCTTGGCCGGTGGTAGATTGCGCATTTGGTATTGCAACATGCGAAAACTGGTAAAGCCCATGCCTTGGGCCAAGCTGTCAAGACGGGCCCTTTTTTCGGGGGGAATCACAGGCAAAAGGCTGGGATCCTCACTGGACATTTCGCGCAAAAGTGGCGCAATGTCTTCGATATCGCTGAGCAGGGCCTGAACCTGGAGATCCGGGGCCAGGGCGACTTGGCTGTCAAAACCTGTGGGATTAAAGGGGGCATTGGCGTAGCGACCCGTTTGGTCAGCGACGAGGGCTGCTTCATTGGCGAGGGGCGGAGGGGTGTTGGCGGTCGCGGAAGGTGTGCTTGTTGGATTGCCTGTGGTACTGGGCCCTGTAAACGCAGGCAAAGAGAACCCCGACTGAAGGGGACCATTGTTCCCTGGTGCTGTTAATGCCATGCCCACACTGCTCCCTTGACACTTGCCCTGTTTTCTTTTTACCCAGGACGCTTAAAAAAATAACGGGTCAATCTTCATTTTAACTGCAATTTTCGATCAGGTCAGGCTTTTTTCCAGTTTTTGGTACAGACTTTCGAGTTCTGCGGGCGGAGACATGCCCCATTCCCGTTCAAACGTCTCTTCCATTTGGGCCTGGATTTTTTTCAGGCGGCTCAGGCTTTTGCGCATGGCTGCAATCTCCAGCAGTGCTGCAAAGCCACTTTCGCTGCAGGCATCCTGGCTCAAAAGCCGATTGGCGAGTTCTTCGGCTTGCTCGGGCTGTTGCTGCTGACAGAGATAGGGAATACTCCACTGGATCAAGTCTCCCATGCGCCGTTCCAGGCCTTCGCGCTCGGCCAGCCAAAAGTCGGCAAAATCCAATTCAGGCAAAAAGGCCCCTTTATAAAGGGTTAGGGCTTCGTGGGCGGCAGAATAAGCCTGATCAACCGCATTGTCTTTGAGTTTCAGCCATTGCTGGTAGGCCGAATGAAACAACTCCACGTCCCAGACATATTCACAATGCCAATTAAAGCTATAACAAGCATCGTGAAAATGGATATACTCCGAGGCCTGTTTGCCTTTGCGCTCAGGTTCAAGCACCTTGCGCAAGGAGTGGATATGCACATCCAGTTGGCGCAGGGCCTGTTCCAATTCATCACTGCCTGAGAGCCAGTCGGCCAGGGTTTCGCGGTGCAATCCGTGGGGATGAAAGAGCAGGTGCACGAGAATATGCCGGGCTTTTTTGCGCGGCCAATGGCTGATGGTCTCACCCTGTACCTCCAATTGAAAACCGCCCAAGAGGCTGATTTTTAATGGTTTTCCTGTGCTGCTGATCCCCAATGCCGGTGTGCTGGCGCGGGGCCGTTCTAAGACGTGACTGGGGGTCAGGGGCTCTGTGGGTACCAGGGCCTGTAAAGCGGCACGGGCCTCACGCAGCAGGCTGAACGAGCCTGAACTCTCGGCCCGCTCTAAGACCTCTCGCAGCAGCGAGATGGCCTGTGTTGAGTCCCCTTGGCGCGAGCAGGTCAAGGCCAAGTTGAGGGAGGCATGTAAATGTTCAAAGGTATTTTCGGCCAGATTTTGTAAGGCCTCTTCGTGTAATTTGCGGGCACTGTCGTAAGCCTGATGAAAGCGCCAGAGCCGGGCTTCGACATCGGCAATCAGGGGAACCATAAAATGCCAATTGAGTTGTTGAGAGGTATCGCGCACCCGTTCGAGAATGTCTTTGCCCAGTTTTAAATCGAGGTGCTCACCCAAAATGCGTAAAAAAGTCAGATTCAGCCACATCATGGGCTGGGCAGCCAAGGGTTGCTCGGCCACCTGCGTGAGAATGTCCTCGGGCAAATTGACCTCGTCGCCCTGCAGGGCATCGAGAAAGGCCAGCATAATGGCCAATTCCAGCAGCATTTGCGGGTTGTGATCGGCTTCAGACAAAATTTGGGCTTGTTCATAGCTGCGGCGGGTCAGGGCGTAGTCTCCCTGTTGGTAAGCACTTAAACCGCGCAGGATATGGCCACGGGCCTGCAGATTCAAAGCGGCTTTGGAATCGGCCCTGAGCTGAAACAGGGCCTGTAAATACTGTTCTGCTTCGGCATACCTGCAACATTGGCGCGCCCGGTTGGCTTTTTGGTAATACCAAGCGGCGCGGTCCACGGCATAACCGGCGTCGAGCAGCGGTTCTGCCTCTGTGAGGGCTTTGTCGAGATCGTCCCAGCGGGCTTCAAGCGAGGCAAAGTGGGCCAAGCGGGTCAAGATCGAGAGCCTCAGCGGGGCTTCTGCGGGTTTACACAGCGCCAATCCCCGCTCTAAAAGCACCTGGCTTTGCATCGGACTGTTTTCGGGTTGCAAAGCCCGCATCAGCCAGTGCTGGGCACTGAGCAAAAAATGGGAAAAAAGCCGCTTGCGCCAGAGCGGCAACCATTGCTCTGGGGCCAATTGCCAGGCCTGTAATTCGATATGGCGAGCCGGGTCAATCAGGGTTTGCCAATCGTCGGCCACGTCCGCAAAAACCTGATCAATGGCCTGCTCTAGCAAGGTGGCAAAAGCCGACTCTGTCAGTTCTCCCTTGCGCTGTCGCAGGTAAAGCGCGCAGCCCAAGGGCCATCCCTGGTAGGTTGCCAGCATGGCTTGCAGTTCTTGGTCGGCTTGATCGGCTGTATCCAGTTTGAGCCCCAGGGCCTCTGCCTGCTGCTCCAGCTCTGTGGGGCTCCAGGCCAGCGCCAATGCATCAAGATAAACGCCTTGGCCGGAAGCACAGAGGGCTGCCAGTGGCAATTCAGCGGGGCGGCGGCGCGAAGCCAGACTCAGATGTACATTCGTTGGTCGCTCTGCAAGCAGGCGTTCGACAAAACGGACCAGAGGCAGGTGCTGTTCCATTGCTTGCCAATCGTCGATCTGCCACAAAACGGGCTGTTTTGACCAGGCTTCGGGCCAGCTTTCTGGGGCTATTTCCGAGACAGAAGGCAAACCCGCTGCTTCGGCTTGGGCCTGGAGTACCGGCCAAAAATCTGTATTGGCAGGCAGGCGTTTGGCATCCAACCAGAGCACAGCACCCTGAAAGGTGCTGGCCTGTTGCTTCAAATAAAGGGTTTTGCCGTACCCGCCTGGGGCCACCAGAAAGGTCAGGGGCACAAGCGTGTCACTCACGCTTGGTACAGTTTTTCCAGTTCGGCACCATAGCGCTCGTAAATGGCTTTGCGCCGGGCTTTAAACGAAGCGGTGAGCAGATTGTCTTCCACCGTCAACGGTTTGGGGCAAATCCAAATCTTTTTGAGCGTCTCAAACGAGGCCAGCTCTTGATTCACGGCGTTGACCTGTTCCATGGCCAAGGCGTAGGCCGCTTCAGATTGGCAGAGGCTTTCCCAGGGGGTTTCGCTGTCGTTGAGGGCTTTGCGCAGCGCGCTTTCTTCCAAGGTCACCAGGGCCGAGAGGAATTTTTTGCCGTCGCCGTAGACGATCAGATGCTGGATATACGGATTGTCCTGGAATTTGCGCTCAATATTTTGGGGGGGCACATTTTTGCCGCCACTGGTCACCAGGATCTCTTTTTTGCGGTCAATAATTTTGAGAAAACCGCCTTCGAGCCATTGGCCCACGTCGCCGGTTTTGAACCAGCCCTCTTCATCAAAGGCACCCGCCGTGGCCTCGGGGTCTTTGTAATAACCTTTAAAGACATTCGGGCCTTTGGCCAAAATTTCGCCATCTTCGGCCAATTTGAGTTCGACACTGGGATAAGCCACACCGACCGAGTCAAAATTAAAATGATCGTGGCGGTTCATGGTCAGGGTGGGTGAACACTCGGTCAGGCCATAGCCCTCGATCACCAGCAGGCCCAATTGGTGAAAGCCCTCTTTGATCTCTTTTTTGAGCCCCGCGCCACCAGACAGGCCAAAGCGCAGACGGCCCCCTGTGACCTTTTCGTAAGCGGCTTTGTCGCCCCCGGCTTGCTGGATCTGCAAATAGAGTTTTTCCCAATAGGCGGGCACCGACAAAAAGGTATGCGGTTGCACACTTGCAAATTTTTCCAGCACGTCTTTGGGGCTGGCAAAGACACTCTGCCAGCCGAGGCAATTGCCCAACATGATTGCGCCAATGCCAAAGGCATGGGAGAGCGGCAACCAGTGAATATCCACGGCATTTTCAGGAATATGCGGCCCATTGAGGCTGATCCAGTCGTGGGAACTGGCTTCGAGATTGCTGTGGCTGAGCATCACGCCTTTGGGCAGGCCCGTGGTGCCAGAGGTATAAATAATCGTGGCCATATCTGCGCCTTGGACTCCGGCTAAGCGGCTTTCAAAGGCCTCAGCTTCACTCAGGCCCTGTTCGAGGGCCTGGGCAAACGGCACCACCGGCACTGAGAGGGTGTGTTCACCGGCTTCTCCTTCGAGCAGAATCACTTTTTCGATTTTGCCCAATTGGATCTGGGAGAGGGTCTTTAAAAAGGCCGCATCACAAAAGAGCAGGCGCGATTCGGAGTGATCGAGGAAATATTCAATTAAGTCGCCTTTGCTGGCGGGATAAATTGGCACGACAATCCCACGGATGCTTTGAATTGCGCTATACGCCACAATCCAAGGGTAACTGGTGTTGCCCAGCACCGCGATCTTTTGCTGGGTTTCGAGTTGTGGGGCCAAAAAACCGCCCAGCGCTTTGACATCGCGGCCGTACTGATTCCAACTGATTGGGCGATAAGCTTCGCCTTCGGGCAATAAAAAGCGGGGTTGGTCTTGCCAGCGGGCAATAGCGGCAAAGAGATCTTTGGATTGGTGGGCAGATTTAACGTGATCCATACTCAGAATACGCTCCTCGGCAGAAGGGTGAATTGTGTGCATACTATCACAGAAAGCGGCTTTGAGGCAGGGGGGGTAAATCAGTGCAAGAAAGAAATTGTAAACCGGGCAGTTCCTGTAATTTGAAGGTGCCAAAGCCATTTTATAAAGGAACAAACCCCGGTGAATACACCATTACGTCTATCTGAATCAGAGGTCAAATGCTGTTCAGGTCTTTATGCCCAAAAAGCAGCATCCCCATTCCTCCTACAATTTCCAAAAATTTTGCATTAATTATTTCACTGCCAGTGAAGAAACCAAGCCCCAAGAATCCCTGCCCCAGGCTCCCGCGCCCGAACCCGCTCCCTATCTCGATAGCCAAGGGGGCGGGGGCTTTCTATGGGGGTGGGTGTTTTGAAATCGCTAAAAATAGACCCCAATGCAAATGCCTGTCGGCGTGTACATCCATTTCTGGAAAACACCCTCAAACCCTATTTTAAGCTAAAATGAAACAATCAGATCTTTACAATAAGGAGCCGGTTATGGGGTTAAACGAGCGCATCGATTCCCTGCCGCCAGAAATGCAGATCGAAGTTGCCGACTTCGTTGAATATCTGCATCTGAAACGGGCCCGGCAGAACTTGGCCGAATCAGCAGAACATCATCGGCCTTCGCTCTTGGATGTGCTCAACCATGCGCCCGGCCATCTTGCCTTCCTGTCGGCTACAGAAGTCGATGCGTACATCCGAGCCGAGCGAGAGACATGGGGCGACTGAGCCTGCCATCGGCGGGTGAGGTGTATGTCGATGCGAACACCGTCATTTATGCTGTGGAAAAAATTGAACCCTATGCCAGCTTCCTCAACCCACTTTGGTCTGCCGCAGGTAGCGGTCAACTCTCTATTATTACCAGTGAACTGACCTTGCTGGAGACTTTGACCAAACCCTTGCGAGATGGAAACCAGGCTCTTGAACAGCTCTTTCGCGCTTTTTTAACTTCTCGGGAGGTCACTTTGAAGCCTGCGGCTTTGGTCACTTGGGAACAGGCAGCAAGGTTACGCGCTCTTGGCCTCAAAACCCCAGACGCGTTACATGCAGCAACGGGTTTGGTTGAAGGTTGTGTCCTCTTTCTGACAAATGACAGGGCCTTCCTGCGAGTGACTGATTTACCTGTCACAGTCTTGAGTGATGCCATTGCCATTTGAAGAAAGATCAGTAACTTGCTCTCGATTCAGCCCAGATGAAAATGCACATGATGAATTACTGACCTTGGGTCGTGATGTGCTGAATATCTCCATGCTGGGCGTTTACCTCTTTGGCCTGATACGTCCTGCTTTTTTTGTCCATGGCTATAACCAAGACCTCCAAGCAGCTCTGGGCTATTCTCCTACCCGCGAAGAAACAATGCCCCAAGAATCCCCGTCCCCGGCGGCCTCCAATTTGGCTGGGCATTTTAAGCGGCCACAAAAATAATTTGAAAATTTATCTGAATGTAATTGGCCTGTAAGTTTGCTGTAAGTTGGGCTTGTTAAAGTAATTACAACAAGAGGAACAGACGTTCCCCAAACGAAAGGAAAATCCAAACCATGGATAAGAAACAAACCGCAAGCGCCACCGAAACCGTCAACACCGCTGTCAAAGAGAGCCAAGAAGTGCTCCAGAAAATGATGGAAGTCCCCAACCAGATGAGCGAGCTGATGCTCAAATCTGGCAAACAAATGCAAGAGGCCTCTCTGGAATATTTCCAGAACATGGAGCGCATTCAACGCCAATACGTACAAGAAGTCGGCAAAGTCTGGAGCGCCATGTTGCCCGGCGAACACAAAATCTGGGACAGCCAGATGCAAATGCTCGAAAACAGCTATGAAATGTTTGACCGTATGATGGCGGTAGCCAAGAAGTAGTATGGAAAAACGTCTCAGTCAAAAGACCATCTTTCTGACCGGGGCTGCCCGGGGAATCGGCGCCACCTGCGCCCGGATATTTGTCAGTCAAGGCGCCAAGGTTTTTCTGGTCGATCGCGACCAGGCGGCCCTGGAAGCCCTCGCTGCCGAACTCAACCAAGCGGGGGAAGTTGCCATTCCCCGGGTTTTGGACATCACCAACCGGGCAGATGTCGAACAGGCCGTGCGCTCCATGCACGAAGTCTGGGGACGCGTCGATGTCTTGATCAACAATGCGGGCATCACCCGCGACTCCCTGACTGCCAAGATGACAGAAGAAGCCTGGGATCAGGTGATTGCTGTCAATCTCAAAGGCCCGATGATTTGCACCCAGGCCGTCTTTCCAATCATGAAAGAGCAGCAATCCGGTGTGATTTTGAGCGCCTCGTCTGTGAGTGCCCTGGGCAATATTGGCCAGGCCAATTACGCCGCCAGCAAAAGCGGTCTGATTGGTTTAACCAAGACCTGGGCCCTGGAATTTGCCCGCTTTGGCATCCGTGTCAATGCTGTGGCTCCCGGCTTTACGGCTACCGAAATGGTGACCACCATTCCCGAAGAGATTCAAGCCAAGCTGGTGGCCCAAATTCCGCTGCGCCGCTTTGCGACTCCGGAAGAAATTGCCAAGGCCTACACCTTTTTGGCCAGCGACGATGCCAGTTATATTACTGGACAGGTTCTCTATGTAGACGGCGGATTGACCGCCGGTTTTTAAACCAAAGGATAAAAGAGTATGAAAAAAGAGACGCGGGAAAACCAAATCGACAAACTGATTGGCACCTATTTTGACCAATTGTGGAGCAATCCCTTTTACCTCAATGGCATGGGGCAACTCATGCGCAACAATCTGGCCCTGCGCCAGCAGTGGAACAAACAGATGGAAACCCTGCTTTCGCTCTGGCAATTGCCCAATCAGCAAATGCAACAGCGCACCCTGCACCAGATCAACACCCTGCTGAGCGAGTGGCGTTTTGAAAGAGACGAACTCAACGAGCGCCTCGACAGCATGGAATCTGAACTGGCTCATTTGAAAGCGGCTGTTTCAACCAAAAGTAAGGAGGAGCCCAAACGTGTTAACAAGTCTGGAAATGCCCAAGCTGAGTGAAGACAATCCCCTTTTGCAGTATTATCCACCGCTGGTGCGCAAGGCCCTGAGCTACGAACGCCAAGCTGTGACCCCGATGCACCCGATTTACCAGGAGAACAAACTCACGGTCTGGAAAACCAACAGCCCTGAGACCTCCAAAAAGGTGCCTCTGCTGCTGATTCCCGCCCTGATCAACCGCCACTACATCCTCGATCTGAGTGAAAAAAACAGCCTGTGTAAGGCCCTCAGTGAAGCCGGGTATGAAGTGTATATGGTCGATTGGGGCACTGCCAGCGAAGAAGATCGCTGGATGACCTTTTCCGATCTGTTTACGGGGCCGATGCGCCGGATTGTGCGCAAAGTGACCCGCGATGCCGGTGGCCGCAAACCCGTACTCTTTGGCTATTGCCTGGGGGGGATTATCTCCAATATTTACACGTCGATTTTCCCACAAGAGGTGGCTGGGTTGATTGCTTTAACTGCGCCCGTGGACTTTTCCCAAACGGGGATTATGGGCCTCTGGACGCAGCCGAAATACCTCGATCCCTACCAATTGGTGGATGCCATTGGCAATGTGCCCCCCGATCTGGTCCAAAATGGCTTTACCTCTCTGCGTCCGGCTCAGGCTGTGCGCAAATGGCAGAGTGCTTGGGAAAAACAAGACAATGACGATATGCTTGAGTCCTTTTTTACCCTCGAAGAATGGGTCAATGACAATATTCCCTTTCCCGGTGGTACTTGGCAGGACTATATCCATTGGCTCTACCAAGACAACCGTCTCTTCAAAGACACACTTTGGATTGGTAAACACCATGCGCTGCTCAAAAATATCACCTGTCCGGTCTTAAATATTGTCGCGGATAACGACCATATTGCCCCGCCAGAAGCCTGTCTGCCTTTGACTGAAAAAGTGGGCAGTGATGATGTGACCGACGCGCATATGCCCGGAGGGCATGTCGGGATTATTGCCTCTGGCCGCCTCTTTGGCAAGCTGGTGACTTTGGTGGTAGAGTGGTTAGATGGACGCCCTGCCCTTCTCGCTTAAAAACCCCTCCAAGCTCTTGCAGACGCTTGCGGAACAAACCCGCATCCGTCTGCAGTATGGCCCTGAATTTATTGGGGACCTGGAGAATATCGAAGTGGGGCTCACCCCCCGGACCTGTGTCTATCAGGAAGGGCCCCACTCCCTCTATCTCTACCCCGGTCAAGCTGAGCAGAATACACCCATTTTGTTGGTCTATTCGCTGATCAACCGGCCCTATATCTTTGATTTGCGCCCCGGCCGCAGTTTGATTGAATTCCTCTGTGCCCAGGGCTACGATGTCTATTTGCTCGATTGGGGCGATCCCACCCCCGATCTGGGCATGGCCAGTTTGGGTGATTTGGTGGCCACCCTCAAGCGCAGCGTGCGCAAGATCTTGCGCCGCCACCGTCAGTCACAAATTCCCATCCTCGGTTATTGTATGGGGGCGACCTTTGCCACGCTCTATGCGGCCTTGGAACCCCAACATGTCGAACGTCTGATTCTGCTCACGCCGATTTTGGGCAACGACACAGGTGGCACCCTGCAAAATATTGTGGCCCACCAAAACCTGCCGCCGGCGCTCTTAGAGGGCCAGCTGATGTCGGGCCGGGAACTCAAACTCTTTTTTAACTCGGTGCGACCGGCCCAAATTCTCAAAAAAGAGCGTGACTTTTGGCAAAACTACGATCAAGACACCTTCATGGAGCATTTCTTGCCGGTTGAAAAATGGTCCAACGATACCCCTGATTTGCCAGGCAAAGCCTTTCAGCAACTCATGCAGCTCTGTATCAAAGAAGATGCCTTGCGCAAAGGCCCTGTCAGCCTCAACGACCAGGTGGCAGATTGCCGCAAGATTACCTGTCCGGTTTTGGCTGTTGTGGCCAAACACGATTGGATCATTCCTGTGGCTTCATTGCAAACCTGTGCTGAAGTGCTTTCGGAGTCCCAGTACACACCCTATTTGCTCAATGGTGGGCATATCGGCCTGGTGGTGGGCAGGGCAGCAGGCACCCTCTGGAAAGACCTGATTGCATTTTTAAACAATCAACCCCTTTCCGGCGGCGCTGCTTCATCTGAAAAATAGTGCTTTAATCACTTTTGGGGTTAATTTCTGCCAGATAATTCAATAATTCTTCGTATTGGTATTGTTCTGCCAATGCGAGCAAGTAGTGCACGGATTCAGTTTCTTCCAGTTCTTGCAGCAAAGACAGCACTTTTTCATAATCTCCCATCAGGATGGCTGCTTCCAGTGGTGCCAGAATGCTGACCAAATGCGTCTGGTTTTTGGGGCTTTGAGTCGGCAGCAGCGGGAGATTTTGTTCTGGGGGTTGGTAGCTCAAGCCCAAACATCTGTGAACTTTGTCTAATAATTCATCGATATCAAACGGTTTGCGTACAAAGTCCTGGGCCCCTGCCGCGAGAATCCGCAGCCGATCTTCTTCAAAGGCGCTGGCTGTGAGTGCCACGACTTGTGTTTCGGGGTCTGTTTCGCGGAGGGCTTTTAAGACCTCAAACCCATTCATGATCGGCATGCTGATATCCAAGAGAATCAGATCGGGTTGATGGACACGGTATTGTTCGAGGGTTTCTTGGCCATTGCTGGCCTGATGCAGTTCAAAGTCAAATTCCTTCAAAAGGGCTTCCACCATCTCCCGATTGGTGACGGTATCATCTGCAATCAGAATGCGATAGGGCTTTTCTCTTTGCAAACCTGTTGGGTTTGTCTGGCGTGGGGGCAGAGTAGCCGGTCTGGGTTGTACAGGGGCCTCTGTTTTTTCAACAGGAATTTCGAGAAAAAAGGTCGAACCTGTTTGAGGGCTGCTTTGCACCCGCAAACGTCCGCCCATAATTTGCACATACTCTTTGCAAATGGCTAAGCCCAGGCCTGTGCTATTGGGGGATCTGAGGCCAATTTCGGTCTGTTCAAAAGGCAAGAAGATTTTTTCTTGGAGTTCTTCAGAAATGCCGGGCCCGGTATCTGAAACTGTGGCGTATAAAATGCCCTTTGACTGTGTTTCTTGAAACGTGACCTGCAAGCTCACTTCTCCTTTGTCCGTAAATTTAAAGGCATTGGCCAATAAATTGATTAGAATTTGGCTGAGCTTTTGTTGGTCCGCGATTAAGCGCAGTTCTTCGGCGGGAAAATGGGTGCTAAAACGCAGATTCTTTTGGGCAGCTGAAACCTGAAACATGCCTTTGAGTTCGGGCAAAAAGGCGTTGAGGTAAAATTCGGCATTTTGCAATTGAATTCGACCGGCCTCTATTTTGGAGATCTCCAAAATATTGTTGATCAATCGCAAGAGGTGGGTGCCACTCTGGGAAATGGTCTTGACATATTGACGCAATTTTCCTGGCAGGGCCGGATCGCGTTTGAGTAATTGGCTAAAACCCAGAATGGCGTTGAGGGGGGTGCGAATTTCGTGGGACATATTGGCCAAAAAGGCACTTTTGGCGCGATTGGCACTTTCCGCTTGGCGACGCATTTCTTCCAAGAGCAATTCGTTTTTTTTGCGCGCAGTAATATCTTGTAACATGCCTTGCAGGGCTGTGGCCTGCCCAAACGGGTTATAAATAATTTCTGCTTTACTATGTAAAAACTTGGGCTCTGCTTCGGCATCGGGGTAGGCAAACTCCAAGCTCAGTTCTTTGACCTGATTCTGGGTTGCTTGGCGAAATTCCTGTTTTAAACGCCTGCTTTCCTCTGGGGGCAGGGGAGCCAAAAACGAGGAGAGCTGTTGTTTGGGAAAATAACCCAGCATTTCTTCGGTCTCAGGGCTCCAATAGACCTTGTCTTTTTCCAGATCCCATTCCCAAGAACTCATTTTGGCCAGGCGCTGCGCCTCACTCAGCCGCTGTTGGCTTTTGAGCAAATCCCGCTGCATATGCACCCGCGAAATCACATATCCCAAATGCACGGTGACCTGTTGCAGCAACTCCAAACTCTCTTGATGAAAGGGCAGGGTTTTGGTGGTGAATAATTCCAACATGGCCACCGCTTTGCCGCCCTGTTGCAAGGGCAGGAAAATGCCCGTGTTTAAACCACAAAAACGGGCGGTATGGCTCAGCTTAAAACCTGAATACGTGGCCAGATTTTCCAGCCAAACCGGCTGTCCTTCCCAAAAGGTGTATTCCAAGAGCGAATAATTTTTGTCCTGTTGGGCTGCTTGTTCGGAGGCCTCTTTAAAGATCGCAAATCGATCGGGTTCTGCGAGGTACCATTGTCCAGATTTCAGCCTGAGTTTTTCGGGGTGTTGATCTAAAACCCTGATATGCCCCACTTCCCAGCCCAAATAATGATACAGGCAGAGAAAAGTATGCTCAAAGGCCTCTTCAATGGTTAGAGCGGCATTGGCTGCTGATGCGACTTCCATCAGCAGGTGTGAGCGTTGCTGATGACGTTTTAAGGCCAAATTGGCCTCTTCCAATTCAGCTGTGCGCTGTTGCACCCGCAACTCCAACTCTTCATTCATATGCCGAATTTGATGGGCGGCGGCAATTTCCTGTGAAATATCTTCAATAATCCAGAGTTTGCCAATGGTCTGGCTGAGGTGATTGCAAATCGGCGTTTGGGTGACGCGGGCGGTAAAGGCTTCATGGCGACAATTAAACAATTGCACTGGCTGCAAACGTGCGCTGTGCTGTTGGCCGCCAATGGCCCAAAATTGGCGCTGTTCTTCACTTTCAAGCGGAAAAAAGCCCAAGAGATTGGTCAGGGGGATTTGCAATAACTCACTGGCAGAGGCCTGCAAGAGTTCTTCTGCTTTGTGGTTGGCCCACAAAATCTGGTGGTTGAGATCACTGTAAAGTACCGCTGATGGAATCGATTCCAAAATGGCCTGTTGCAGATTGAGGGTGTTTTCCAGCTCACTTTCGAGCTGTTTCTTCTCGCTGATATCTCGCCCCTCTGCCAGCAGCCACACCACCTCGTGGGCCTGGTTATACACCGGTTTGAGCGAAAAGTCTGAGACCATGACTTGGCCCTGAGCACCTTGGCTGTGCAATTCGTAGCGTATAAATTGCCCGGCCTTGGCCTTGGCCAGATTCTCGCGCAACAGGGCTTGAGCGTCTTCGGACAGGCCCTGTTGTTCCCACAAAAACTGGCCTTGAATCAGATCGAGTTGATGGGCATAAAAATCCAGAGCCGGTTGGTTGGTTTCAATGATTCTACCAGAGGTGTCGAGCAGGGTCATAAATTGAAAGGTATTGTTAAAAATACCTTGAAACTTACGTGTGGCCTCTAATAATTGTTTTTCGGTTTGTTTTTGTTGTGAGATATCACTGGAAATCCCAATTAAAATGGGGTCTTGATCGGGCTGGTTGACCACGGTTTTGCGGGTTAAGAGGTGAATTTGTTGTCCATCCCGCTTGGTGACCAGCTCCTCGCTTTCAATGATTTTGCCGGAGCGAAAGGCCTTTTCGTCGTTGTCCCAATAGCTTTGGGCTTCAGCCTCGGGAAAACAGTCAAAATCATTTTTATCGATCAGATCCGTTTGAGAATACCCTAAAAATTGGCACAGTGCCTGATTCACAGCTAGAAAACGGTGGTTCTTGTCTTTGACAAAGACCGGGTTCGGCAAAAAATCAATGATCTTATTAAAATAAAAATTGGTTTTTTCAATTTCATTGATATAACTCTGGCTGAAGGTGGGGTTGTTCCAGACAAAACCAAAGGCGTGAATATGGGTCTCTTGGGGATCGGTTAAGGCCATCACACGCAGATGAATTTCATAGATTTTGCCAAAATGCTGATAGAGCCAGCGGGTACGCAAAGACGCTCCCCGTTTGCGTTCTTGGGTTTCTTGAATCAGCTCTAAAATCTTGTCTGTGCGGTGCTGATCCAAAATGGCACTCACGTGGGAGCCAATCGCGACATCCGCTTGACACTGCAAAAACTGAGCAGCCAAATGATTCAAAAATAAAAGATGCCCCTCGGGATCAAAATAGGCAATGCCCAAGGTCGTATGATTCAAAAGGGAGAGATACAACTCCTGATGAAACAAGCGATTTGCTGAGTTTAATTGAACCGTCATACCCATCGCACTTTCAAGATAATTTCCTGTGTTTGTCAAAAAAATAAAGACCGCTATCTTTATTAAACTTTATCTTTGTAAAGATTTGATAAAGCTGCCAGGGGGTGTGTAAATTTTGAGGCATAAAAGACGGGTCTGTTCTAGTTCAGTGCACTGAGCAAGGCTTCGTATTGGTATTCTTCGGCCAGCATCAGCAGTCTGTGAGAGCGCTCCAATGGCTGCACTTGCTCTAAGAGCGCTCTCAGGGCTTCGTTTTCGCCCAGCAAAATGGCCTCTTCAATCTGTGTCTTGAGAGCCTCAGACAGCGGTTGTGGCAAAGTCTGAGCGGGGGAGGCGATGCTCTGAAGGCTTTCTTCAGCCAGGGAGTGCGACTCTGGCAAAGGCAGACTTAGAGAAAATGTGGCCCCCTGTCCGATTTGGCTCTGAACGGCCAATTGCCCGCCCATGAGCAGACTGTATTGTTTGCAGATTGGTAGACCCAGCCCGGTGCGATGAGGGGCTTTGAGGCCCACTTCACTTACCTCAAACGGCAAAAAAATCCGCGCCTGCAAAGAGGTATCTATACCAATGCCCGTATCTTTGACACTGAAATGCAAACAGTGGCCCTTGCTCGCTTCAAGATGGGCCATGAAGGCAATTTGGCCCTGCTCTGTGAATTGTAGGGCATTGCTGAGCAAGTGGAACAGGATCTGATAGAGTTTTTGACGATCGGTGAAGATCTGCCAATCTCGCTCTGGAAAATCGCAGATAAAATCCAATTTTTTTGCTGCGACCAGGGGGTGAAACAGGTTTTTTAATTCTGTTAACAATTCTTTCAGGGAAAAAACAGTGGCTTGAAGCGCCAATTGTTTGCTTTCACTTTGGGCAATTTCTAAAATTTGATTGATCAAACGCAAGAGGTGCTGGCCATTTTGCTGAATCTCTTCCAGATAAGGGGCCTGTTTGGTGTCGGGAGCCGTGCTGATTTGTAATAATTGGCTAAAACCCAGAATGGCGTTGAGGGGGGTGCGAATTTCATGAGACATATTCGCCAGAAATGTGCTCTTGGCCAGGTTGGCGCTCTCTGCCTGTTGGCGCATTTTTTCGAGCTGGATTTCGGTTTCTTTTAAAACGGTAATCTCCTGATGCGCGATCACGGCATGGGTTTTGCCTCCCAATTCAAAAGAACGGGCCGATAATAAGAACCACTGGGTGCGGCCCGCGGCCTCACAGGGATATTCCTGTTGAAATCCGGTTATTTGATTGGCCAGCAAACGTTCCAGGTTTTTGCCAACTGAGTGACTGAGTGGATCTTTCCCTCCCCCTGACAGGCAGTGCTGCAGATAATCTGTCTCCAATGTATAACGGTGATCTTGCAGTAGAGCCTGACTCTTCAGATTTTTCCAGCCTGCGTTGATCAAGATGATTTCGCCCAAAGGGTTTAAAACGCAGATATGGCTGGGCAGGGCATCTAAGACTTGCAGCGAAAAGTGGTGGGCTTCAGCGAGTTCAAGATGGGCCGCTTTGATCGCCTTGGTGCGCTCTTGGACCCGCTTTTCCAGGTCTCGGTTGAGGCTGCGGATGTCATTTTCAATCTGTTTGAAGGCGGAGATATCGCGGATGATTGCAATACAATTGCCAGGGCCTTTAAACGAGGTTGAGCCTAGGACCAGATCCGCAGGAAAAGCCCCATGTGCCAGAGATTCAAACCACAGTTCTGCTTTGCTGCGCAGGTGTTCTGTTTCTGACTCTGCCCGAAATTGCTGCCAAAATGTCTCAAAAGCGGCTTGCGTATGTTGGGCGATCAGGCTCTGTATGGGTTTTCCGAGTAAATTTTTACGCGCCTGGCCAAATAACAATTCGGCCTGTTGGTTGAGATAGACAATTCCCCCCAAGGGGTTGATAATCAGCACCGCATCGGGCATGGTTTCGAGTACTTTGCGCAAATTGGCTTCGGTCTCTTTTAATAGGCCTTCGGTCAGCCAGCGTCGGCTGATATTGCGGTAGTAAGCGCGGATACCGACAATCTCACCTGAGGGGTTGAAGATAGGCTCCCCACAGGCTTCGAGATAGCGAATGCGACCGTCACGCCACAAGCTGCGGTGCTCTAAAAAAAAAGCGGTTTTGTTTTCACGGGCCTGCCCCAATAGGGTGTGAAAGTGGGCGCGATCTTCGGGGTGAACCCAATTTAAAAAGGTCTGGTAAGCCACCGGAAAATCCAAGCCCGTTTGATCGAGTAATTCAGCCAAGGTTGCGTTGCAATTTACCTGATCCGACTCAAAAAACCAGTGCCAAGTGCCTGGATGCAGGTTTTGGGTTTCGCTTAAAGTGGGATTCAAATTCATTCTGCCAGCGATGCGTTGTCACTGGCGAACAGGGGGGCTTTGCGGGGGAGGGTAAACCAAAAGGTGCTACCTTGGCCCACCTCACTTTCGAGGCCAATATGCCCGTGGTGGGCTTCGATGGCCATTTTGCAAAAAGCCAGTCCCAGCCCCGATGAAGCGGGATCGTTTTTATGTGACAATTGGATTTGCACATATTTTTCAAAAATGCTTTCTCTGTATTCCTCGGGCACACCGGGTCCTTGATCGGAGATCGCCAGGCAGAATCTTTCCTTTTCGGGCAGCAACTTGATTTGAACTTTTTTCCCCTCTGTTGTGTAGCGAAAGGCATTCATCAATAGATTAAAGACAATGCGTTTTAGCAAGCGGGGATCTGCCTCTATGTCAAGCGGCTCTTGAGGGAACTGTATTTCCAATTGCACATGGGCGGACAGCGTTTCAATTTCCTGAAGCCAGGCTTTTAAGGCTGAGACCAACTCCAATGTTTCGTATTTGAGCGTTAATTTCCCCCACTCCATTTTGCCCAGGTCCAAAATATTTTGCAGAGCCATGTTCATGCGTTCCATGATTTTGCTTGTTTCTTGAAGCTGGGCCGCAACACGGGGTGGCAAATTTGCCGACGTTGCGTCCATATGTGAGACCAAAAGCGTGGCCCCCGTCAAAGGGACTTTGATATCGTGAACCACCATATGCACCAGGGTATCCTGCATCGCTTCCATTTCTTGCAATTGGCATAATTGGCTTTCCAGGTGGCTGTTTTTTTGTTTGAGCTCTTTTTGTAGCTCACCGATGGTTAAATGGGTTTTGATCCGGGCGTGAACTTCTTCAATTTGAAAGGGTTTGGTAATGTAATCCACGCCACCCTGGCGGAACGCCTGAACTTTGTCTTGAATATCGTCCAAGGCACTGATAAAAATCACGGGGATATTTGCGGTGATGGGATTGTCTTTCAGGTGTTGGCAAACTTCATAACCATTCATTTCGGGCATGTTGATATCCAATAAAATCAAATCAGGCTGTCTGTGCTCAACTGATTTCAGCGCCAATTTTCCGCTTGGAACGGCCCTGACTTTGTAATGGTATTCTTTGAGCAATTCGGTCAAAACCTTTAAATTAGCGGGGGTATCATCCACCAGCAAAATATTGGCGATGGTGGGAGATTCTTGCTGGTCGGGCGGAGCACTCATGTTTCAGCCTGTAACAACGACCGTTTATTGTCTGCCAGGTTGCTTTCTTCTGGGAGTAGAAAGCGATAACCTTTGCCTCGAACCGTGTAAATGCAGTTATAACCGGGCAATTTTTCTCCCAATTTTAAGCGAATTTTGCCAATATGGACGTCGACCACCCTTTCTGTCACGTCGATTTCATCTGCCCAGATGCGGTCCAAAATTTCGGCCCGCGAATAAACCCGCTTGGGATGCGATGCCAATAAATAAAAAAGTTCAAACTCACGGGCGGTTAAAATCACACTCTCTTGGCCCAAGAACACTTCGTGGCTTTGGTTGTTGATCAGCAGGGGGCCGAACATCAGGCATTCTGGATTGAGGATGGCTCCCAAGCTCTCTGCCCGCTGCTTGAGCTTTTGGCGGGCCAAAATTTTGCGAATGCGGGCCAATAATTCACCGCGTTTAAATGGTTTGATCAGATAATCTTCGGCCCCTTGATCCAGGCTCGAAACTATATCCGCCTCTCTGCTATCTGCCGTTAAAAACATGCAAGATGTAGAACAAATGGTTTGGATTTGACGAAAGAGGTCCAAACCAAAAATATCAGGCAGGTTCATATCAATCAAGATCAGGTCAAACCGGTCTGTGTTGAGCTTCTGAATGGCGCTGCTGCCATGGCTCACCGCCGCTACATCGAAGTTTTCCATGCGCAGCATATCCTCCAAGAGGCGACGTGTGGTCGGGTCGTCTTCAATTACCAGAATTGCTGTGGATATGTCTATGGGAGTGCACATAATTTTTACTTTTTATATCGGATTATAGCTTGAATAGGTTCTTCTCTCAATATTTCGCTTTGCCCCCTGCCTTGATTTTTGCAAAAATTCAATGTTATGATGATTTGTAGAGCTCTCAGGACGCAGAGTTTGTTTTTCTGTTTTGAACTGGTTTTGGATACGACTGAAGAAACCCGTTCACAATTTAAAGGATTAAATTGCATGTTTCAAGGAGGAAACTAGCCATATGGCTATTCGGATTAATACAAATATTGCTTCGCTCAATTCCCAGCGCAATCTCGCGCTCAGCAATCAACAGCTGAACAAAACCCTCGAACGTCTCTCTTCAGGTCTGCGCATCAACCGCGCGGCGGACGATGCTGCGGGTCTCGCTGTTTCCGAAAAACTGCGCACCC
>JBFWRL010000108.1:0-19383 GCA_050248915.1 Candidatus Sericytochromatia bacterium
GCCTGTTCTGCCATGATATTCAAGGCCCGTAACAAAGCAACACCCGAATTGATCATCGTGGCAAACTGACGGGTAAAAACGACCATTTCCTTGAGTTTGACCTTCTGAAGTTTCAACAGAAAGCCATTGATTGACCCCCCCATACCGGACGAGCTTTTTTGTGCTTCGGTGATATCAAGAGGAAAAAGCCCCTGCTCACGCAATTTGGCTCTGGCTTGGGCCAGATTGGGAGCCTCAATTGTTTTAGACACCTGCTGTCCGCGGGCGTCTCTGACTGTACATGCGTAAACGGCCATATTTTCCTCCTATTCGAAATAAAAACTTAGCGACGTCCGCCAGCCGGACCGCTTTCATTAATCAAGCGCTGGAAATCATCCGGGCGACTGGTTTTGGAAATGGCTTCTTCAAAACTGATCTGACGCCCCACATAGAGATCGCGCATGGTCATTTCCAAAGTGGTCATGCCAAATTTCCCTCCGGTTTGAATCGCAGAATAAATTTGCGACGTTTTGCCTTCGCGAATCAGGTTGGAAATAGCGGGAGTCACCATCATGATCTCCATCGCCATCACACGGCCTTTGCCCCGCGACTCCATGCCCGCAGTATTACGAGACAAAAGGGTCTGCGATAAAACGGCCACCAAACTATTGGAAAGCTGAATACGAATTTGGGTCTGTTGATGGGGCGGGAAAACGTCAACCACACGATCCACGGTTTGGCTGGCTGAGCTGGTGTGAAGGGTTCCAAAGACCAAGTGACCGGTTTCCGCTGCAGTTAATGCCAAACGAATGGTCTCAAGGTCACGCATTTCCCCTACCAGAATCACGTCTGGGTCTTCGCGCAAGGCAGCTCTGAGCGCATTGTCAAATGAGCGGGTATCTTCACCCAATTCACGGGAGTTGACAAGACTTTTTTTAGAAACGTGAACATATTCAATGGGGTCTTCAATGGTGAGAATATGCTCCGCCCGTTCGGTATTGATCAAGTCGATCATCGAAGCCAGTGTCGTGGACTTGCCACTCCCGGTAGGACCCGTAACCAAGACCAAGCCCCTGGGTTTTTTAATCAACTCTTTGACCACAGGGGGCAGCCCCAATTCATCAAAGCGCGGAATTTTCGAGGCAATGGTTCGCAATGCCGCAGCATAAGCGCCTTTGTCTTTGTAGACATTGACACGAAAACGGCCCAAACCAACGACCCCATAAGAGCAATCCAATTCCCAGGTTTGCTCCAGGGTTTTGCGTTGCTCATTGGTCAAAATACTAAAAATCAACTTTTGCGTATCATCCGGGGACAAAGGCTCAAAGTCGGTGGGTGCCAATTTTCCATTGACACGAATCATCGGTGGAACCCCTGCAGCAATATGCAAGTCACTTCCATCTTTATCAAAAACCATTTGCAGCAATTCTTCCATGAAGATCTGGGTCATGGTTTAGTCGTGCTCCTCTTTGTTCAAGCTGATTTTAAACTTTTTGTTTTAGGGTTGTAAAGCAATAGGGGCAAGTTTCCCACTCGGCCTCGACGGTGGCCAGACAAGAAGGGCAACGATCCCCCGCTGAGGCACTGGATTGACCTGCCGCAGGCAAAGCACCGCGAACCTTGGGTTGGGGAGGCCCTTTCTTTTTTTCTTCTGAAGGGGCGCCAATGGCAATCGAATCAGGTGATCCTGGTTGGACCGAAGGCGCTGATGGTGCCTCGGGAAAAGCCGGGCCAGAGGGTGCAGCAGTGGCCGCAGCACCTGACTTTGCTTGCTCTTGTTTGCGCTGTGCGCGGTAATCGGGTTTGCGCGGGGGCACAATCATAATTGGCTCGCGGGGCTCCGGCACATCTGCAGGCGGGAAAAAGCCGATCGGGATTTCCCCATCTTCAGCGCCTTCATCAGTCATGGTGACGCGCAAAACCTCATCCAAATCGGTGTAGCCATCGCGCACCAACATCAGGGAATACTCTTTTAAGGGAACCATCCCCCCCCGTTTGGCAGCCTGGCGAATCACAGACTTGACAGCATCTTTGTTGATGGCCTCACGCATCTCATCGTTAACGGCCATAAGCTCATAAACACCCATGCGGCCCTTATAACCACTGCTGCACTCTTCACAGCCAGCTTCATTGTGTTTATAAATCTGAATTCGTTCACCAGGGGTCCAAAACGGATAGCCCACAAAATACAGCAAGGCTTCGTCTGGTTCATACAAAACCTTACACTTGGGACACATACGGCGAACCAGACGTTGGGCCAAAACGCAAATGGTTGAAGACGAAATCAAGAAACCATCAATGCCCATTTCTTGCAAACGGGTAATGGCACCAGGGGCATCGTTGGTATGTAAGCTGGTAAACACCAAGTGACCGGTGAGCGCTGATTCTATCGCAATATGCGCCAACTCTTTGTCACGGGTTTCCCCGATCAACATGATATCGGGATCCTGGCGCAAAAAGGCCTTGAGAATGCGCGCAAAAGTCAAACCAATGTCAGGCTGGGCCTGGGATTGGGTAATTCCCGCCAAATCGTATTCAATCGGGTCTTCCGCGGTCGAAATATTGACATCAGGGGTATTGCGCTCGGCCAGAATTGAATAGAGCGAAGTGGTTTTGCCCGAGCCCGTGGGGCCTGTCACGAAAATAATGCCATAGGGACGCTGAACATACTCGCGAATCGCCTTCAGCAATTCGGGATAGATCATCAGTTTTTCCAAACCCAATTGGGTATTGGAATTATCCAAAATACGCATAACGATCTTCTCACCATGTTTGGACGGCAAAGTCGAAACACGGAAGTCGATATTGCGTCCGCCTATGCGGCGGCGAAGGCGACCATCTTGAGGCAAACGTTTTTCGGCAATATTCAAATTGGTAATAATTTTAAAACGAGAAGCCAAAGCATTGGCAATGCGTTTGGGCAAATGGGGTTCGGTATGCAAAACCCCATCAATGCGGTAGCGCAAGCGCAATTCATGCTCTTGGGGTTCAATATGAATATCAGAGGCTTTCTTTTTTAGGGCATTGGCCAAAATCGCATTGGCCAGACGAATAATCGGCGCTGCTTCACTGTCAGTTTCATCAGCTTCATCGAGATCATCATCGGCCTCAACCACATCCATTTCACTGACAATATCGCCAGTGTCATGCTCTTGATCGAGCGCAATGCCAACGGGTCCCTTGCGAACCTCTCCCCCTGCAGCGGTTTTGCCCGCATCCAATTGTTCATTCAAAAATGAATAAAAATCATCTTCGGTGATGACCACAGCACGAACAGTCACGCTCTTGCCAATTTTTTTGCTGACCGAAAGGCGCACATCATCAATCGCAGGCAAATCCTGAGGATTGACCATGGCAATCGTCAAATTATTATTGACAAAATTGACAGGGATAATCTGACGCTGACGCATCAGATTCTCGGGAATCATATTGAGCAAATCCGCATTCAGCTTGATCGTTTTGACATTGACATAGCTGATCCCAAACTGCAATTCCAAAGCATCTTTGATATTGCTTTCGGTGACATAATTTGACTCAATCAGGATCTGCCCCAGCGACTTACTGGTGTTTTTTTGCTGAACCAGCGCTTCTTCCAATTGATCTTCGCTGATCATGCCTGCTTCAAGCAGAATCTCTCCCAGTCGCTTGCGTACTAGAGCCATACCCGATGAACTTCACCCTCTAAATTATTAGTTTTTAACGCCTATAGATCTATCATACCGTTTTTAAAACGGAATGCCAGTGATCACAAACCTATAAACGAGAGGCCGTTTCCAAAAGTTTAGACAGATTAAACCCTTCGGCACTGTTTACAAAGACAATCATCAAATTGCCATCCGACAATCCTGATATTAAAGTAATACCCTGATCTGTTTCAAGCAGAATGCGTTTGAGGATGCCTCTTTGCATACGTTTGATCTGAACCCCCAGATTGGCATACATCGAAGTTGCGACGCTCGCCAAATCAGCCTCTATCAAAGGAGAAGAGGTTGTAATCATTTGACCGGCGCTGCTGGCAACTCCCACAGCGGTCACGCCGGGCAATTCTTGCATGGTGGATATTTGGGTTTGATAATTTGACATGGTTTACTGTCTCCCGCTCATAGCAATCACTGCTGCAATCAGTTTATTCATGCTGAAATCAGGGGTGTTTTGGCTGAAAGCAACCAAAGTACCCATTTCCAACGATGAAAGCACGGTATAGCCGATATCTGTTTCGATCACCACACGGCGAATACCGCCGCGCTTCATCTGTTTGACCTGAACATCAATATTCAGATAAATCGAAGAGGTCAACGCCCCCACAATTTCTTTGTCGATCTCGGTCGGCATGGTATTGGCAATGACCAAACCATCGTTGCCAACGATCAAAGTGCCAACAACACCGGGAACTTCATTGACTTCTCTCAGGAGTTCATCAAAAGTCTGACCTTGGGCGGCCAAAATCACCTGGGTGGTGGTCAGCCCCTTGGAGCCGAGCTTTTCAGCTCTGCGAATAATGTCTTCCAAGGTGCTTTGATCCACAAGCATTTTGCCCATCGGAGCCAGGCCCTCTTTTTGGGGTTTGGCGCCGGCTGGCTTTTGGTTGACATCAATTGAGGACTTGGAGTCGTCGAGGCGATTGCCTTGATTAAAAGAGGAGAGGAAATCAGACCCAATGCTGTCGGTGCTAAAAGTCGCGGGTTCAGCGGGGGCCAAATCGTCAAAATTGAGGTTGTTGAGATCCAACCCCTGTGAAGGAGGCGCAGGAGCAGGGGCGGGAGCGCTGCCACCAAAGAGATCATCCAAAGCATTATCCAGGCCACCAGCATCAAACATGCCGCCACCGGCAGGGGCCGCCGCAGGGGCTGGGGCTGATGCCGCTGGGGCGGGAGCTGCCGCAGGGGGGCCATCGCCAAAGAGATCATCCAGGGCACTGTCCAAGCCACCGGCATCAAACATGCCGCCACCGGCAGGGGCCGCCGCAGGGGCCGGGGCTGATGCCGCAGGTGAGGGAGCAGCCGCAGGGGGGCCATCGCCAAAGAGATCATCCAGAGCACTGTCCAAGCCACCGGCATCAAACATGCCACCACCGGCGGGTGCTGCCGCAGGAGCAGCGGAAGCTGCAGGAGCGGGAGCGGGGGCTGGAGCAGGAGGTCCATCGCCAAAGAGGTCATCCAGGGCGCTGTCCAAGCCACCTGAGTCAAATAAACCACCACCGGCGGGCGCTGCCGCAGGAGCAGGGGCTGCCGCAGCAGGGGCGGGGGCTGGGGCAGGCGCAGGACTGGAGTCACCGAAAAGGTCATCCAGGGCACTGTCTAAACCACCCGAATCGAACATGCCACCACCGGCGGGTGCTGCCGCAGGAGCGGCTGCAGCTGGGGCGGGAGCGGGGGCCGGGCTGGAGTCACCGAAAAGGTCATCCAGGGCACTGTCTAAACCACCCGAGTCAAACATGCCACCACCACCGGCGGGCGCTGCCGCAGGGGCGGGAGCCGCCGCAGGGGCGGGGGCCGGTTTATCAGTTTCTTCCAACAGGGAATCCAAAGCACTGTCTAAAGCAGAAGAATCAAAAACAGAAGAAGAAGGAGCTGCTACAGGAGGGGGCGCGGCCATCGGAGGCGGACTCGGGGGGGCCGCAATAGGGGGAGCAGCCAAAGAGGGAGGACTCGAAGGAGGCATCACAGGAGGAGCAGAAGAACGGGGAGGAGCAGACGGTACTGATGGCGGAGCCAACGGTTTTTTGGTAGAAATCGGCGAAGCCGGTTTCTTTAAAGGCGAAGGAGCGGCTGAAGATCGTGAAGGACCGGAAGACTTCTGTTGTCCAGAGGATTTTCCTTTCATCATCACCAAGGCAATGACAATCGAAACAACGGCGCCAACACCAACTGCAGCAATCAGTCCAACGGGAGGACCGCCTGCTGGGGCTGCGGGTGTTGCCGGGGCTTGAGTTGCGGTGTTGGTTTGAGCCAGGGCGGCCTCCTGATTGATCAGGGGTATGGCAAGCAAGCTGGCAGCCATGATCGACTGGCGGTGGTTTTTCGTTTGAGGTGTATCCCCTCTGCGCATTGCAATGCTCCTTTTCCAAAGTTCTGTCTGAATGTGTGTCGCAATGTTAAAAAACAGGCTAATTACAGTTTGAGCTGCTTAGAGTCCAATTAAACCAGTTTCAATTCCTGAAATTATAGCACACCTTTTTTCTGAGCCCTACAGGGGAATCGGATTCCTTCCCTCCAGAGATCAGATCACCAATTTACGCAGGCGGGCACTGAGGCTGTCGACCCCCATCACGAGGACGATCAAAATCACCACAATCGCCGAAGCTTCTTGGTATTGAAAGGTGCGGAAAGAAGTGTTGAGCAAATAGCCAATCCCACCGGCCCCAATCAAGCCCAGAATAGCCGCTGCGCGAATATTGGTCTCGAAGCGGTACAGACTAAAAGAAATCAAATCTGGCAACATCTGGGGCACCACGGCAAAAGAGAGAATCTGGGGGTAAGAAGCACCCGTGGCCCGAATCGCCTCGACCACGCCTTTATCAATATTTTCAATCGACTCAGACAACAATTTGGTCAAAACCGTGGTGGTGTGAAAAGCGAGGGCCAAAGTACCCGCGAAAGGTCCGAGGCCCACCGCAGAGACAAAAATCAAACCCAAAGCCAAATCGGGAATCGTGCGCAAAAGATTGATGGCAAAGCGCACCGTTTTGTAGACCAGCGGATGGGGAGTGGTATTGATCGCCGCCAAAAATGCCAGCGGAAAGGCAAAGACAATCGCCAAAACGGTTCCCACCAAAGCCATTTGAATGGTTTGAATGGTCGCCCCCACAATCGTCTGGGGAAAGGTATTGTTCCACCAACGCTGCTTGTATTTGGCTTTTTCAGCATCCAGCGGCAAAGGCAAAAGCAACTCAGGCACCGTCATCCCCTCGGGCAGGGAGTACGATTTGGCATTGACAATCTTGGCGCCATCTGGCGGCAACATGCGGCCAATGGTTTCGACAATTTTGGGTGCGCCCTGAAACAACTCGTTAAAGCGAAATTTGGCCCCATCAAAGGCCCAAAGCACCAGTAAAAAGCCCAACAAAAGCAAGACAAAGCGCTTGGTTCCTTTGGGAGGAGGGACAGGCGCGTGTTGGCGCATGGTATCACGCAACTCAGACGTGTTTTTCCAATTTCGGGTTTCGGTATGTAATTCACTCATTTTGAGGCCTGCCGGGTAAATCTTTCATAAATATTGGCCACCACCTGCTCACTGAGGTTTTCAGGCGAGTCGTCAAAGGCCACCTCTCCTTGGGCCAAGCCAATCACACGGTCAGAATAGCGGCGGGTCATCTCCAGGGTGTGCAAACTGACCACCGTGGTGATCCCATCTTCTTGGCTGACCCGCTTGAGAATATCCAAAACCGTCTCTGCGAGTTTGGGGTCCAAACTTGCAACAGGTTCATCGGCCAAAATCAGGCGGGGCTTTTGCATCAGGGTGCGGGCAATGGCTACCCGCTGCTGCTCCCCACCACTGAGGGCATCCGCCCGTTTATAGGCATGGGAGAGCAAACCCACCCGCTCCAAATTAATCAGCGCCGTCTCTTTTTCTTCGGGGTTAAAGATTCGCAAGGTGCTGCGAACAGGGTCCACATAGCCCAAATAACCAGATAAGACGTTTTCAATCACGGTCAGACGTTTCACAATATTAAATTGTTGAAAAATCATGCCTGTTTTGCGGCGCCAGGCCCGCAATTCTTTGCCACGCAAACTGACAATATTGACGCGCTCGTCACTGCTATCAGCCATAAAAACGGAGCGGGGCACAAGCAATTCACCTTCAGAAGGCTCTACCAGCCGATTGATACAGCGCAAGAGCGTCGATTTACCTGCTCCGCTGAGACCAATCAGACCAATGAATTGTCCGGCTTCGACTTTCATGCTCAAGCCTTTGAGAATCGGACGGCCATCCGCATAACTTTTTCTGAGATTTACCAATTCCAGCAAGGGGGTGTTCATCCTATTTTCCTTTGCGGGGAGCTGTCATTTCTTTTTTCACTTCGATCCCTGCTGAAGCAAAGGCTTCCCGAATGCCTTTGTAATCGTCATCGGTGGCAGGCACAAAGCTGTCGATCTGGTAGAGTTCCTGAATCAATTTCTGACCGGCAGGATCTTGGCTCAATTCAGTAAAGAAAGCCTGCACCTTGGCTGCCAATTCAGGGCTGAGGTCTTTGCTGATGCAAATATTGTCGGCAGGAATGGGATCCGAAACAGCCAAAACTTTGAGTTGACTGGCCTCTTCAGGCTTCAGCAGACGGGACCAAGCGGCATCTTTGCCCTCGGTATCATTGGCATAAGCCGCGCCCGCCACCACTTTTTTGTTAAAGACAGCCAACACAGTGGCATCATGCCCCCCTGAAAAAATCAAATTGTCAAAGTCAGAAGAGGGATTGATCCCCGCTGCTTTGAGCATTTTAAGGGGATAGATATAACCTGCTGTCGAGAGGGTATCGCCAAAGGCAAAGGTTTTGCCTTTGAGGTCAGTTAAACTTTTGACCCCCGAATCGGCGCGGGTAAAGATCACCGAATAATAATAGGGTTTGGTTCCGCGTTTGGCCTTGAGGATCACTTTGACACCCGCTTCGCTGTTGGCCATCACATAAGAGGCCGGGGTCAGAAAGGCAGCATCCAGTTTACCGCCCCGAAAAGCCTCCACCAGCCCCGTATAGTCGGTGGTGATAAAGGGCTGAACTTCCATGCCCAACTTTTGGCTCATTTTTTCGATCAGGGGCTGGGCATTTTTTTGGATTTCCTCCATATTTTCAGAGGGCACAAACCCCATTTGCAAGACTTTTTTGGTCTCTGAACCCGGGGTTGAATCCGAAGACTGGGGTGGACAGGCGGTCAGTAAAGCCACGATAGGAATTAAAAGAGCAGGCAGAAAGCGCTTAAACATGGAAGACTCCATCTTCATTCTCCGAAATTGATCAACAGTATAGCACCCCTCTCAAGACTGCACAGGGGGATCTATTGATGGACACCCTCCCCGAGAAACAGCCGCTTGTTCCCATGACTTTATAAATCCCGACTGGGGTTTATGCCATAATGAAGATCTAAAAATAATAAAAAATAACCCAGCTTCAAAAAAATGGAAGATCAAAATCTACCTCTTTGGTTAAAATGGGGCTTCTCAGAACGCATTTTTTCAACGATTTTCTGGATCATTCTATTGGCATTAGAGCTAATAGTTGGATTAATTAACAGCATCAATCTCATAGCCCCCTCATTCCCCACCTCTTTCCTCATATTTTGCATCGCTCTCTCCACTTTGTTTGGTTATTTTTTTTATCAAAAGGCCTATCCACTTTTGCTGACCCACAGTGGGGGGTTCTTGCCCCCTGTGCAACGGATCTTGATTTATTCGGGTTTGTGGCTTTTGGGAATGCTGAGTTTTTTGGTCATGAGCTTGGGGGGGCTTTGGCTGGGAATCAGCCTCTTTTTAACAACTTTGGCCTATAGCATTTGGATTTTTCGCGACAGCCGTACCAGAGACGGAATCTTTCAATCATTTTCAAATCTGCTGAATGCAGAAAGCCCACTCGAAGGGCCTGGCATCCAGCTATTCGAGAAAATAGCTTTGGTATTGGTATTCAGCGCACTGCTTTTTTTCCCTGCTTATTTTGTCGATGCCGTTCTCACAATTAAATTGCCGACGTATCCCGTTCAGGTAGAGAACAAAGAGGTGCAAAGTGGCGGCAAATCAGGCCCCAATTATGTGGTTTTTCTCAGTGGTTGGAGAGCCCAAAAAGCGCCTATCAAATTAAATTTAAGACAGACAGAATGGGAGCAAGTCACGGTAGGCAACCCCTATCTCTTAAAAACCAAACGCGGACTTTTGGGAGGAGAAAGAGTCCTACATTTGAAACCGGATTATCGCGCGATGCGCTCAAGTCCTTGAAAATACAGCCGCAAAAACAGCAGGATCCCAGCCCACCAAATCGGAGACCTGCCCGTCTCCCAATTCAACAATCCGCCACTGCCCCGCCTGATTTTTGACAATGTCGACACTAAAAAACGGGCTATCGATCAATTCTAAAGCCTCTTGAACGGGTTCCGGCACACTCGCCGAAGCATCGGGCCCAAAAGGTTGACCCTGCCAGACAAACCAGCGTTGCTCAGTTTCTGGCAACCAAGCCTCGACCCGGCGAATACAAATGCCCCCTTCAATTTGACCGCGAAAATGTTTCATTTCGTGCAACCAGCGCTCCGCATCTGCCACCGTATGTAACAAAGAGCCCCCTCCCGTTTTGAGCGACTTGACATCATCTTTGAGAAAATAGGCAGGCCACCCCAATTGGCTCAGCGTATCAGCCAACTCTTCAGGGTATTTAATTCTGACTGTTTCAGGGGTCCAATCTTTGAGCAAGGCATACCAATTGGGCAAATAATGGGTCAGGGCATAATGTTCGGGGGAAGTCAGAGCCAATACGCCCTGCTGGGCCCAATTGGCATAGAGGGCCTGGTAATCAGCCAGTGTTAACATCCAGCCCCGGTAAAGCGGACGCAAACCCACAGGCACAGTCGGGGCAAAGCGGCTGCCGTTCCAGGAATAGACCCGCAACCCCTGTTCGGTCAGAGCGGCAGCTTCACCCTGAAAGAGCGCATCGGGCCGCTGGGGGTGAAAATAATCAGCGGGATAGACAAAGACCGGGGCAATAACCGGGCTCATGGCTCCTGTTTGGCTGTGGCAGCGGGTTGTGAAGTCGCAGCCGGACGGCGGGGAGGTTTCCGCCAGCGCGCCACTTCTTCATTTTCGGGTTGAAACTCGCTCAGCCAGGGCTTAAACTGGTAATTACCAAAAAAGTATTCAGGGTTGTAATAGACCAAGGGACTGCTCAAGGGGACGTCCGAACAGCCATTGACCCGCTGCCGGCGAATCGCGGGCATGTCGCGGGCAGCCAGATTGAGAAAATTAAAATGCAAGAGCTCTTGGCCTGCAGGCTGTTTATTGCAGATATAGGCATAACCCCAAGCCCCATCGCGAACAGGCACTTGATTCATGACCTCAAAATGGACGTGGGGGTATCCGGCTGCACCTGTGATTCCCACATCACCTATCCGCTGCCCAAGCTTCAAGTCTTGGCCCATTTTGACATGGATACCACTCAAATGACCGTAGAGTGCGTAGAAATCGGAGGTATGTTGAATAACCACATATCGCCCATAGCGCCGGTCCTGATAATCATGCATCATGACCACCTTGCCCGAAGCCGCAGAAACGACAGGGGCTCCAGCAGCTGCTTTGATATCAATGCCAGTATGCCCACCCCGGTAAATTCCGTAATACCAATAGCCATTGCCAAAGGGGTTGGTCAATTTTCCCTGAACGGGTATTTGCCAATTTTGAGGTAGTTTTTTTGTGGCTTTTTCAGCCGGAACCGCAGAGGACTTAGAAACAGGTTTTGGGGCATCCTTCTCCACACTGGATTTGGGAGCGTTCAAAGCCCAGGCAGGAATCTGCAACAGCAGAAACAAAGAGAGAAAGGTCAGGTGTTTTTTATTCATAGGGCAGCTTATCAGGAGAAAGTAGTATTGAATTTACAGGGCGCAAATTCACTCTTCATCATACCCGGTTCTGCGGTTAAGCAAAAGGGACTCAGGCATCAAAAATTCCCTCACCAAAATGGTTGAGCAGACTGGCCAATGCCAATTTGTTGTGAGAATAGGCCAATCCCCCCTGCAAATAGCCAACAAAGGGCTCACGCAAAGGCCCGTCGGCACTGAGTTCAATACTGGATCCTTCCGCAAAGGTGCCAGCGGCCATGATCACCTCATCGCCATAACCAGGGCTGCGGGCGGGCTCTGGTCGCACATACGAATCGATCGGACAAGCGGCCTGAATGGCCTGACAGAAAGTGATCAGTTTTTCGCGAGATTCAAAGCGCAGGGCCTGGATAATATCGGTGCGCGCTTCTGTTGCTGTGGGGGAGACCTGCAATCCGGTTTTGGCCAAAGCATGCGCCGTCAAAATCGCCCCTTTTAAACTTTGCGAGACCACATGTGGGGCCAAGAAAAAACCCTGAAAAGCCAGACGGTTAAAGCCCATTGTGGCCCCAAGTTCACGCCCCATGCCCGGTGTAAACACGCGGCAGGCGACCTTTTCAATCAGGTCTTCGCGTCCACAGACATACCCGCCGGTGGGCACCAAGCCCCCACCGGGATTTTTAATCAGCGAACCCGCCATCAAATCGGCACCAACATGGCAGGGTTCCTGGGTCTCGACAAATTCGCCATAACAATTATCAACAAAGACCACAATATCCGGTCGGCGATCTTTGACCGCTTTGACAATCTCGGCAATTTGGGCCACCGGAATCGAAGAGCGCCAGCTATATCCCCGCGAGCGCTGAATTTGCACCAAACGTGTTTCGGGTTTCAGCCATTCATCCCAAGGCGCGTCAGCGGGATGGGCATAATCCCGCACATCCACTTCTCGGTACATCACGCCCCAGTCTTTGAGGCTGCCGCGATCCCCCTCGCCCCGGACTCCCACCACTTCTTCGAGGGTGTCATAAGGGTGGCCTGTCACAAAAAGCAATTCTTGCCCTGGACGCAAAACCCCAAACAGCGCAGAGGCAATTGCATGGGTGCCAGAGGCAATATGTGGTCGCACCAGTGCGGCCTCGCCCCCCAAAACCTGAGCAAAAACCGACTCAAGGGCTTCGCGGCCGAGGTCGTCGTGGCCATAGCCAAAACTGCCATGCAGATGGTGTTCGCCAATATGGTGTTCATGAAAAGCTTGCAAAACCCGGGCATGATTGAGAAAGGCCCTTTCTTCAACGCCAGCAAAAACAGGGGCCAATTCGCGCTCCAGAGCCGAAAGAGTGGGGAGATGGCGGGTCCAGAAATCTGTCATGGCGGGTTCCTACTTCTTAAAATTATCTTTGCAGTTTGCCTGATACTTCCGGGTGCTGGACAGGGGATAGCCCCAGTGGATCGGTATCGATTTGCAGAATCTCCTTTATAATAGAAATTAAGATGGTTATGACACGGGTTTTTGAAATCAAAACCGACGGACAGGCGACCCTGATCGACATCACGGGCCAAGTGGAACGCCTATTGCGCAGCAGCCGCGTAGCCGATGGGGTGCTAACGGTCTTTATTCCCGGCAATACAGTGGCAATCACCACATTGACCTGTGAAGGGGGAAATACCACGCCACAAGAAGCCCTCTGGAAAAAAAGCCCCTTTTGGGCAGATCCTGCACTGGATACACAAATGAAAACGGCTTTGATAGGCACCTCTTTGCCCCTGCCATTCAGCCGCGGTCAATTGCTCTTAAACACCTGGCAGCAGATTGTTTTGGTCGATTTTGGCCAGGGCGAACGCTGGCACCATGTGACTGTCCAGATTCAGGGAGAATAAGCCATGAGTTCAGAGTTTCTGGCTTGGCAAAGCCAAGACTTGTACGCACTCTTGGGAATTACCCGCATGGCCAGTGAAGAAGATATCCGCAAGGCCTTTCGCACCCGCGCCAAAGATTGCCACCCAGATCGTTTTCCCCTGGGTTCAGCTGAGCGTTTAGAAGCCGACAGCCGCTTCAAAGAGTTGACCTTGGCCCGCGACACCTTGCTGGATGTTGGCCAACGCGCAGACTACGATCGCCAGCAAGATCTGGTCCAACAGGCCTATTTTGATGCGGTTGTCTATCAAGTGCCCGTACAAGCCAAATCCCCACCCAAAAATAGCTTTGGCGATACCCTAAAAAAAGTCTACCAAGAATACCAAGCACAAGAGGAAGCGGGACAGAGCTACTTTGACAGTGCCAACGCAGAATCAGAGGAAGATCCCGCTGAACATGGCAAAGGCGTCCCCGAAGCGTCGCGCAAAAATGCCGCCAGTTTTTACTATTCTCAAGGCATGCGCTTGGCGGCACGGGGACAATTTCGCAGGGCCTTATACGCGCTCAACAATGCCCGCATGCTCGATCCAGAACTGGATATTTCGGACAGTTTAATCAGCCGAATTCGGGCCAAAGCCTGGTATTCCAAAAGTTAATAAAAGCTTAATTGGGTTAAAGGAAAGAAAACATCTGCCGATTCAGATAAACGATCTATGCTTCCAAACAAGATGTTTAAAAAGAGGGACGTTTCAACACATGGATATTCAAAAAACCCAAGGCTTTCAATCGGCAGAACCCATCAAAAATATCAGCAAAGCCAAAGCTGCGCCCGCAGACACAGAAACACATCAAGCCATTCATAAACAGCCCAATCTCACGCACAAAGACCAGGGACCTCTGTTGGGCAAAATCGCAGGGGCTGTCAGCGAATTAAATCTCCTGGATGAGAACCAACCCCTCGACAAACTCATCGACGATGCCATGAATGAATTGGCCCATGGCTCCAACAGACTCTTTGGCAGCCCCGATGGATTGGATGAGCCGATCAAGCCGTTTGCCGAACGGGAAGCCAAAATGACCAAAGAACTGCTCTCTAAATTGAATGAAAAAGAAGTCAATGCCGATGGCAAAGGCTGGACCTATAAATTTTCAAATGCCGATCTCAAAGGCCAAATTAACGCCCTCAAAGCAGAGATCAAACAGATCATGCGCCAGCGCGAAATGGGCATGACCGATTGCTGGGGCAGCATGACCAATCGCCAAGTGGCCTGCGAAGCGGCTATCCGAGCCCTTGAATCTGGTTTAAAAGAGCGCAGCAGAACCGTTGGCAGCATAGAAGACACCAAACCCAAAGTTCAAATTTGTGGCCCATTTCCCTGGGACGAAAAATACCAAAAGCTGGATCAAGTGATCAAAACAGACAAAAAGTAACCCTGTCTAATTCCCTCGCCGTTTAAGCCATAACAAAAGCCCCGCCTGAAAGTAATTTTAGGCGGGGCTTTCTCAGTTGGAGCAGAAAATACAAAAATCCGCGTTTAAACTCGCCTCTATTTCACAAAATCTTTTAGGGCTGGGCGTCCAAAAGCCGTAATTTTATCGCGGATGTATTTCAAAGAGAGATCATAGACTTTGCGCACCACGGAATTGCCGTCCCGCACCACCTGGGTATCACTGCCATCCCCTTTTTTGGCTGTGCCGCCACCGCTGTTGCCCTCTATCGTGACCAATTTGCCGGTTTGGGCATGATACGACTCGACCATGCCCAAATGAGAGTCGCCTTTTTCATTAAAGATCACCACATCCCCTGGCTGAATTGGCAAATTGCTATAGGTATATTTGCTTTGGGAGGGATTGAATGTTTCGCCAATATCTAAGAAAAGCCGATCTGAACCCGGTTCCGAGAAGAATTTTTGGGCCCGGTAGGTTGAGGCCAAGGCAATTGTGTCTTGCATCCCGGCTTTGTCATAACAATAACCCAGAAAATAACCACACCAGGTCTCACCCACAATCCCCCCCACTGCTGCCGCATATTTATCCACTTCTTTGCCCCGATTGGGTTTGCCTGGGGTTTCTTTGACGCCTTTGTCCCATTCTTGCTGTGCAGCAGCCACAGCCACCCCCATGATCTGTTCGAGTTCATCTGAAAAAGCAAACGAAGTCAAGGCATTGCCACTTTTGTTGGGCGCAGGCAGTTTATCTGTGGGCAAGGGTTGAAACAATTGAACCGGCGGTTTGAGCAGAGAAAAAGGGGGGGTTGTGCCCAGCGTCGGAGCAAGTGGTTGTGTGGCTGTTTGCGGCAATTTTAAGGAAGATAAAAAAGGCGGCTGTTTACCACTGACAAAATCAGACATGATTACGCTCCCGAAGCTTGCTGTTTCTTTAAAAATTATCGCGAAGCAACATGAATACTTGTGCTTTTTTATCCCAAGCTTAAAGAAGGACTTTCTGCTGAGCTAAGGCTGGGGCGAAACGGTGGCAGAGGGCTTGGGGCGCGGCTCCAGTTTGAGGCTGCCAAAACGATCTGGCCGATGCACCCCGCCCAGGGTAAATGACCAACAGTGGTAAGGCACCATCTCTTGCGGGCGCCGGCGGCAGAAATTGCCATACCGCAGATTGCCCACAGGGGCCACATTATTGCCCAGCGACAACCAGGGAATTGCCAGCTCAGCAACCCAAGCCTGCTCGGCCTTGCGGGTCGCACTGCTCCAAGCGCCTTTCCAGGCACTGTCCCACGAGGTCTTCTGGTAGCGGGTATTGATTGGATTCAGCACAAAATAGGCATATTTTTTGGGGTCGGGACCGGTGCTCAAAAAAAGCTCAATGGTATCATCCTCTTGCACGATTCGCTCAGAGCCATCGACCCGCACATTGCTGCGCAGCCGATCCATGCGCGGCTCTTGATTGCGAAACGCCAGGTAGAGATTTTGGGCATCGTAGCCCAATTTGATCTCTGTTGGCACCTCACTGCGGGCAGCACCGTTGCTCCAAAATAACGCAGGCAAAAGCCGCGCCTCGTTCCAAACCGCATCGTCGAGCATGCCATTGAGTTCAGGCGCAACACTGAGCTCAGGAATGCCCACACTTGGCAAAGCCTTGGCCTCAGGCAAAACCGTGCTGGGTGGAGAGCCTGGCGCTGCATATTTTAAACGGGAAGGTTCATGAAGCAAAAATATCCGGCTCAAATGAGCGGCATAATCCAACTGAAAAGCCAGCTCCTGGCGCAAAGCAAGTGGCACGCTGGTGTCCAGTTGTGTCTGTATTTCCTGCAAAGCTTGAATCTGTTCGTTCAAGCTTTCGGCCCGCACTTTGCCATTGCGAAACGTCGCTCCATCTAAGTTTTGAATCACCCCCGCCAATTGATACACCAAGCCCTGCAATTGCGGGTGCCTTGGCGCAGGAGCTTGGCCTTTTTCGGCGTCAGCAGGCAACAGCAATCCAGTACGCAAATCGCTCAATTGCTGGCGAATAGCCGCAGGCAAATTGGCATGGGGCACGGTCGCAGGCGTGCGAAAAGGCCCCGCTTTAAGCAAACGCAAAACCTCATCATTGAGATTGCGCACAGCAAAAATCGAAACCCCCGGAATATGCCGCTGCTGCAATAGAGCCAATTGGTTAAACAATTCCGCCGTTTTGCGCTGGGTTTGATGGGCCCCCAGTATCGGATAAAGCAGATCGGCCCGTTTGCCCCCATTGCTTTCCCAGTCCAGCCAAAGGTCCAATTCGTCTGTGGTACGGGCATACATCATCGGCGCAACAAAATCCAGCCAATTATTGTCGCTCCAATGCCGCCAATTTTGCATTTTGGTATTGCGGGCATTGACTTCGTTGCGAAAAACGGCCGCACCCAAAGCCAATTGGCTGTTTTTTTCGGCCATTTGCAGACGCAAATCGCGCACCATGCGGTTGACCTGCTCTTCGCGCCAGAGATGCCATTCCCCCTGAAGCGGCGAGAGCGGATCTATCCGGGCCGGAGGAAATTGGCCCACCTTGCGAAAATAATCAAGCTGAAAACGGGTTTGGCTGAGTTGATCTTCGATCTGGTTATTGCCATAGCGGATATAGTCCAAAAACAGGCCCTGTACTGCATAGCGTGAAGTCAGGTCCAACATGGTGCCCGTTAACAATTGCCGCCACTCCTCTGAAGCAGGAGAGATAAAAGCCCGCGCTTCATTTTCAACATTTTCATCGGAACTGCTATAACCCTTGCCATCAAGCGGCTCAGCGCGCAGAGCTGGCAAGTGCTCCAAAACTGGGTTGCGGGTGCCCAGATCCGGTGAGAGAATGCGAAAGACCCAAAACCAGGGGATCACGATCATACCCTCTTCTTTGGCGATATCAACAAAATGTTTGAGCGGGTCCACCCCTTTGCGGGCATATTGTGGCTCCTGCTCGGTCAAACGATTGGGGTAGAGCGCAAATCCCCGCCGAAAAACCTCGGGGAAAAGGGCATTAAACCCCGCGTCTTTGAGCTGTTTGATGCGTTTGCGTAAGGCTTCGGGCTCAGGGGGAATCAGGTCCATATTCACCAGCGCCCCCCGCAACTCCACGCTGCGGCTGGGCATCAGGCGGATTTGAAGTTCCAGCAATTGCTGGGCCGTCTTTTTTAGCAAAGCCGCATCTGCTTCAGGACTCTGTTGCAGGGCTTTGCCTGTTTCTGTTAGCAGTTTTTTGATTTCGGGATCATTGGCTTGAGACAGACCTGCCGCCTGGACCTTTTGCCAACGGGCCAAGACCTGCTCTTGCAAAGGTTGTAATTCGCTCCAATAGGCCAGATTGGGCTCTGCCTCTAAGATCGCGGGGGGCAAAGCCCTTTGAGCCAGGGCTGCAGAGGTGGTGAAAGGCTGAGCAAATAAGAGGGTGAGGCTCAAAACAAGGGGCAGGGGTTTTAACATAAGATTCTCCGGATAGCGCTTATTCTGCAGTATAGCCCGTAAAAATAAACTTATTATCAACCAAAATGAGAATTTCAAATAAATACCTACAACCGATTTTATCAATCAATTCAATTACCTTTACCAAAAGTTAACAATTCAAGCCATTGAATCTGTTTGATGCTTCGAAATTTGGGGTATAAAAGATGCATCAAACGACAATCTTGAAAGGGTTCTTCAACGCATGACTTCACCTACCGACGGCAAGGTTTCTGGTTTAAATGCAGATGTATTCAGAACAATGTCTTATATTCGAACCAATAATCCCAATGGTCCCATGCAGGCCAAAGATGCAGAGATGCTCCAGAAATCCATTTTAAAAGATGGCAAGGTAGATGAGTCTGAAGCAGATTTATTAAATGAATTAAACAACAACTCCACAAACGCGATTACGATCAGCGCCCAAAAAACAGCTTATTTTAACCCCAAAGATTTAAATTTCTCGCTGAAAGTGTCTGATTCTGCCAAGGCTATTTTAAGCAATGTAAAACCGGGCGATAAACCAGCCCCAGTTACACTGGATTCACTGTGGAGTGGTGGACCCGCGGGCTTCAAAAAGATGCTTGATTTCTACCGGAGTTCACCCAAAGAAGCAGATCAGGTGCGTGAATTTTTGAGTGCAAAAGTCGATCAGGCATGGCAAAAAAGCAGCTGGTCCAATGGATATGGGCCCCTACGTGCGGTGATTATGGAAGGTTATAATAACTTATCTAAACTTGAAGGCGCAGACAATGATTTGGGCCGCAATATTTTTTACGAATCCCTGAAGAAAACAGGTGCACCCGATATGCTCTACAGTTGGATTCGCCCAGGTGGTTATATTTAAAACGGTCAGTTTCCTCCGCATCAAAAAAGCCAGCAGTTTGCTGGCTTTTTTAGTTTAGAAGAGCGGCCAGGAGACTTTCTCCTGGCCGCTGATTCAATGCGGTGCTTAAACGCCCTATTGGGTTATGATACTGCTTCTCATTTCTTGAAAGCGGCTCAACATTGACATAATCCCAGCTTGTCCGGTTACAGAACTGCCATCAAAGATGGCTTGGAGTATCTTCTGTTTTTGAACCCGAGAAAGCACCCCATCTTGAACGGCTGGCTCCAGAAAAGCGCTCATATC
>JBFWRL010000109.1:0-18969 GCA_050248915.1 Candidatus Sericytochromatia bacterium
CGAAATTGTGCTCACCCAGCTCAAACATGCGGGTTTTAGCCAGATCACTTTGGCCGTGGGCTATTTGGCCGAACTCATTCAGACCTATTTTGGCGATGGCGAAAAACTCGGCCTGGAAATCGACTACTCGCGCGAAAGTGAGCCGCTGGGTACCGCGGGGCCCATTCGCCAAGTGGCCAACCTCGATCAGGACTTTTTGGTTATGAATGGTGATGTGCTCTGCACCCTGAATTTTCGTGAGATGTTTGATTTTCATATCCAACACGGTGGGCTGGCCACGATTGGCACCTACCGCAAGGCTGTGCCGATCACCCTGGGGGTGTTGGAGTTAGATGAGAACCAGCAGATCCGCGATTATATCGAAAAGCCGACCTTGCATTACCATGTCAGCATGGGTATCTATTTTTTTAAGCCCCAGATTCTGGACTATATCCCACCCCAGCAGCGCTTGGATCTGCCCGATCTGATGAAGGCCCTGATTGTGGCGGGTCAATCGCCGTATGCCTATCTCTTCGACGATCTCTGGCTCGACATTGGTCGGCCCGAAGACTATGCCGAGGCCCAGGCCCTCTTTTCCGAACACCAGGAGCGCTTTTGGAATCCGGGTCAGAGCCAGACCCCAAAAGCAGGTGGCGCGTGAGTGCTAATATACCCAGTGCTTCGGTTCTGTTGACCGGGGCCGGGGGCTTTATTGGCCGGTTTTTGGCGCCATTGTTGGTGGAGCAGGGCTGTCTGGCTCTGGCTGGGCGGGAGCAACTCGACCTCTGCGACCGGGATGCCGTCTTGGCCCTGCCCCCGGTCAAACAAATTGTGCATTTGGCGGGGGCCAGCACCACTTTTGCCTTTGACGCCGACCCCGAAGGGGCTTGGCGCACCAATTTTCTCAGCACCTTAAATTTACTTGAATACGCCCGCCGCCACAACATTCAGCACTTTGTGCTGGCTTCGACCTATGTCTATGGTCCGCCGCAGTACTTGCCCGTGGACGAAAAACACCCCATTCAGCCCCACCATGCTTACCAGCGCAGCAAATACCTCTGCGAGCAATTGGCACAGCAATACGCCCAAGACTGTGGCTTCAAACTCAGCATTCTCAGACTGTTTAATGTCTATGGGCCGGGCCAAGATGCGCGTATGTTGCTGCCCACGCTCTTGGCGCAATTGCCTTCTGGCCAGATTCACCTGCGCGATGCCGCCCCCCGCCGTGATTTTATCGCTGTGGCCGATGTGGCTGAGGCCTTTCGTCGGGTGCTGCAGACCGGTGCGGAAGGGATTTTTAATCTGGGTTCAGGCAGCTCGCTCTCGGTGCACGAATTGGTGAGCTTGGTTGTGCGCTTGTACGGTCACGCCTTGCCCGTCTCTTATAGCCAGCGTGTGCGCAACAATGAAGTGGATGACGTGGTCGCAGATACCCACCGGGCCCAGACCCTGCTCGGCTGGATGCCCCAGATTTCACTCGAAACTGGCCTCAAGGAACTCTTATGCGTATCTTGATGTCGATGTTTGGCTGGCGCGACAGTGGCGGCGGCACGATTTTTCCGCGTCAATTGGCCCTGGAACTCGTGCGCCGGGGCCACGACGTGTTGGTGATCTCCGCGGCTGTGCCACAGATTCCGGGCGCGCCGCTCTACACGGTGCAGGAGCAAAGCGATGAAGGGGTTCAATGGGTGGGTATTCACAACCGCCCGGCCTTTTTTCTCGATGATCAAAACCCCGAGCGCGAGATCCACGACCCACATATCCTGCGCATTTTCAGGCATTATTTTGAGCAGTTTCAACCCGATCTGGTGCATTACCATAATTTTTTGGGGCTCTCACTGGGTATCGCCGATCTGGCCTGGGAAGCGGGTTTACCCAGTTTTTATACCCCTTACAATTTTTGGTTACTCTGCCCCACGCTTTACCTCAATTTGCCCAATTTGGCCCTTTGCCAAGGCGTCAATGCCAGTGGCAGCAATTGCCTCAACTGCACCCAGGCAAAGCTTCCTGGCGAGCGCTATCTCAATCGGCGCGACACCCTGCAGGCCCATTACCGCGAGCGGGTGGGCACCTGTTTGGCCACGTCCCAATCTGTGCAAACCCTGATGGTCGAAAATGGCTATGATCCGGCCCAGATCGACATTCTCAAACTGGGCAACGAACGGGCCGTCAAGATCTGGCAAGAAGCGGGTGAGAAGCGTTCTCCGGGTGTCAATGACAAATTGCGAATCGGCTTTACAGGTGCGGTGCTGCCGATCAAAGGGGTGCACACCCTGGTCGAAGCGGCCCAGTATTTGCAGGGCGATTTTGAAATTCTGATCTATGGCGAAGGGCCCCCCGACTATTTGCAACAGCTCAAGGCCTTCGACCGCAAAGGCTGTGTGACTTTTGCCGGACGCTTTGAAGATGCCGACCATGCGTCTTTGCTCTGCCAATTGGACCTGGGTGTGGTGCCTTCGGTCTGTTACGACCACTCACCGTTGGTGATTGGCGAGTTTCAGGCTGCTCGGGTGCCCGTGATTGGGGCCGAAATTGGCGGGATTCCCGACTATCTGCAAGCCGGGACGGGGGCACTCTACCCCGCTGGTGATGCACGGGCCCTGGCCCAGCGGCTTCAGGCGCTGATCGACGACCCCTCCCCCATACCCCGTTGGCAGGCCCTGATGATGCCCCCGCTTTCCTTTGCGGATTATGTGGAGGCCTTAGAACAGCGCTATTTGAGTGCTCAAGCCGCTGGGGCAGATAAACGCTTTGAGCAGCGCTTAAAACAATTCTTAAAACTGCGTCGCCCAGAATGGCGCTATTACGATGCTCAGACGCTGCAGCCACTGGCAGAGCCCAAGTCCGGCTGTGGGGTGGATTTGGTGGATCCACATGTCCACATGGAACCTGAACTTTCCCTGACTTTGTTGTGTGCTGCTTGGCTCTCTGTTTCCGAAGCGCCGCTTTTGCCTTATGTCTATGAATGGGTGCCTGAATTGCCCCATGCGGTGCTTCCACCCCAGTGGCCAGGCCCGTGGCCCCCGCCTTTGGGGGAGTTGCCGACCGACAAGCCCTTTCGCCTCTTGATGTTTTACGAGCCGGGCTGTCCGTTCACAGAACCATGGCTCAAAGCCTATTTACAGGCCTATCACGCCGAAAGTGAAATCGCTCTGGTGCTCATGCCCCATCGGGTGACGCTGGAAGAAGCCCAAGACAAATTGCTGGACTGGATGGTCGCAGAGGGCTTTGATCCCGAATCGGGTCCTGAGTTGGTTTTGCTCAACCCTGCAGATTTTGGGCCCGAAGCGGAGTGGGCAGGACATTTTAACGCCATTGTCTGGCATCCCTTTCTGATGACGGGGGCCTGGATTCGGTCGCGCTGGCAGCGGGGCCCCGTTTATTTGGGGGGCACCTTTTTGCCAGAAGAACTTAAATCGATCGGTTTTGCCCCCTTGGCCCTACCGACACCGCTGCAAGCGCTGCAGGCCCAATTGCCTCATGCCCAATTTGTTCAGCCCTATGTTTTGACTGCAGACGAAGAAGAGGAATTGCTGACCCGTCTCAAAAACCTGTTACAAGGAGAATCTTATGGTGGGGAGTATGCGCAAAATAATTAAACCGGTTTTGTCTCTCTCTCTCGGCCTGGGGCTGGCTTTGGGTGGGGGCTTTCCCTTTCCAAAATGTTTTGCCGGTTGGCGTCAAACGGCCCAGGCCCAAGAACAGCTCGCTTTAGAGCAAGCACTTTCTCAATTGGCCCAGCAAATGGTGGTTTCCCAGGGGCAGGGGCGACCGCTGCGTTTGGCTGTTTTGCCTTTGGTGGCTGGTTCGGGGCTGCGCGATCTGGGCATGGGCGAGTATTTGGGCAATGCCTTGGTCACGGCCCTGGCGCCCCAAAAGCAGTCGTTTCGGCTCTTTGAACGTCAGCGGCTGGATTTGGTTGTCAAAGAACAGGCCCTCTCGCTGTCGGAATTGGTCAGTGGCAGCCAGGCCCAAAAATTGGGAGAAATTCTGCCGATCGATGCCATTTTGACGGGCTCTTATCTCTCCTTGTCTGGGGGGCTGGAATTGCAGGTGCGTCTATTGAGTGCCGTCACGGGGGAGATCCTCTTCAGTGGCTCACTGCGGGCCAGTTTAAAATCCGATCAGCTTGAACTCTTTCAAAAGGCTTCAGCGCCTTTGCCCCAAGCCTCGGGACCCCCGCCAGATCCCTGTGGCGGCAAACCCGAAAAACTGATGGCCGCGCTCAAAGATCTCAGCCAGCCGGCCCAGGTCGAAGCCATTGTCAAAGCCGCTGTGCAAATTCCCTTCGACAATGGCCCCTGTGGCAAAATCCATTTCAGCATCTTGGGGGCTTTTTACCGTTTTAAACTGATTCAGCCGCTCTACCAGACCTTTTTGCAAGACACCCTGCGCGGCTTGAGCTATACCGGCGACGATTACCGCATGCAAGAAATTCTGCATTATTTTAGTGTCGATAAACAGATCGACAATGCCGAGTGGGAGGCCGGACTGGCCGCACTTGAGAAAACCCCGCCAGGCATTCAGCATATTGGCCTGCACCGCTTGATCGGCGATGATCTCTATGCCCCACAGCCCGCCCGCGACCAGGCCCGCATCGAACAGTGGTTTGGGCGTGTGCGCCAGGGGCAATTGGGCCGCCCGCGTCCGCTGACGGAGTCGCAGGCGGTTTCTCAGCTCCTACCTGGCCTGCGCGAGCGCCCCGATTTGCGGTTGTATGTTCTGGATAAATTTGGTGCCTTTGCTGGGCGCGAAACCCGTGAGCAGGTTGAAATCTTGGAAGTCATGGCCGGCATTTATCCGGCCCTGCCTGCCAGCAAACACAAAGCCCTGGTCGAGATTTCGGCAGAGCTGTTGAGCCGGGCCGAAGCAGCGGATAAAATTGGGGACAAACTCTTTGACTTGGCTTATCTGATTGAAAAAGCACCCGATGCCCCGGCGATTTTGCCTGCGTTTGTCAGCTTGAATCAAGCGGCCCTGGCCAAATACACCCGCGAGGCCCGTTATAACAGTCAAAAGCAAGACCGCATCGATTTTTGTATTCGCCAGAAGATAGCCATTCCCGGCCTGATTCCCTCTGTGCAGGAGGCTGCCCAGGCCATTTTGGCTGCGCCCGATTGGAATCAGCGCAAAACGGCCATGGATTTTTTGAGCAAATCCAACCCACCTGCAGCCCAAACAGAAGCGGCTCTCTTGCGGCTTTTGATGCTCAAAGATCTCGATCATCTGCGCGAATTACAAGAGATGCAGGCCCAAGCCCTGCTTTTATTGGGGCGACAGCGCTGTAGCAAACCAGAGGCCCTGGCCTTTATGCTCAAAGTGCTGGGTGAGCCCCATTACGCACTTGCTGAAAACGCCCAAGAGGCCCTGGTACTCATTGGCAAACCGGCTGTGCCCGCCCTGCGCAAAAAGTTGATGGGACTTGATCTCAACGAAACTGGCTTGCAATACAAATTGGTCAAAATTCTTTCGCGCATGGGCAAAGCGGCCAGTGAGGCCAAACCCGATTTGCAAAAGCTCTTGCCGAAGGCCCGCCATGCCGATGTGCGTTATGCCATCGAGGCGGCACTTCAATCTCTCTGAGCTTTTCTCCATGAAAAAAGGAGGCTTCGTAAGAAGCCTCCAAGAGGGGAAGTTCAAATAACGACTGCTTAATTGACCCTTTGCAGAGCGGATTCACCAATCAGGCTGACCAGATTGGGAATGTCGATAAAGGGATTGCGGTTGCCCTGTTTTTTGGCCACCAGCTCGTGTCGGGTGCGTTCGCGCTCATCGACAGGATCTGCCTGCTCAGACCACTGTTTGAACATCGGTACACGGCGGGCCCAGAAGTCTTGGGCATCAAAATCGCCGCCACGGATATTGCGATCATAATAGCGCACCCAGAAATACAACATGGCACGGGCGGTATTGCCCTTTTGTTTATTGCCGGGTTCAAAGACCGCATCGCTGTCGCTAAACGGAGTCAGGCCTTTTTCAAGATCGGGGGCGGTGCTGGGGCTCAGTCGGCCACTGCGTACGATCAGCTTGGAGCCGCTGATGGTGGAATAGGTCACGCGGCCTTCGTTGGCCATGCCAAAGGGGTGGTGGCCGCGCATGCCATTGGGTTTGCTCAGGGTCGGGAAGAGATGGTGCATATCTGAGACCATTGGCAGCTGTTTGTTAAAAAAGGACTGCGGCCAGGTGTGCTCGCAATTGATAAAATCGCCTGCGGTGCCGTCGCGGTTCATGTCTCCCTGTTCGCGGTAATCGTTGCCATTGCCGGTTTTGCCGGGAATAAACAGATCGGAATAGACATCGACCACACCGGTCTGATTGCCATTGCTAAAATTATCTGCCAGGCCATACATATATGCGCGGGCCTCGCCATACCCCAAAGCCGTGGTATTGCGGGAGATAATCGTGTGCAGGGCGCTCAAAAGTTCGGGGCCGGTCTTGCCACGGGCCTCGGCATAATAGCTCTGGAGGGAGGGCGGGAGTTGGGCAAACCAATCGTTGCGGCTATTTGTGCGAGCAAAGCTCTGCAGTTGTGCCGGGTTCAAGGCTGTCTGATTCAGCGCCGGATTGAGGCCATTGCTGAGGGGCAAACTTTGACAGGCCGCCAAAAGGGCCAGGAAGCTGGAAGCAAGAAGGGTACGGTTCAATAGTTTCATCAAAAGACAACCTTTACTTGAGCTTATTTTAATTAAAGCTCAGATGATCTGTCTTTTCAACCTCAAGGCGGCATTTGTTGGTTAAGTTGTGGTTAAATTAGGCTGAGAATCTGCTGAGTGTCTAACAAATAGCCCGCCACGGTGGGCCTTGAAAATTTGCTAAAATGCCTGAAACAAGACAAAGTGAGGCGATTGGCAATGAGAACTCTTTTGGTCACAGGTGGAACCGGTGGGCTCGGGGCCGGAGTGGTGGCGCGTTTTTTGGCCCAGGGAGATCGGGTCTTGGTTACCGATGTGCGCCCTGCTTCAGCCGAGTTTTTAAAACGGCCAGCCGGGCAAGAACTCCACGCCTTTGTCGTCAATGGTACTTCCAGCGAAGATCTGGCTCAATTTGCTGAACAAATCAAAAGCCAATTTGGTGGGCTCGATGCCGTGGTCAATATTGTCGGGGGCTTTCACTGGGGGTCATTTGCTGAGACCACCGCAGACGATCTCGATAAAATGTTGAATCTCAATCTGCGCACCACTTTTTTGACCACCCAAGCGCTTTTGCCCCTGCTTTTGGCCTCTGATGCCGGGCGTGTGATCAATATTGGCGCGCGTCAGGCCTTGGCCGGTGCGGCTCAGGTCTCGGCGTATGCGCTCTCAAAAGCGGCTGTGGTCAATTTGACCCAGTCTTTGGCCCAAGAACTGCGTGAGACGTCTGTTACCGTCAATGCTGTGGTGCCCAGTGTGATCGACACGCCTCCCAATCGCGCCAGTATGCCCGATGCCGACTTCTCCAGCTGGGTCACCCCAGCTGATCTGGCCCATGTGATCGCCTTTTTGGCATCACCAGAAGCCCGCGCCGTCAGCGGGGCCGTGATTCCGGTTTACCACAAGGCCTAAGTGGCTGAAAAACTGGCCTCATAAGTGGCTTGAGGCAATTCTTTTTCCCAGAGCTGTTTGCCCTGTGGGCTGAGCAGGGTCACGACCTCTGATTGGCCTGAATACAGCAACAATTCGCCGTCTGGCAGCACCTCAATATGCACCGGGCGGCGGAATTTGCCGTGGGCTGGGGGGTGCCAACTGTGGCTCAGACGTCCAGTTGGGTTGACCCAGAGCAGCCGCTCGTTGCCGGTATCTGCAATGACGGTGTGGCCATCGGGCAGCCGCCGGGCACACATCGGCTCACAGAGTTCATCGGGGCCCGAACCGGCAATCAGCAGCGAGCCGTAGCTCCAAAGCACTTCGCCGTTGCGGTTGATCTCCTGCACAATCTGCAGGGCAGTATCTGTAAACAAAATCCCGTCTCCGGGGGTAAACTCGGCATAATACGGGCTTAAAATTTCGTGGGGGGTGGTGTATTCCCAGACAATTTGCCCTTCGCCGGTAATGGCGATCAGGCGTTGATTGCCTTCGTCAGCAATCAGGTAAAAGCCCCCCGAGGTTTTGACTGCTGAACGCGGTTGTTGCAGCCCCAAGCGGTGATCCCCCCACTCGCGCAGCACTTTCTGGGTTTTTTGATCCAATTCCAGCACCCGGTCATTGCCGGTATCTGCCAGCATCAAACTGCCACTGCAGGTATTGACCCGAAAAGGTTGAAAGAGGTGCAGGCCTTTTTCGGGGCCCCAGGCTTCGATCAGCTCTCCGCGTTTGTTTAAAGCCATGAGTCGCTCTTGCAGGGGGCTGGTGTAAAACGAGCAGGCCTCCGTCGCTGAAAGCCATTCTGAGATATTCACGGGCAGGATGCGCTGGCCACTCTGGCTGAGCAGGTTCATTTCTTGGCGCTGGCGCACCAATTGGCGCATGCGCTCAGAAAAATGCGGAAACTGGCGGCAGACGTGGTCAAACGATTCCCGTTCCAATTCAAAAAACTGACAATAACCCAGGCTGCGCACCGTGGCATTGCGGGGCTGTTCTGTGATCAGGGCCATCTCGCCAAACACGTCGCCAACACTCAACTCGATGCTGGGGGTTTTGCCTTTGTCTTGAAAGACCCCCACTGCCCCCCGGCTGATAAAATAGACCGAGTGGCCGGGGTCACCCTGTTGAAAGACCTCTTGATCCGGTAAAAAATTCAAGGGCCGCAGACAGGTCGCCAGGGTATCGTAAAAGGCCTCTTCGCCGCCTTCAAAAAAGGGCATTTCGCGCAATTTGCCAATCGCCATTTTGGACTTGAGGCGATGTACCAGATCTTGGTTCTTGGAGGTTTTGAGCTGATGGGCCAAGACCTTGCGCCGATGGGCGACCACGCGCAAATCTTTGGCCAGCCCCGGAAATTGGGTGACCACAGCTTTAAAATCTGCGCGTTCCAGCATCAATAATTGGCATTCGCTGCGGGTCCGCACCCCCGCACTGCGGGGCTCACTCAGAATCAGGGCCATTTCGCCAAAGAGATCACCGGGGCCGAGCAGAGCCAAGATCGTTTCTTTGGCTTCTTGCACCACTTCGACTTCACCTTCTGCGACAAAATAGAGGGTGCTGCCCACGTCTCCTTCATGAAAGACCCATTCATCGGTCTCCAGGGTGACAGGCACCAATTTTTCTGCCAGGGTATTGATCAGAGCGGGTTCGGCCTCGGCCAAAAAACTGACTTGTTTGAGCAACGCGGCATAAGGCGACGAGGGGGGGGTAATTTTTGCTATTTGGGGTATGGGTCCGGTTTGATGGGTATGGGTGCTGCGATCTTGAGGCAGGGTCGAAACCCAGCGGTGTTTGCCCAATTCGGGCTGAAACTGCAGCCAGAATTTGCTGCCGATCAAGATCAAATCGCCTTTGGCGGTATAGAGCACCCGTTCGGGGGGCGGCGATTTTGCCATCAGCGGTGAGGCCTTGGGGGGCGGCCAATAGGTAAAAGATTGCTCCTGTTTGCTGTCTTTAAAGATCAGGATTTTGCCCTGTTCGGCATCGACAATCAGGACCTGGCCTTTGCCGATCCGGCGGGCGGAGACAGGGCGTTTGAGGCCCTGAAAGCGGCCCCATTTATTCAAGACATGCCGTTCGGCGGTCACTTCCATCACACCATGGCTGTCGGTGATCAACCAAGTTCCTTTGGCTGTGCGCTGAATATCACAGGGGTTTTTTAAGGGCAGACCGGTTTCGTCGCCCCAAACATGGCGCAATTGCTGTTGGCGGTTGAGGGCAATCACGCGATTGGCGTCGGCGATCAGAATCAGCTCTTCGCCATTTTCTGTGCAGAGCGTGGCCATTTTGGGCTGATTGAGAGGGATTTTGCTCTCCCAGATGACCTGGCCTTTGGCACTAATCTCCAGCACTTTCTGGGCCTGTTGATCGGTCACCAGAAAGTGGTTGTTTTCCAGGGCCACGGCATAAACGGGAGTTTGGAAATGGCCCTTTTGGCCGGTGAGGGTCCAGAGCGGGCGGTGCCAATTATTCAGCAATTGCAATTCGGCTTTTTCGGGCAAACAGAGCAGAATTTGGCCTTCGAGCAAATGGGCAAAAGCCTCCAGCGAGGGGGCCAATTCAGGGCCTGTTTCTTCGCTGGCTGTTTCTGCAAGGTGAAAGCCACAGGCATGACAGAGGGCCGGTGGGACCAATGTTGCTTGGCAGAGCGGGCAATTTTCTGCTGGCGAAAAAGGCAGATTTTTGCCTTTCATCAGCGGATGGGTGGTTTGAATCAGGGCATCGCGGGTGATCAGGGTCTGAAAATTGTACTGCTCCAAGACTGCTTCGACCTGGGCCATCACTGCGTATTTTTGCTCCAACTCCAGTTTGAGTTCGTGGGCGGCCTGGCGCAGGCGTTTGACTTCTGCGGGATACGTGCGCAGGTGAATCTGGGTTTCTTGGTAAAAGGCCTGCACCAACAACTCCACCAGCGCGGCTTCGGCCTCGGCAGGCAGACTGATCGGGGGGGCTGGCCGTGAGAGCAAGGCCACGACCTCTGAGTCTGTTTCGGGCGGGGCTACGGCCACAAATGCCTCTGCTTCTTCGGGTGTGGCTGTGGGAGCCACTGGCGAATCTGCCAAAATAACATCCTGCGGGGCATTGAGTTCGCGAATCTGGGCCAGCGAAATTTTGTCGCTGAGCCAATTTGCCAGTTTGCGCGCTTCGAGTTCTTGCAAGGGGTTGGGTTGGCCTGTCACCAACGCAGCGGGGTGACAGCCCTCTTTGATCGCATAACGCCGAATGGTTTTGATGGTGTCGGTGCGGATAATATGCACCACCGGGGTCAGCGGGGTGGGTTCGTTTAAACAGGTGATCAGGGCCAAGTGTTCCTGATTCGGGCTCAGGTGCATCAGATCGTTGGGGCGATCGCTGATCTGGCTAAAGGCCTCCCCTTTGAGGCTCAGCTCCTGAACCGATTGAAAGCTCTCGACATCAAAATAAAAGAGGCGCACCTGGGGTTTGAGCGTGAGCAGATACAAATAACGCGGATCGGGTGCGCAGACCAAATTGCCCAAAACGCCCAGGCCGGTTTGCAAACTGAGCAGGCGAAACGAACCCAAATCGAGGATATGCAATTGGGGGCTGCTCTGATCGGTCAAATAGACATTTTTTTCTTCGGCATCGATGGCCGTATTGATTGCTTTTAAGCTGCCGGGAGGGCGCACCTGAACCAAGGCCAATTGGCGCAGGGTCAAGAGTGAGATCACCTGCAAGGTGCCTGCTTTGCGGTTGCTTACCAGCAGCAATTGGTTGCGGGGGGAGACTGTCAAATCACAGGGGCGAAAGCCGGCGTCGCGCGAGAGGCGCACGTCCAGGCTTTGATTGCCTACCCCCAGGTAGGGATCCCGTTTTTCAAAATTGCCCAGATAGGCATTCCCCTTTTCGGGCAGAATCAGGCGGGGCTGATAAGTCGATGGCAGCGCACGGTACTCCAGCAGACGCCCATCTTCGGGGTTGAGATAAACCACATCCCGGCCCCAAACTTGGGGGCCGGGTTTTTTTGCTTCTTTTTCCAGGGGCACAGTGGCTTGCAGTTTGCCTTCGGGAAAGCTGTTAAAACAGAGGCAGCCACTTTCTTCCGAAATTTCAGCAGAGAGACCCTGTAGGGGGGCCCAGGCTTTTTTCCAGGCAGCTTCTCGCTTGTTTAAAATAGCTTGCATTTCCGCCTCTGAGAGCCAGCCCTTGGCCAGAATCCGGGCCATCAGATCTTGCTCTTGCGGCGACAGGGAGGGGGTTTCCATGGGGGGCTCCTGAATCACATTTTCTCTCTTTTTCAGCATATCACAGCTCATAAACTCTCCCTTTCTGGCTGGCGCTGTGTTAGAATCATTTGCAGGTCAAAACACGGGCTTTTAAGCTGTCTTAAAGCCCTGTGGTAATTGACTTTAAAGCGATTTCAAAGCGTTTTGTAAATGCCTTTGAAATGCCTTTAAAATGACAATAACGGGGAAATCATGCTTCTGCAAATTTTAAGTGCCATTGCACTGGTGTTTTTAATTTTTGCTTTAATGGGGGAAGGGGCCTCTTGGGCCCGTGTCTTTAAACGCTCCTGAACAAGTCACACGCGTTGTCAAACGCTTCAATACAAAGGCCCCGCTAACACAGCGGGGCCAGGTTTGATTTTTTAACCAATTGCTCAAACTAGAACTGCTGATGCTCCACTGCACGGGAGGCCATCAGGTCTGTAAACTCGTCCAAATTCAGATTGAGATCGTTGTTGCGATCATAGCGCTTAAAGCGGGCGGTTTCTTTTTGCGTGACCGGATTGGCCGGGTTGGGAATAGCAGGATGCACCACATATCTTAAATAGGTTTCCATGTTTGCCAAATAGTCGAAATCACTTTTGTAGCGCAATTTATCGGGGGCATTGGAAATCATTTCAGGCCAGTTAATATTGCGAATTTTTGAGCGAAAGCCCTCTTCGCTGAGCCGGGGTTCAAACTGGGGCATATGGGCATAAAACTCTTGGCGGGTAATTTGTTGATCGCGGTTGAGATCAAATTTGGGAAAATGAACGGGGGTCATGATGTGAAATTGTTTTTTAAACTCAGTCTGACTGATGCGATCGTTCTGGTTGGTGTCTAAAAATTCGAAATAGGCCTTTAAGAGTGTCTGGTTGGCATTGTTGACGGTGGGGGTGGCACTTTGTCTATTTAAGGCTGCTGAATGGGTATTGAGTTGGGGCTGCATGGTTTGCATCAGCGGGGGAGCACTTTGACATCCGGCCAAAAGACCTGCAAAAACAAAGCCCAAAATAACTTTTTTCATGGTTTGAAATCCTCTACGCACTTGTATTAAGTTCTGATAACAAACTATCCTCGGCGGGCTCTTTAAACTGACCAAATTTTAAGATAATTTAGCTTTATTTTAACGTTATCTTGGTTTTAGCTGGCTGTGGCTCGGCTTGAGCGGCTTGTATCAGACATTGGTAGAGTTTGGCCGAGGGCCGCAAGCGCCGTTCGGCATCCAACAGGCCAAAACGTGGTCCATAGCCCTCGGCCCATTCAAAATTATCCAACAGGCTCCAATAAAAATAACCTTTAACGGGAATCCCGGCGTGAAGTGCTTGGGCCAATTGGGCCAAATGGGCGGTCAAAAAGGGCCCCCGCAGCAGATCTGTGGCATCGGCCAGGCCATTTTCGGTAATATACAGGGGCATTTGGCGGGCGGCTGTCAAACTCTGGGCCAACTGCAGCACTTTGAGCAGGCCTTCGGGATAAATTTCCCAGCCCAAGTCCGAAGAGGGGGCGTTTGAGGGGGTCAGATGGGCACCTCGGGCATTGACCCGGAAGCGGGTATAATAATTCACCCCCAAAAAATCCAGACTGCCCATCATGGCCGGATCCATGGGCACTGTGATTTTGCCCGAACCCGGTAAATACATCTCAAAATGCCCTTCCATCAGGGCCATCACAAAGGCCCGGTTAAAGATCCGATCTTGAAAATAGGCCTGCAATTGATCGCCGGGATGGAGGCGATTGAGCGGTTCGAGCAGGGTAAAATTTTTGGCAATGCCGACCTGAATTTGTTTTGCGTTGGCGTGCAGGCTGTGATAAGCCAAGGTATGTCCCCGCAAGAGATTCTGAAAGACCTTGAGCGCCACGCTGCGATCTTGGACAAAAGGCGGCCAAAGACCTTCGTCAAAACATTTAAAGACATAGACCATCGGCTCATTTAAAGTGATCCACAAACGGGCGCAATGCCCAAAGCGCTGGGCCACCCGCTCGGCAAAACGCTGAAAATAAACCCCGTTTTCAGCACGGGTCCAGCCCCCTTTGGCGGCAAACCAAACAGGCAAAGTAAAGTGAAACAGCGTCACCATTGGTTCGAGTTGTGCCTCTTGCAGGGCCTCAAAAACGCGCAGATAATGGGCCTCGGCGGCGCTGTCCCAGACCCCCTCTTGGGGCTCCAAACGGGCCCACTCCAGTGAAAGGCGAAAGGCGTTGGTATTTAAGCTTTGGGCCCATTCAAAATCTTCTCGGTAACGCTCGGCATGGTCCACGCCCGCCCCTGCATCATGGCCGGCTTGGCTCCAATCGTTGCAAATTCCCCCTTCGACCTGGTACGCCGAGGTGGCTGTGCCCCAGAGAAAGTCAGCGGGAAAGGCCTTTTTTAGCGCAAACACGGGCCGTGTACCCAGGTCACCAAGGTATAGCGTTGGCCACTGCTGACAGGCTTGACCTCATGCATCAAATAAGCGGGGAAGAGGAAGAGGGTGCCCTGCTCCCGTGAGCAGGGGGCAAAACGGGGATAAAACACCAATTCCCCGCCGCTATAACTTTCAGGGGGAGACAAGAGGGCGACAGCACTCAATTTGCGTGAAGATGTTTCCCCTTGGCCCAAATCTGAGTGGGGCGCATAAAAGCCGCTGGGTTCATACCTCAAGATCTCGGGGGCCGAGAAGCGTTTGAGTTCAAAGCGAAAGGTCTGGCGATTGAGTTGCACCAGGGTCTCGCGCAGGCGTTGGTAAATCCAATGGGTTTCGGGATTGTCTTCAATGCTTTTGGTGTCGGTTTTGCGCTCGTTTAAACTGAGTTGGACATCGCCTGATTGCAGAGCCACCACTTTGGCCTGATGAAAGGCCCCTTCACTGGAAATCAGCCTTTGGCATTCTGCCGGGCTCAAAAAACCTGGCAAGGAGACATAACGCACCAGATAGCGGCTGTGGGGGTCTGGTTTTTCGCTGATCTCAGGCAAAGGCATTTTTGCCGTGCACCCAGGTCTGCAAAAACGCCATTTCACCGCTTTGAACGGCATGAATCCGGGTCATAAAATAGGCGGGGAAAATCAGCAGGCTGCCCTGGGATTGGTTTTGATGGCGCTGGCTGCTGCTGCCAATTTCGAGTTTGCCCCCTGTGTAATCACTGGGGGGACTCAAAAACAGAACCAGGCTCAGTTTGCGCAGCGAAAACAGGCCCTCACCCAGTTCCAAATGCCAGTCGAGATAATCGTTGGGGCCAAAATTGACCCGCTGTGTGCTCACCAATTGGTCGAGCTCAAAATGGTAATTACTTTGATTCACGCTCTGCAAGATGTTTCCGAGCCGATCAAAGAGCCACTGATGGGGGGAGACATAAGGCAAAAGCTCACAGCGAAACTGGCCGTTTTGGGTATACACGGGCATATCCTGAGCGGCGATTTGCAGATAATGGCGGGTCAGATCGGCGTCTGATGGCATCTCTCTGATCTGTTGGCACTCTTCGGGGCTGAACTCATTGGGAAAAAACCGGGCCCGCATCAATTCGTCGTTGATCGGGTGCACAAAGGGTTTGACCAGGGGCTCTGTCATTGAAAACAGGCCCCCAAAATCCAACTGACCAGCGAACGCCGAATGCCCTGGGTGACGGGCTGAACTTCGTGGGGCAGATAAGCGGGAAAGACCACCAAATTGCCCTGTTGATTGGGCACGACAATGCCCGCTGGTTTGAGCACCAAATCGCCCCCGGTATAGTCACTGGGGGGCGACAAAAACGCCACCAGGGTTAGCTTGCGGTTGGACAATTCACCGGTGCCAATATCCACGTGGGTGCCATAAAAACCCGTGTTTTGGTATTCCAAAATCTGGGGGTCACTCATGGAGGTCAGTTTGAAATGGTAATGTGCTTGGTTGAGTTCGTGTATTTTGTGAATCAGACGGGCATAGATCCACTCGTATTGGGGCCAGCGGGGCACGGCTTTGTTGAGCGCGTTGCGGTGTTGCAAATTGACCTGGCTGAGGGAGTCATTTTCGGGCAAGGTATAATTGACCTCGGCTTGGTAGACCGTGAGATCGGCAAAGGCAATCTGCTCACATTCTTCGGCGTTAAAAAAATGCTCAAAGATGAGATGCTGGGTGAGATAGGGATTGGCAGAAGGGGACTGCATTGCGCTTGGCATCTTTCTAGTATTCTTCTAGTATACTATAATCTGGCTGCCTACAAGACAGGCGCAAAGGAGCATTTTCAGTGAGTAAAAAGACCCCCAAAGAATACACGACCTTTGAAGCCTTTTGGCCCTTTTATGTGCAAGAGCACAAAAATCCCCTCAATCGCCGCCTGCATTTTTTAGGCACCAGTTTGGCCCTGGGCTGTGTTGCCAATGCCGCTTTGCGCCGCAAACCCCGTTTGCTTTTGCTGGCCCCTTTGGCCGGTTATTTCTTTGCCTGGATAGGGCATTTTCTGGTCGAAAAAAACCGGCCCGCCACGTTTAAATACCCACTTGAATCTTTGCGCGGGGACTTTAAAATGTTTGGCCTGATGGCCACCGGGCGCATGAACGAAGAGCTGCAACGGGTCTTGCTCGACGCTGAAATGGCCGCAGAGGCCGCCCCCGCTGGCGACAGCGCCGATGGCTTAAATGCCGAAGACATCGCCTACGAATTGGGCAAAACCCTCGAAGAAGACGACCCCGATGAAGATGAACATGAATTGGAAGAAGAGGTGGCCTGAAGATGTCGGACAGCGCTTCAGCACATCAAACCTGTGCAATTAAAACGGAGATCATTGAACTGGCCCAGTTTTTAAAATTGGCCGATCTCTGCCAAACGGGTGGCGAAGCCAAATTTGCCATCCAAAATGGCGCGGTTTTGCTCAATGGCGAGGTCGAAACCCGCCGCAGCCGCAAATTGCATCCCGGTGATTTGGTCTCGTATCAGGGCAAAACTGCGCAGGTGGTTGCCGGATAATTCTGGTATAGTTCAGGTATTATTTTTTCAGCTCCAAGAGCTGTAGAAAGGTCATGCACCATGGATCATACCTCCGTCTTTTTACGCAAATTTCTCTACGATGAGGGCATCGACCCCGATCTGCGCCGCCTGATTCACACCATCTCGGTCGGGGGCAAATATATCTCAGCCCTGTTGCAGGCCGCCAACCGCAAAATGGCGGGCACCCAGAATACCTCTGCCGAAGACCAGCTCGAAGTCGACAAACAGGCGGATATTATCCTCAAAGACATGATCACCTCCCTCGATTATGTGCATGATTATGCCTCCGAAGAGCAGGAGACCTCGATCAAAACCGCCCACAAAAAGCCCAAATTTTCGGTCTCGGTGGATCCCCTCGATGGCTCTTCGCTGATCGATGTCAATTTGGCGGTGGGCACCATTGTCGGAATCTACCCCTCCGAAGAGCTGATCAACCAGGGCCGTTTTATTCAGGCCTCGCTGTATATTCTCTATGGCCCATTGACCACCTTGGTCTATACCTCCGGCAAAGGCGTACACGAATTTGTGCTCTGTCCCGAAGGGGAGTTTGTCTTGACCAAAAGCAATATCCGCATGAAAGACCAGGGCTCAATTTATAGCCCCGGCGGTCTGCGCAGCGAGTGGATCGAACCCCACCGCAATTTTATCGACGATTTGGTGATCACCGATTATAAGCTGCGTTACAGCGGCGGTCTGGTGCCCGACTTCAATCAGATTCTGATGAAAGGCGGCGGGCTGTTTTCTTATCCTGCCCTGCAAAAATCGCCCGAAGGCAAATTGCGCCTGCTGTTTGAACTCTATCCCCTGGCTTTTCTCTGCGAGCAGGCCGGTGGCAAAGCCACCAATGGCACTGAGAATATTCTCGATCTGACCCTCAAAAAACTCCACCAGCGTTCGCCGGTGTATATCGGCAGCAAACACGAGGTGGAGAAAGCGGCGACGTATTTCAAGCCGCCCAAGGCAGCAAAAGCTGCAAAGGCTGTTAAGCCCGCAAAAGCTCCCAAAGCGAAAAAGGTGTCGTCATAATTTCAGTTTAGCGAAACTTCTCCGCTTCTTCTTTGGCCTGAGTGGCCTTTGATCCAAATCATCTCCCATTGGTGGGGCTGCATTTGCTTGAACAATGTTAACGGATTTGTTAATATTGACGCATGGCTTTTTTCATTGATTACTACTCGAATGCTTTGCAAGAACAGATTCTGGCTTTGTCCCCAAGCATGCTTGCCGATTTTCTGCGCCTGACAGATTTATTGCAAGAATTTGGCCCGGCATTGCGTATGCCTCATTCTCGGGCAATGGGAGATGGGGTGTTTGAATTACGGATTAAGGGCAAAGAGGGCATTGGCCGTGTGTTCTATTGTTTTGTAAGTGGTCAGCGTATTTGGCTCTTACACTGTTGTATTAAAAAAACACAAAAAACTCCCCAAAGAGAATTACAGATTGCGAGGGAACGTATGAAAGAGGTTAAAAATGCTCAGTCATGAAGAATTAAAAGCGCAGGCATTGAGGCATCTGGATGTTCAAGTGGCCTATGATGCTCTGGCGGATGAGTATGCCCTGACCCGTGAGCTTTTATTGGCAAGAACCAAAGCAGGGTTAACTCAAGCTGAAGTGGCGGAACGTATGCAAACCAAAGCACCAGCTATTGCGCGATTAGAGGCTGGCGGAAAGCATTCCCCTTCGCTTGAAACACTCAGGAAATACGCGCAAGCAGTGGGCTGCAAACTTGAGGTCCATCTTGTTCCCCAAGAGTCCTGAATTCAGCGAAACTTCTCCGCTTCTTCTTTGGCCACTTGGTCGCAGAACTCGTTTTCGGGATGCCCTGAGTGGCCTTTGATCCAAATCATCTCCCATTGGTGCGGCTGCATCAGCAGATAGAGTTCTTCCCAGAGTTCGCGGTTGGCCACCGGGCTTTTGGAGGCTGTGCGCCAGCCATTTTTGGCCCAGGTGTGAATCCAGCTCTTGAGCGCGTCGAGCACATAACGAGAATCGGCATGTAGGCGAATTTTGCAGGGCTCTTTGAGGGTGCGCAAGGTGGCCAGCACGGCCATCATTTCCATGCGGTTATTGGTGCTGGCCGCTTCGCCCCCCCGCAGGACTTTTTCGTGTTTGCCAAAGCGCACAATTGCGCACCAGCCGCCAGGGCCGGGATTGCCCAGGCAGCAGCCATCAGTATAGAGATCAATTTTTTTCATGGTTTGCTTAAAATGTCTGTTTCTTATTAAATGATTGTGTTCTATCATGGCACAACTGGTGCAGCCTTGAAAA
>JBFWRL010000110.1:0-18668 GCA_050248915.1 Candidatus Sericytochromatia bacterium
CGCTGAAACACATTCAAGAGAACACACACGAAATTACTCACCGGCTTCAGATTCTCGATCAAGAAATGGAAGTCTCTGATTTAAGGCAGCAGTTGGGTGCCATCGATACAGCCCTGCAACGCATCCTCTCGCTGAGTCAGCTCTTTGAACAGTTTATCGAGATTCATCAGGATATCCAAAAGCACGCCGATTTAACCGATGAAATTATGGCTGAATCCCAAGTGACGGACGATCCCCAAGATATCGAAGTCTTAGAAGAAAACCTGCAGGTGCTTTTGGATCACTGTGACAGTGTGGCGGATCGCCTGGATGAACTGGAATCAAAAAAAATCAACATTCACCCCTTGCAGACGCCTTATCAGCATTATGCTGAACAATTGGAACGCTTTCAGGATGTTTTAGAAGAGACCATCGACCGCTTAAAATCTGTGTAAGAGAGGAACCATTTATGGCCACCCCAATAGGAAGACCTGTCAGCCCGACCTATACACCTGCGACGCCACCTGCAGCAAGAGTTGCACCACCGGCATCCTCTCCGCCCGCGCTTGAAACGAGCAAACCCGTTCAGAGCCAGGAAACCTTTGGCGCTGCTCGCCAGAGTGTCGTGGGCAAGTCAACAGAGACGGTGAACCCCAGCCATGGAGGGCAACAGATTAAACAGGGAATTGATCGAACAGATGAGGGGCAATTGATCGAACAAGCCCAAATGTTGGTCGCACATCCAGTGTTGGCAAATGAGTTTGCAGATGATTCGGCTGATGCTGGCAAAGGGGTAGAATTGTCTGGTACAAGGGCATCGATATCCCAGATAGATACTGATGAGTCCCCTCAGGGATTGTTTAGCATGGTTAGCGATAATGTTAAATTCAAAGAAATAGACAAACAAACTCAGACTAGTTTCGCTCCGCTTATTGAATATTATCAAAATATAACAGCTTCTTGCCTGCCAACAACTGTAAATGATCAATTGACATCGCTTATCGCAACCACTCTTAATAAAAATATAACTACATTGAGTAGTTGTATAGACGATGCTTTCTTAACCTATCAACAAGGCATATCAGAATTAGAAGCCATTCATTCCTCGCCTCGTGAGAGCAATCCGACTCATGAGGAAATTATGGCACCTCTGAATTTATTAAGAGGGACGATTGATAAGGCATTTGAGCAATGTCAGAGTGAGATTACGGCGAGTCTCAAATCTATTCCTCAGGAAGCCTTTGGAACAACTGATGTTGAATCACAAAAATTGCAGATAACGCAATTACGTCAATCATTAACAGCAGGATTTGACAATTTGAACTCATTAAGACAGGAGGCAGAATTCCTGTTTCAGCTTGAAAGATCAGAGAAGCCATTCAGTAAAAATAATGATTTAAAAGATAAGTTGAAACAAGCAGTTGCACAGTTTAGTATTGACTTACAAGCGCCTGTTACTTTAAATCCAGCCCAGAAAGAAGAATTGGCGAAAGATATAACTGCAAAACTACTCGCAAATGTTGACAATCAATCTTTACATGAACCTATAAAAAATTGCCTGGTAGCAATGTTAAGCACTATGAGCCCACAGGATCTCATTTCTCCTCAAATTCAGGGGTTAGGTGGGTCGAACCTAGCTAATGCAAACGCTCAAGGGATTGGTACGGGTGCCGCTGGTCATTATGTCAATAGCCCATTAAGCTCTATTCAACAATTAATTCAAAATCCTCACATACAACACCAAGAAACCTTTAAGACATTGACGATGATGACAACTGTAACACTTGCGCCTAATTTACAGGAACATATGGGTGATATTATTAGAGGCACTTTACAAGAAATAGCTTTCCCAGAGAGCATTAACCAGCACTCTAGAGGTACTTGTGCTGCAACAACAGCTCAAATTGCACTGGCAGTTAAAAATCCTGAAAAGTATATAAATATTGTCAGTTCTCTTGTGAGTCAAGCAGGTTCCTGTCCCAGTACTTTAGTACCACTTAACAAGGATATTGAGATGAAACGTGTTACCGATACGGATTTACCAGACAACAGTGGTAGAAGTATTTCAAGTAGAATAATACAATCTGCATTTATGCAATATGCAAAAGGAGCTGAAAAATATGAGAATACTAGTCAAGGTGGCGGGTTGGTTTCAAGACAGACGGAGTGTTTAATGAAGAATTTATTTTCTGATAAAAGTTGGCAATTAGTAGAAAAAGACTTTGGTGCCATTGGATTGCCTCCTGCTGTTAAGCAAACTCTAGAAAAAGGAATACCGGTCTCGACTGGTTTAGGCTCCTTATCGTCAGGTGGAAGAGGGGGGCATCGCATTTTAATAACAGGAATTGATGAGCAAAAAATATATTTTATGAATCCTTGGGGAAAGTTGCAACAAATGCCTATAGAAGACAGTAAATTTCTTACGAGTTTTATAACAGAATCTAGTCAAATATCTGCTTCTGATTCACTATTACCATCGGGCCTAATTGCAACATTGCATGGGAATGCCAGTAAAACTGAAGAATACAACACTTCTATGGACAAAGGTTATTATGATTTACGAGAAGTAATAAAGAGGGCAAATATACCTTCTGGTCCTCAAATGGATTTTACTAGGAAATAGGAGCTGATTCTATGAACAGACCACAAGCTAAATTGAGAGAACAACTAGAACAAGATATCAATATATTGTTAAATCGTTTCAAACAGTTTGAACTAGACGAAGAAGAACGTTCGTGGCACATCGAAAGATATATTAACAACTTGAACTTGAATAAAGAACTTATTGCTCTATTAAAAGTCGTCATAATGGATAGGATAGCTACCCTAAAATCCAATGAAGACACTGACACACCAGATATGCAGTACAGTGACCAATCACTGAGACAATTTTTTCATGCTATAGAAAAATGGTCTTCATGAATTCCTCATAATTCAAGTGGTCAGATGCGCCCAACAAGTGTACATCAACCTGACTTCGTTCGGTCGCAGCTTAAAGGCGTTGTTGGGCTAAACTACAACTTTGTGACAAATTGAGAGAAGCATGAATATAAAATACATTGAGGAAGTGCCATCGTTCCAGCAGAGCGTCTTCAAGGTTGAGATCGAGGGGACTATCGCTTACTCGAAACGAATTATCAGCAATTACAGTTGGTGGACGTGTGAGGACACCGACATTTTTAAGCGTGAAACCGAATCATACAAACTTCTCAATAGCATTGGCGTCGGCCCGCAACTCCTATTTTCGGATGCAAAGCAAGGGGAGTTCGTCGTTAAAGAGCTCCGCCATATCCCCCCTCAAAACGAGTGTGTCGAACCATTTTTAGATGATCTTGTGTTACTTCTCGAAAAATTACGTGGGTTTACTGATACTCATTTTCAGTCGTATAACGCTAAAGAGATGGCAACCCTGTTCTGCTCCAATGGAGAGAAGGCCAATGTTGCACCATCGTTCTTAAATGAGACAACGCAAATGCTCAACCGTTGGCACGACTTGTACGGTAGTGCTGTCTCGTATGTGCACGGCGATTTGCATCTCGGAAACATTCATTCGGATGGAAAAAGTGTCACTGGCATCATTGATTTCGAGGAAGCAATACAAACGATTCCTGTTTTTGATGCAACAGATTTATCTTCGAGTGTGATGAAAAAGTACGGGCCAACGGCCTACGAATATTTTAGAAATGCGTATGAGAAATCGAGTGGAGCTTCACTGATTGATCTTGAGCAGTGGCGGAGGTTTGGTCTTGTGCGAGTGTGGATCGCCAGTTGTTACCTTAAGAATTGTTGTTCGTCAGCGATGCAAGAAAAGGCAGGAAATTTCCTGTTTCACCAAGACCTAGAAGCCATTCTGTAAGCGGTTTGAGGAGTGAGAAACAATGATCGTATGGATCAATGGCCCATTTGGAATCGGAAAAACTCAGACGGCGTTTGAGCTGAGGCATCGAATCCCAGGCTCGGTCATCATTGACCCTGAAGAAGTGGGTTTCTTCCTTTCAAAGCAGATTTTGCCAGAAAATAGACGGCCAGATTTTCAAGACTACCCATTGTGGCGAAAGTGGGTATCGGAACTTCTTGCAGAAACACAGACCCACAGAGAGCGCATCGTCATTGTGCCCATGACCGTAGTTTCAGAGGACTACTTCAACGAGATCATTGAACCCCTAAAAGAATTGGGAATTCGGGTTGTTGACTTCACCTTATTGGCCAAAAAAGAGACCATTGAGAGACGCCTCAAGAAACGTTTTGACGGAAACGCATGGAACTTTCGACAGGTGGACAGATGTCTCGCAGGGCTGCGCTCGGATGTCTTTTCAAATAAGATAGACACCGATATTCGAGATCTCGATCAAGTTGTCGAGCATATCCTACAGGAACTGGGTCCAACAGTTGATTCATCCCCGGTTCAGAATGGACTCTTTGCCAGGTTTCTCAGGCGATCTCGTGTTTTGCTCTCTCATATCCGGGTCTTTTCGGGGTGAGTGATAACGAACCATCGATGCGGTATATGGAATTAAAAGTGGGCTTAAAATTCATCATTTAACCGAACCGACATCTACCTGCCATAGGGGGGGGCAAGGTAGCCGAGCTGGAAAGCGAGATTGTGCAGGGGATTGAGGCGCTGCGCGGCTTGTTGGTATAATGTTTAGGGGGTACGCAATATGATTCAAGACAAGCAATTACTCGATGAATTCCATGCTTTGCCGCCGGAAAAACAAGCCAAGGTCATCGATTTTATCGAGTCCCTTAAACTGAAACAAAGCCAGGTTTCAGAGTCAAAATCTGAAGAACAAGACCGCCCACGGTTAACTTTTGGCTGTATGAAAGGGATTGTCACATATATGGCTGAAGATTTTGATGAACCTTTAGAAGATTTTGCGGAATATATGTAGTGAGAATTCTGTTGGATACCCATGCCTTATTGTGGTTTATCGAAGGTGATCAACGTTTACCATCCCCTTTGCGAACTATTTTGGATCAAGTAGACACTCAGAAATATGTCAGCAAGATTAGCTTCTGGGAACTGAGTATCAAGAAATCACTGGGTAAATTGCATACAAGGCAAGCGCCATCAACAATGCTACAGCAAATTCAAATGACCGATGCTCTCGTTCTTGGCATTCAATCAACTCACCTCACTCAGCTTGAAACGTTGCCCTTTCACCACCGCGATCCATTTGATCGGTTGTTAATTGCAACAGCCATGGCAGAAGGTCTGACCCTGATTTCTGCGGATCAGCACTTTCATGCGTATGAGGGGATCTCATTGTTGTGGGAATGATTCTGGGCTGAATACCTCGGCATTTAAGCTTCTTGCGCAAAATCTTGGAGTCATACCCGGCATCTCCTTGGAGCACATACCCATTGCTCATCTGTCAGTTCTTCAAACTTTCCTGCCATTTTGATGCCCTCCTTTTGGACTCTCAAAAGGTTAACTCAATTAATGATGTTAGTGGGATAGGCTCTTTGAATGCTTTGGACACAAGAAAGAAACACAAAATGACCGACGTGCCGAAAGTAAAAGGCCCCGCCTCTGTGATTCAAAGCCCGGCATTGAGCCGCTCAAGATCCGCCGGATCTAAGACCAGTTTCGTCGCTGCGAGATTTTCAGTCAGATGTGGGAGCGACAGCGTGCCCGGAATCGGAACCATCACGTCTGCCTGCTGCAAGAGCCAGGCCAATGCTATTTGAGCAGGCGTTGCGGCATATTTGCGGGCCAGAGCGTTAACCTGGGCCTGATAATCCCCCAACTTGAGGGGGTAATAGGCAAAAAAAACAATGCCCAGACGCTGGCAATATTCCAGGACATCGCGGTGTTTGCGCTCGGCCAGATTGTATTCATTCTGGACAGAGACAATCGGGCCCAGGCTGCGGGCGAGTTCAAGTTGCGCCAAGTCCACGTTCGAGAGCCCGACATGGCGAATTTTGCCCTGCATGCGCAAGTCTTGCAGCGCTGCCACGCTTTCTTCGAGAGGCACCAACGGATCCGTCCAATGCAGCTGATAGAGTTCAATGTGTTCTGCCCGCAAACGCAGCAGGCTGGCTTCGATCGCCTGCTGCAGATAAGCGGGGCTGCCATTGGGTCTCTTGTGAGAGATACCGCCCTTGGTCGCAAGCAGCACACCCGCAGAGGCAGAAGAAAGGTATTTGCCCAAGGTGCATTCACTCTCGCCATCGGTATACACATCCGCTGTGTCGATCAAATCCAGGCCAAGCTCAAGCGCCTGCGCCAACAAGCGGGCATTGGCAGGTGTATCTGTCAGGCGGTTGGTGCCAAGGCCGATGCGGCCAATCATCCGATCACCGAGTTGAATTTGGCTGTCTGAAGCAGGAAAGGGCATAGGATTACCTCACGCGATTGTTTGACCTGAAACGAATAATCCTGGCTGTGCCCCTAACCAGCAGAGCGATCTGAAGCTGAAATTAATCCTTATCATCGTCTTCGTCAGCCTTGCTCAAGCCTAGCTCTGCATAGCTGATTCCCAGCGGGCAAAGTTCAGGCCGACGAAAGTGGAAATCCCTGAACCAACCGCCCGTGGGTTGCGAAAGTCGGGCTTTGTGGCTTTCAGCCCAGGGCTTGAGGCGAATCAAGTAGTCCAGATAGTCGTCATTGACATCGTAACCGTTTCCTTCGCTGAGCGCCTTGACGTATTCATTCTGCTCGATGCCGGGCCGTGTCCGGGCGAACCACTCGCTGAACTCACCTTCTTCGAAGTGATGGGCTGCAGTCATGCTGCTGGCAAAAGCGTAAAGCTCTACCAGATACTCTCCTGGTGGCACCTCGATCCAGGCAAAGACCGTGTCATCATCGGGCTCTTCGTCAACGGCATTTTCCCAATCATACGGATCCCCGCCACCGGCGAGCACAAGTAGCTTCCCGCAGGGAATGTTTAGTCGGCTGCTAAGATGACCGATCCATTCTGCTTCTTCGCGCTCATTGAGGTCCCCGACGAGCACAACCACCTGCCCAAGGGCGCAGTCTCCCTGAAAGACCAGCGGCATTACCACGCCGGCCTCGATCAGCGCATCAGGCTCTCCTGCGAGCTCTTCGGCCAGGTCCTCGTCGCTGATAGCCATGCCACCACGGCTGGCGGAACACAGGACCGTATAGTGGCCATCACAATAAAATTCAGTACGATGAAGCTGGCGTTTGGATGACATAGACGAAGACTCCTTGCCGGTAAAACTTTGAGGTGTATATTAGTGTATAGTATTCATTTCTCAAACGCAATCCGCCAAGTTGAAAGCATTTTCACAGGCTGAAGGAGTGAAGATATGCCAATTGTCATTCAGCTTTGACACAATTGCCGAACAGCCTGCCGGGCCCATTCAAAGGGCAACTTAGATTTGCTGCTCTGGGCACTGAGAACCGCCCCCCGGAACAAAATTTCAATTTGACAGGCCAGCATCTCGGGCCTGGGATGTTTGAGGGCTTTAGATTGCAGGATAAAAAACGCCATTAAATCTGCAAAAACATCTTGGGTCGCCTGCCAGATTTCAGGCTCGTTCTGATCGTATTCCAGCAAGGCTTTGAGCGCAAAGCACCCATTAAACCCATGGCGGCAGACCAGGGCTTCTTGGGCATCAAACGCGGCCAGCACTTTGTCGATGGCTTTCATTTTGGGCCTGATGCGCGTGCGCGTCTCTAACTCAGCCCTGAATAAACCTGCATAATGCTGAACCGTGGCCGCGATCAGGGCCTCTTTGGAATCAAAATATTTATACAATGTGCGCTTCGAAATCCCAGAGCCTGCCAACAACAGCTCCAGACCTGCCGCATGAAAACCATGCTGATAAAACACGTTGTAGACGTGTTCGATAATTTGGTCTCGTTTGCTTTGGTCTGGTTTGCTTGGGTCGGGTTGGATTGGGTCAGATTTTTTCATAGCACTCCTGTTTTTTCAGCATAACAAAAAGACTTGCAAAAGGAAACCGATCAGTTTATGCTAAGAATGTAAACCGATCAGTTTACACCAATGTTCTCTTGAAGAACCGCTCTTGAATATTCGCCCGTAAACAAGGAGAAAAATATGATTGTCAGTCAAAGCCCGGTTTATATCTTGGGCAGCTCCCGAATTCCCTTTGTCAAAAGCCAGACCGATTACGCCCAATTCCGGCGCAAAGACCTCATGGTCGCCGCTTTAAAGGGCCTGGTCGAAAAACATCACCTGGAAGGGGTTTTGATCGGAGATACCGCACTGGGGGCCGTACTCAACTCTGTGGCAGATTTTAACCTGGCCCGCGAAACGGTTTTGTCGACGGCTTTACATCCGGCCTCTCCGGGTGTCACCCTGCAGCGGGCCTGTGGAACAGGCCTGGAAGCCACTTGGCAGATTGCCCTCAAGGTTTTCACGGGCAGTATCGACCTGGGCATTGCCGGAGGGGTAGATAGCAACAGTGATCTGCCAATCGAAATGGTTGATCAGAGTCCCCGCATTCCCAGTGTCGATGAACCCCGAACCCATTTGTCGATGGGGCAACACACCGAACGCATGGTCAAAGAATGGCAGATCTCCCGCCAGGCACAGGATGAATTTGCCCTGCGCAGCCATCAGCGCGCGGCCCAGGCCTACGAACAGGGATTTTTTTCAGACCTGATAACCCCCTTTGCTGGCCTCAACCGGGATCGGATTCTAAGAGCGGATTCCTCGCTGGAGAAATTGTCCCGTTTGCCTGCGGCATTTGAAGCGCAGGGCAGTTTGACCGCTGGCAATAGCACGGCATTGACCGATGGGGCCGCCTGTGTCTTGATGGGCGGGTTAAAAGGGGCTGAAATGCTCGGCACCCAACCGCTGGCGAAATGTGTGGATTTTGCCGTTTCGGCTGTGGATTTTGTCAAAGGTGAAGGCCTGTTGATGGCGCCAACGCTGGCCGTGGCCCAATTATTGCAAAAACACCGCTTGGGTTTTGACGATTTTGATTATATTGAAATCCATGAAGCCTTTGCTGGACAGGTTTTGGCCAATCTCAAAGCCTGGGAAGACCCCCACTATTGCCGTGAAGTGCTTCATTTGCCAGAGCCATTGGGGCCGCTCAACCCCGCACGCTTGAATGTCAACGGCAGCAGTCTGGCACTGGGGCACCCCTTTGCCGCCACCGGGGCCCGGATAGTGGGCTCTTTGGCCAAATTGCTCAGTCAAAGCCGCTCTCAACGGGGCCTGATTTCGATCTGTACGGCAGGTGGCATGGGCATGGCAGCGATCCTGGAATCCTCGGAGTAAAGAGAATACATGAAAATTGCCTGTCATTGTCAAAACCTGCAATTAGAGCTGGACTGGGAACCTCCGCAGTTCCAGGCAAGGGCCTGTGATTGTGGATTCTGCGCTTGAGACAGGGCTTGTCGCTCACTGGCTGTCTGAGCGAATGGCGAGTCATAACAAGGAAATTATTTCTTTTGCAATAACTTTACAATCTCTAAATGACCCTGTTCACGGGCGTAGTCGAGAGCTGTCTTGCCCTTATTGTCCTTTGCTTGTGTGTCAGCCCCTTTGGCCAGCAAGCTTTTCACTACTGCTATATTCCCACTTTTTGCTTCCGACATCAGAACTGTCCTGCCCTTGTGGTCCTTGGCATTGGGGTTTGCTCCTGAGTCCAATAAGAGGTTCACAACCTCCAAATTCCAGCTTAAAGCAGCCAACATCAAGACTGTGTTGCCTTCTTTGTCTTTAATATTGGGATCAGCGCCTTTCTCCAATAAGCGTTTTAAAATATCCCGATGACCGAACTCGAAGGCCAAAAACAAGACCGTATTGCCCTCTTGGTCTTTGGCATTGGGGTCGGCCCCCTTTTCTAACAAAAGGTTAACTACCTCCAACAGATCCTGCTCAACTGCCGATTTCAGAACTGTCCAGCCAGCTTGGGCCTTGACTTTGGGGTCTGCGCCTTTGGCGAGCAAAAGTTTTACCACCTCAAATTGACCCATCTCAAATGCAAGCAACAAGGCCGTCAGGCCTTCCTTGTCCTTTGTCTCGGGGTCTGCGCCTTTGTCCAGCAAAAGTTTTACCACCTCTAGATGACCCCCTTTGGCAGCATCCATCAAGGCTGTCGAGCCCACATGGGCCTTGATATTGGGGGCAGCCCCTCTGTCCAGCAAAAGTTTTACCACCTCCAAATTCCCACGTTCAGCGGCCAAAAACAGAGCCGTCTTGCCCTCTGTGTCTTTTGCCTCGGGGTCAATCCCTGTGTCTAACAAACGTTTTACCAACGCCAAAGGGCCCTTAGCGGCTGCAAATAACAAGACGGTTACGCCTTCATGGGTCTTCGCTTTGGGGTCAGCCCCTTTGGCCAGCAAGAACTCCACCGCCCCGAGTTGACCTTCTTTTGCTGCAAACATCAGGGCTGTCAATCCAAATTTGTTTTTCGCGTTGAGCTCTGCGCCTTTGTCTAGCAAGCGGTTTACGATCTCAACTTGTCCGACAGAGGCAGACCACATCAGGGCTGTGCTACCTTCATCATCCTTGGCATTGGGGTCAGCCCCATGCGCGAGCAAGAGTTTTACTATCTCCCATTGCCCAAAAGAGGCTGCCGATAACAGGGCGGTGAAACTCGCTTTGAACTTCGCGTTGAGGTCAGCCCCCTTGTCCAACAAGAGATTCACCAGCTTGAGGTTTCCCCAGCGAGCGGCCCAGAATAAAACAGGTTCACCCGTTTCAGAATGTCTCGCATTGGGGTTGGCTCCCTGTAGAATGGCTTTTTCCACCACTGCATGCAGGCCTTCGTTGAGGCCTTTTTGCAGGTCTTTGTTCGGGCCGGCCCAGGCCAGGCTGGGGTAAAAAAGTGAACATGCCAGCCAGGCCGACAAGATCCTCAGCGTGATTCGTTTCATCTTTTTATTCCTTTGGCGGATGTCTTCACACTAAATCACAGCCATTTTTCGTTGTCAAACCACTTTGGCGTATCTTCTGGGTTCCAAAGGAGATGACCCCCGTGTATAGTGTGTGGGAACGTTTCGGAAAAGTGCATTCAAGTGGGTTTATATTTAATGTTCAACCTTTTTAAGGCTCCATCGTTTCGGGATGATCATTTGGGAGAGCTTCATTGGAAGGCGGGTAACTGGCGTGGAACCATCCATCTGGTTGACGAGCGATTTCCTTTAGCAATTCCTGGTTCTCGCTCTGGTCCAAACCCCCAAGCACTTGAAATGGCACACACTGCCCCGTCTGAGTATTCCCGCTGTAGAGGCTTGATTGCAGAGGCGATGTTCGAGCATTACGCGCCTTACGCTGAGTCTTTCGCTGAGGGTGAACTTGATGCCTCACTTGCGCCGCGTATTGTCCATCGTTCAGAACATATCTGGCCTTTTGTCTCTGTTGTGTATCTGGCGATTATTCAACTCCAGGGTGAACTTAGCATTGAAATTGGATACCAAGTGGAATGGGATGAAGATCATACTCTGGGGGCACGGCTTCAGAATGGGAAGCTGATTGAACTCAACGGCAGTGTCCTGCCCCCGTGAATGAACACTGCCCCAGGGTGCAAGCACATAAGTACTTTAATCGTTCTTTTGCTGCAGGCTATGCGTGGTTGAATCCACAGCTCTTGTGTTCTGGTCCGAAACAGGCATAATGATACTTGCACCATTACTTTAACGGGAGTTGTATCATGGCATTGCGATATTCTTCGCTGATTTGGGCATCTTCGTTTCTGGCTCTTACACTTTTTACACCTGTAAGTACCCACCTTCTGCCAACCCTTGCCGCGCCCAATCGGTCCGATGCCGGTGAAACGGTCAAAGCTGAGGTCATTTTAGAGCCCGATCAAATTGCCGATAACAACGCCGAGGGGGGCGATCAAGCTGCTTTAACGGCTGCCCTCAAAGGTTATTGGGCAAACTATCTGCATATGAACAAAGCAGAATTGGCCAAGCGCGTGACCCCGGATTTTTTGCGGATGAGCCAGCGGGCCGGAACGGTTCAAACCTCTGCCACTGCGTTTATCCAGGGACTGAGCAAAGAGTGGGAAGCATTTGAGCGTCCCGATGGGGCCATTGCCGAAAAAATGACATTGCAACAGCTTGAAATAGCGGTCGATGATCCTGATTCGCCGACATCTGCCAGCCTGCGCTATTGGGTTGAGATTGAAGGGGGGTCTCGCTGGAATTACGATGACCAAGGCCTGATTTTGATGACCTTTGTCAAACAGAATGGCCAATGGAAACTCAATCACATGATCGACAGTTGGGCCTTAAATTACCAAATCGAAGAAGAGAAACCGGGCAGAGAAAATTTTGAATTTGACTTTGTTTATCCTGTGAATAATTTACCCAAAGCCTTGCAGTTTTACAAGCCCTTGATGGGTGAGCCAGATTTGCGCACCCCCGAACGGGTGTCTTTTAATCTCAATGGCGCTCATTTTGTCTTGGATGGGACGCGATTAAACGGATTAACGTCTATTCACAGCGGTTGGCCGAATGGGTATGGCATTTTTTATGTGAATGATCTCAAGGCCGTACACAAGCATCTCAAAGCCAAAGGGGTGACTTTTATGGCAGGAACAGGCACACAATTTAAGCAACAGGGCCCCGATCCTTATGTGATTGCAAAGGATCCTTCGGGAAATCTCTTTGTGGTCATGCAAAAAGTGTTTAAGAGCTCCGATGTCAATCCCCAGCCCGAAGTTAAAGGCTTTACCGGCAAGGATCCTGTCACTCAAGCCGCTCAATCTCTGGCTGAAAGTTGGCTGCGCACAGACAAACAGGCTCTGGGGCGATACCTGGGACCAACAACCACTTGGTTCGACGACACCCGAACCCGCGTGAGGGGTATAGAAACTGGCAAAGCTGCTATTTTGAATGCCCTGGATTCGGTCTATTGGGCCAAGTTCGATCGCGGTACAAAAGGCCTCAAAGCAAATATGATGGTGTCAGGTCAATCAATGCGTAAATTGGGCAAAGATTCCTTGCTGACTTACACCATGACCTTGAAAGGCTATGGTCCCCATGCCTTTCAAGACAAAGCCTTTGTCAGTCAAGTCTTTGATGCCAATGCCCGCTTAAAGCAGAGCATGATTGTTCAAAACAACAGCACATCACGGCAAGTGCTGGAGTTGGACTATACGGGCTATCCCGTGACAGATTTGGCCCAGGCTGAAACGTTTTATTCCAAGACCCTCGATTTGGGCAAACCTTATACCGACACCGAGTGGCGCGGCTATTGGAGCAATAAATGTGTCTTTGGAATTTTTACCTCTGATCCCGAAGAGGACCAGATCCCCCGGCCCAATTTGACCAATGGCTATGTCAGCTTTTGGGTTCATTCGGCCCAAGAGACTTATCGCTATCTCAAAACCCAGAAATCCAGTTTTCCCATTGTGCCGTCGATCAATACCAAATCTGGCTTGGACGCCCATCCGGGTTATCTGCAGGTTTACGCCACCGACAGCGAAGGCAATGGTTTGATCTTTAGCGAATACACCGGCAGGCGCAAATAACCATGCGTGTTGATTTGCCAGGTGATGCCGACAACCCTTTGGATCTCACCCCTTTGGACGAAAGTGAGGCCTTTGTTGAGACGGTGATTTTGGCGCAGGATCACATTTCGTCAGAGTCTGGCGAACAAGCCCTGGCTGGCGAATCTCCGCGCTCCCATTACGATTTTTTGGGCATGTTGGGCAAAGGGGCCATGGGTCTGGTGCATTTGGCCCGTGACCGTGACCTGCAGCGCAAGGTGGCTTACAAGCAGCTCTTGGGCAAAGACAACAGCGATGCCACCGCGCGTTTTTTGCGAGAGGCACAAATCACGGCCCAGCTTGATCACCCCAATATTGTGCCCATTTATGGCATGGAAGCGCAAAGCGACGGCTCTTTGGCCTATTCAATGAAATTGGTGCAAGGCAAAACCTTCAAAGAGTTAATGGCTGAGACCCGCGCCTTTTATGATCAAGGCCAACAACCAGATATTGACCACGATCTGTCTCAATTATTGGAGAACTTTCTCAAGGTCTGTGATGCCGTGGCTTATGCCCACAACAAAGGGGTGATTCACCGGGATCTCAAACCCGCCAATCTCATGCTCGGCCGCTATAACGAGGTCTATGTCATGGATTGGGGGATTGCGCGGGTCATGCGCGAGGATCCCGCTGCCCAAGACAAAACCGCAGAAGATTGGATTCTGCCCCCTCTGGCAGAAGGTGAAGAACTGGGAGAGACAACCCAAATGGGGCAAATCTTGGGCACCCCACGGTATATGTCGCCCCAGCAGGCCGCGGGCAAAAATGCCCATCTCGATGGCCGCAGTGATCTCTTTGCCTTGGGTCTGATTCTGTTTGAGTTGATCACGCTCAAACCTGCTTTTACGGCCAAAAGCCAAGTCGAACTCCTCAAAAAAGTGCTCAAAGCAGACAAAGAGCCCTGGCGGGCATATGCCCCTTCACGCAAAATTCCCACCGAGTTGATGGCCATTGTCGACAAAGCCACCGAGCGCAAGCCTGAAAAGCGGTATGACAGTGTCCGGGCTTTCAGTGATGATTTGCGCCGTTATCTGCGGGGTGAAGCGCCTTTGGTGCGGCCGGATAATGCCTGGCGGCGAGGGGTGCGCTGGGTCGGTCGGCACCGAGAATTGTCGCTGATGGTCATTCTGTCCGTTTTGCTCTGTGCCTCTGGGGCTGTGATCTGGGAATTGGGCGATCGCCAGCACAAGCTCGAAGTGGCGCGGCTGCGCGAAGGCGCATTGCTCAAGTTTATGGCGCGTATTTCTGCCCAAGGCCAGCGCCTCGACAGCCATTTCCAACAAATGGAGGGTCTGGTGCAGGGCTTGGCAGAGGCCACGACCTATGCCTTGACCCAAGGCGAGAGTCGCCCCTCGACCTGGTATCTCAATGACACCTTTGCCAAGCCCCCACGCAAGCGCTTTCATCCCCCAGATTTAATTCACTCGCCTTATTATGAAGGGGAGATCAGTCCGAATTGGCCCGTCTATTTGCTCTCTCCAGGCGTTTCTGCCCAATCTGTGGCCCCGCTTTTACACCGCGTTGCGCCCCTCCGAAGCGCTTTAAAAACCGTTTTGATGAAGAGCCTGTCTCCTGGCAAACCCCTGTCTGAAAGCCAATGGAAAACCCAGTTGACCCTGCGCGGTGTGCCTGTGATCTGGGCCTATATTTGTCTCAAAGAGGGCATTGAATATTTTTATCCGGGGGCCGAAGAGACTGCCGATGGGTATGAGCCCCGCACCCGTTCGTATTATCTGCAATCACTCAACCGCCATGAAATTGTCTGGGGCACCCCCTATGACGATACCGGCGAGACCGGCGGGCTGATGATTCCCTGCACGCGGGGCATCTTTGACGCCGAGCAACAATTTCTGGGGGTGGTCGGGTTGGATATCCGGATCAATGTCCTCGACAGGGCTTTTTTGCGTCTGGGTGATGTGCCCGCGGTCAAAACCAGCTATTTGTTGAACGAGGCTGGTAATGTGATTCTGCGCAGTGGAGATGCGCTTAAGCCCAAGCGCCGTCTTGGTTTGCACGAAAAATTAATCACCAAACCCTATCACAATGGCGAGGTGGTCAAAGCCATTCGGGCCAAATCTAACAGTGGCAAAATCGCCGGCGAATCCAAGCAAGGCGAGCGTTTGACTGTCTATTACCGGCTGAGCAGTCTGGGCTGGTATTTTGTCGTCGAAGCGGATCCGCGCCAGGTCTTTGCACCAACCCAGTTTTAGGTCTTTAAGACTTGAGAAAGTCCCTGACAATTTGCACAAAAGCTGCGGGTTGCTGGTAATGCACCCAATGCCCCGCTTCGGGCACGGTAATCATTTCGGCCTCGGGAAAATGTTTGAGAATCAGGCGCTCGTCACTGGGCTGGATATAATCTGAGCGGCCTCCCCGAATGAACAGCACGGGACATTCTTGAAAGGGTTCGGGTTCTTCCTCAAAGAGACGCAATGGGCTTTGGCTCAATTCTTTTAATTGGGCGATAATGGCCCCCAAATTCATTTGCCAGGCAAATTGCTGGTCTTCGCTGCGCACGAGGTTTGTGAGCAAAAATTGGCGGGTCTCGCGGTCGGGAATGGCCTGTTCTAAACGCTGATCGGCCTCAGCGCGGCTTTGAAGATGGGCCAAGTCCAGGTCTTTAAGGGCCATCACAAAGTCAAAGCGGCGGGGGTCATAAGCTTTGGGGGCCACATCGACAATGATCAAATGGCTGAGATGACTGGGATAATAGCGCAGGGCATACGCCATGGCCACCTGCCCCCCCAGAGAGTGACCAATCAAGCTGAGTGTTGGCAGGTCTTTGTGTTGACGCCAATCGAGCAGGTCCTGTGAGAGCAGGTCCAAGTTCATCTCTGCTTGGTGGGGCGATTTACCGTGGTTGCGCTGATCTACCAGCCACACTGTGCGCTGATCTGATAGCTCTTTGGCAATATTGAGCCAATTGCGGCCCGAGCCAAACAGGCCATGTAAAATGGCCAATGGGGGATGTTGAGTGCTGCTTTGGGCGGGGAATGTTTGGCTGTAGAGTTCTTTCATGCTTCCAGTGTCTGTCCCATTTTCTTTACCACCTTAACACAATTCAGGGGGCGTGTGCATTTTCATTGGGTTTTGCCCAAGCTATCCCCTTTAATTCGTGTTCTTAAGCTTGTTATAATGTCTTTTCAAACAAAAATAAACCAAACCGCTTGATTCAAAAGGATATCTTTATGACCGTTGCTGTCTCCACCCAACCCCTCCGCAATGTTGCTGTGATTGCCCACGTCGACCATGGCAAAACCACATTGGTCGACTGTTTGCTGCGCCAAAGTGGCACCTTCCAGCCCCACGAAAAACTCACTGAGCGGGTCATGGACTCCAACGATCTCGAGCGCGAAAGGGGTATCACCATTTTGGCCAAAAACACGGCCATTGACTATTACGATACCCGTATTAATATTGTCGATACCCCTGGCCACGCAGATTTTGGTGGAGAAGTTGAACGCGTACTGGGCATGGTCGATGGTGCCTTGTTGATCGTTGATGCGGTCGAAGGCCCCATGCCTCAGACCCGCTTTGTGCTGCGCAAAGCTTTGGCCCAAAAGCTCAAGATCATCGTGGTCGTCAATAAAATTGACCGGCCTTTCTCCCGGGCTACCGAAGTGGTCGACGAAGTGCTCGATCTGTTTATTGAACTCGGTGCCAGCGACGAACAATGTGATTTTCCCTTGATTTACGCCTCTGCCATGCAAGGGACTGCTATGCGTGATTTGGACCACCCCCACGCAGATATGCAAGAATTATACGAAGTGATTGTCGAGCAAGTGCCGCCGCCCGTGACCTACCCTGATCAGCCCCTGCAATTGCAGGTGGCCAATATTGACTACGACGAATATGTCGGCCATATTGGCATTGGCCGTCTGGTACAGGGCCAATTGCGCTTAAATGACCGCATTGGCGTGGCCACCCTCGAAGAGACGGTGCGCCAAGTCAACGTTGCCAAACTCTACCGCTTTAAAGGTCTCAAGCGCTACGAAATCACCGAAGCTTTGCCAGGAGATATTGTCGCTTTCAGTGGTCTCGGTGAATTGTATATTGGCGAGACCCTGGTGGATTTGGCCAATCCCATGCCTTTGCCTCCTATCATCGTCGACGAACCCACTTTGCAAATGACCTTCTCCGTCAACGACAGCCCCTTTGCTGGCCGTGAAGGCGAGTTTGTGACCACCCGTCACCTGCGCCGCCGCCTCTACCGCGAAACCCTGAGCAACCTCAGCCTGCGCGTCGAAGATGGCGATACCACAGACGCCTTTTACGTTTCCGGCCGCGGTGAATTACATCTGGGGATTTTAATTGAAACCATGCGCCGCGAAGGGTATGAGTTTCAGCTCAGCCGTCCGAGGGTCATTATTAAAGAAATTGAAGGCCAAAAAATGGAACCCTTCGAAACCCTGATACTGGATATCCCGGCGGATTATGTCGGCTCTTGTATTGAAGCTTTGGGCAAACGCAAAGGGGAAATGAGCCATATGGAGAGCAGCGAACAAAATCGCTCGATGTTGACCTTTTCCATTCCCGCGCGGGGCTTAATTGGCTTTGCGGCTGAATATCTGCGCCTGACCAAAGGTGAAGGGATCATGAGCAGCACCTTTGAATCGTATAAACCCTTCAAAGGCGAGTTTGAACACAACCGCAATGGGGCGATCTGGTCAATGGAAGCCGGCACCTGTTCCGCTTATGCCCTGCAAGGGCTCGAAGATCGGGGCTTTTTCTTTATTGGACCCGGCGCTGAAGTGTATATGGGCATGATTGTGGGCGAACACAACCGCCCCCAAGAATTGCCCGTCAATGTCACCAAAACCAAAAAGCTGACCAATATGCGTGCCTCGGGTTCGGATGATTTGATTCCCCTCAAGCCACCCCGCCACATGAGCCTGGAAGAGGCCATGTCATATATCAAAGACGATGAGCTGATCGAAGTGACGCCCAAAAATATCCGCTTCCGCAAAAAGAACCCCAAAAGGTAATTTTCAGTGGCGGGCAATCGAGAACTGACACTGCGCTTCTTGGCTGAGCCCACCGACGTCAATTTTGGCGGCAAGGTGCATGGCGGGGCTGTGATGAAGTGGATTGATCAGGCCGGATATGCCTGTGCAGTGGGTTGGACGGGGCAATACTGTGTCACGGTCTATGTCGGTGGGATTCGCTTTTACAAGCCAATTCTGATCGGGCATATGGTCGAGGTCAAAGCCAAGGTCATTTATACCGGGCGCACCAGTTTACAT
>JBFWRL010000111.1:0-18587 GCA_050248915.1 Candidatus Sericytochromatia bacterium
GACCGCAAGGTCTTGACCTTGGATTTTCCGGTCGAAAATATCATTATGGCCAGCGACAACGGCCTCGGACACCATTTTCAATTGGTCACCGACCTGATGATCCACTATCTCAAACAGCTCAAGGGCCATTACCACCTCTATGTGGTCAATATGAGCCCACCGAGCGAAGAGACCGACTTTGACAATGTCAAAGTACGTTATTTAGAAACCCTCGAAATGGACCTGCTCGACTCCCTGCTCAAGGCCTCTGACCTCTTTTTGACCGAGTCGCTGACCTATCCCTCGTTGATTCAAAGTGCCTTGAGAGAAATTCCCTCACTCTGTCTGGGCAGTTCCGTTGGCATCAACAGCCAAGGGGCTTTGACCCACAGCTTTGAAAAACTCTCACCCATGGTCCAACTCAAATTGGAGAGCATCAAAGCCGAAGCCCCCCAAACCCTGTTTCCCTATCTGTCTTTTCCGGTCGAGCGGCGAGACCCTTGGCCCGGACGGACCCTTTTTCATAAGCGCTTTTTCTTTTATTTGGTGGATCTCTGCAACGAAAAAGAAATGGTCGAAACCCTGCAAGATTGCCTGAATGGGGGCCCGTTGCGCGATCAGTTTAAAGAAGAGCTGAAAAAATACATTCAAACCAAATTGGATGGTCCCCGTGAAGCCGAACAGGTGATTCGCAAGTTGAGTACAGCCCCGCCCCGCTACCTCTGAAGCAAAACCTAACCACTCAAACGGGCGTATTGTTCTTCGTGGAAGCGCACGAAGGTTTTCTCAACCATCGGCAGGGCGTAAATCGAAAAACCGGTGGCATTGTGAATCAAGCGCAAAACATGGCCCGCACGGGGTTGGGTGCAGAGTGCAATAAACAGAGTATGAGCGCTGCCACTGACATCCCAACTGAGGTGGTATTGCGGATCAAAATGGCCAGGCCAGCGGAGTGGAAGGTTGACGGGCTGGGTGGCAATCGGCACAAAGCGGTATTTGATCTGTAGTTTTTTCGTCACGGCCTTTAAAGCCACAGGGGTCGGACGCATATTGACCAGATCCAAATAAGACAATAATTGCTCAGGCGGAATGTCCTCCACGAAGCTGTCTTGGGAGCGCTTGAGGGGGGTATGGGGTTCCGGCTCCTCTGAAACCTCGATAAACTGAAAACGATGAAAATCTTGAGAATGCTGATCCATATGCTGTATTGTAAGCGGTCAGTCAAAAGGAGACAATAGTCTGATGAGCGCCCGAGTCCTTGTTTGTGACCATATCCATGCTTCTGCCGTCGAAATTCTCAGACCCCTGGCAGAGATCACCGAATCTGGCCCGCTCTCCGAAGCCGAACTCTGTGAACAAATTGGCTTGTACGACGCCTTACTCGTGCGCAGCCAGACCAAAGTCACCGCCAAAGCCCTGGCAGCCGCTGCTGGGAAAATGAAAATCATCGCCCGCGCCGGTGTGGGTGTGGACAATATCGACGTGGCAGCCGCCACCGAACATGGGATTGTGGTGGTGAATTCCCCCGAGGGCAATACCATTGCGGCCGCAGAACATACTCTGGGTCTGATGATGGCCCTGGCAAGGTATATCCCAGCCGCTGATGCCTCGCTTAAACAAAACGAATGGAAGCGCAAAGACTTCACGGGCAGCGAACTCTATGGCAAGACCCTGGGAATTGTGGGCTTGGGCAAAATTGGCTCACATGTGGCCAAGGTCGCCAAGAGCCTGGGTATGCATCTGATCGGCTACGATCCTTTTATCAATGCCGAGCGGGCGGCCCGCCTCGAAGTGCAGGTCATGGATCTGCCCAGTCTATTTAAACAGGCAGATTTTATCACTTTACATGTGCCAAATACGCCTGAGACCAAACACATGATCAATGCGACCAGCCTGGCCAGCATGAAACCGGGAGTGCGGGTGATCAACTGCGCCCGGGGTGAATTGATCGACACCCCAGCCCTCGTGACGGCCTTGGAGAGCGGTCAGGTGGCTGGCGCGGCCTTGGATGTCTTTGAGCAGGAACCGCTCAAAGATAGCCTGCTGATGGGCCTCGGGCACAAAGTTGTCTTGACCCCCCATCTCGGAGCTTCCACCGAAGAGGCCCAAATTAATGTGGCCTTGGACGTGGCCGAGCAGGTTGCGGCGATCCTGCGCGGTGAACAGGCCCAAAACGCGATCAATATCCCCAGCATGATGCCCCACCTGCTCAAAGAGGTCCAACCCTATTTTCCACTGGCGGAAAAACTCGGCAGTTTTATCGGGCAATTGCAGTCCTGTGCGATCAAAGAGGTACGCATCACCTATTTCGGCGAATTGGCTGAAAAACCCACTGACCCGCTCAAAGTGGCGGTTTTGAGAGGCCTGCTCAGCCCGACTCTCAAAGAGCGTGTGAATTATGTCAATGCCTTGCTCTTGGCCAAAGAACGCGGGATTACCCTGACCGAATCCAAATCATCGGAATCGCATGATTACGCCAATTTGATCCAGGTCGAAGTGCATTTTGAAGAGGGCCAGCGCACCGTGGCCGGGGCCATTTTGGGCGAGAAACAAGAGCGGATTGTGAATATTGATGGTTTTCCGCTCAGCTCGGTGCCCCAGGGCTGTCTCTTGATTATTCCCCACCCAGACAAACCTGGCATGGTGGGGGTGGTTGGCGAGTTTTTGGGCAAACACGATATCAATATCAGCGGGATTCAATTGGGCCGCCACGCCCGCCGGGGCCCAGCGGTGATGGTCGTCAATATCGACGAAGCCCTTTCGCCAGAATTGCTCAAAATCATTGAGGCCCACGCAGAATTCCGCGACACCCGCATGGTGGTGCTGAGCTAAAGCTGTGGAGCACGAAGAACAAGGCCTGCCAAGCGGTTTTAGTCAGCGTCTGCTGCTGCAAAGGATCTTGCCCTGGCTGCGTCCCCAGGCCAAGATCTTTGTGCTCTGTTTAAGCCTGCTGCTGATTGGCTCCGGTTTGCGCATTTTGGGCCCGATTATTTTGCAAACCGCGATCGATGGCTATATCCGCCAGGGCAATTTCCCTGGTCTGCTGGCCCTCCTGGGGGGATATATCTGCCTTATTCTGATTGGCTTTGGCGCCAATTATTATGAACTGATCCTGCTCGAAACAGCCGGCCAAAGAATCATTGCGGGCATCAAAAACAAAGCCTTCTCCCATTTGCTCAACCTCGATTTGCCCTATTTTGACCAGACCAGCACCGGCAAACTCGTTTCGCGGATTGAAAACGATGCCAATGCTATGAAGGTCTTGTTCACTTCGGTTCTGACGCAGATTTTGGGCAATTTTGTGATTGTGCTGGGCATGTTTGCCGTGATGGGTTATAAATACGACTTTCAGTTGGCCCTCTACGTGGTCGGCCTCTGCCCGCTGATTCTGTTGGCCGCCATTGGCTTTAACCGCTTTATGGCCCCCCGTTTGATGGCTGTGCGCAAAAACGTGGCCGACGTGAACGGCTACGTGACTGAGATGATTCAGGGCATGGTCACGATTCAGATGTTTGGCCAAGAGGCCAATGTGCTCAAAGAATTGGAAAAGCGCAGCCTCAAGAAATACAAACAAGACCGCGCCATCACCATTCTGTTTAACAGCTTTTTTAACTTTCTGTTTTTGATCCAGAGCATCGGGATCGTGATGGTTCTCTGGCTGGGGGGCCAACAGGTTCGCAATGGTGCACTCACCATCGGCAGTTTGATTCTGTTTATGAATTTTATCCACCAGTTTTTTGTGCCGATCATGTTTTTGTCGGCCCAGTTTAACGAGTTTCAAAAGGGCATCGCCGGGGCCGCCCGCCTGTTTGAATTGCTCGATGAGCCCCGCCTCTACCCAGATCCGGTCCAAACCCTTGATTTGCCCACACCTGAGCGCTGCCAGATTCGCTTCGAGAACGTCTGGTTTCGCTACAGCGAAGAGAGTGATTGGGTGCTCAAAGATCTCTCCTTTGACTGCCCGAGCGGTGAACATTGGGCGATTGTGGGCCCGACAGGCTCGGGCAAAACCACACTGATCAACCTCTTGCTGCGCTTTTATCTGCCCCAAAAAGGCCGCATTTTGATCAATGGCGTCGATCTGAAAGAATTGGATCCGGGCACTTGGCGCAGACAGGTCGGGCTGGTCTTACAAGATGTGGTGATGTTTCCCGGCAGTGTTTACGAAAATTTGGTGCTCGGTGAAAGTGATCTGCCCTTGGCAGAGATTCAGCCCCTGCTTGCAGAAATTGGTTTGGATCCGGTTGTGCAGCGCCTGCCCGAGGGCTATCAAACCCATTTGCTCGAAAATGCCAGCAATTTGAGTTCGGGCGAAAAACAATTGCTGAGCTTTGGCCGGGCGCTGCTGCGCAAGCCCGCATTGCTGATTCTCGATGAAGCCACCAGCCATATCGATCCCCAGACCGAGCGCCAAATGCAAAATGCCCTGCACACCCTGCTCGAAGGGCGCACGGCCTTGATGATTGCCCACCGCCTGAGCACGATCCAAAGTGCGGATCGAATTTTGGTGCTGCACTACGGCACTCTGGTCGAAAGTGGCAACCACCAGGAGTTATTGGCCCAAGATGGGGTCTATGCTGGCTTGAATGCCTTGCAGAAGGTTTAGCCGAATGGTGTGTGTTATGATCTAGGCGAGGCAAGGTCATGAATCTCAACACGCTCTACCACTGGCTCGAAAACCACTCTCTGCAAGCATTGTTTGAGAGCGGCTTTTTATCGCGCTGTCTAACCCAAGAGCTGAGCCCGCTCCAAAAAGGGGCGATTTTTTTAATGGCCATTGGTTCAGACACCGCCGCACCCATTTTAAGGCGACTCAAAAACAGCGAGGTAGAAGCCCTCACCACAGCCTTGATAGAACAGCCCGCGATCGATCCCCAATTGCAAATGGCCGTGTTGGATGAATTTGAACACCACCTACACAATCCGCTGCTGCAAGGCGGCCCCGATTATGCCCAGCAATTGCTCAAACGGGCCTTCCCCCAGCAGGCCGAGCGGCTCTGGCAGAAACTCCAGCCCGAAAAACCTGGCTATTTTGGCTGGATGGCCCCCCTCAGTGCGCGTGAGTTGATCGAATTGCTGGAAAAAGAGTCAGCCCCCCTGCAGGCCGCTGTATTGGGCAGTTTAAACCCCAGCCAAGCCGCTGGATTTTTGGCGCTTTTGCCGTATGCTCAGCAACAGGAATTGGCCTTGCAAATGGCGCAGCGCAACGCCATTGGAGAAGAAGTTTTGAACATGCTGGATGAAAGTTTAAAAAACAAACAGGCCCAACAAGGCCAGACCGTCGCTTTACAAGGACGCAAAAACCTGGCCCGGTCACTGGGGCATGTCAATCTCAATGTGCGCGAACGGGTGCTGGATTCTTTGGCGATACACAGCCCGGCATTGGAAAGCCAAATTCGCCAAGACCTGCTCACACTCGAAGATCTTTTGAAGTTTCGGGGCCGGGGCCTACAGCAATTATTGGCCCAAAGCGAAGATCAGACCCTGGCTTGGGCCCTCAAATTGGGTTCCACCCGTTTGCAATTGCATTTGCTCGCTCACCTTTCCCAGCGGCGGGCAGATATGGTACAAGAGTATAAAGCGCAATTGCCACCGACCCGCCGCGCCGAAGCAGAAAAACAGATTCGCACCCTGCTCGAAGATGTGATTCAACTCCAGCATCAGGGTCTCTTGCCCCACCATTTTGCAAAGGAAGAACCCTGGCTTGACTGAACCCACCCGCATTGAAATTACCCCCGGACCAATTACCACCCTCACGCTGCACTGTGAGCGGGGCTTAAATTTGCTCCAAACAGGCACCATTGCCGACTTACAACAGGCACTGCAGGAATTGCAGCGCCAAAAAGATTTGCGCGTGTTAATTCTCAGCGGCGGCCTCGGCAAATCTTTTTGTGCAGGCGCAGATATTGGCGAGTTATTGAGCTTGGACAATATCCCTTACTACGTTGAACAGGGCCAACAATTGATGGAGAGCCTTTTTCATTTTCCTGTGCCCGTGATCGCGGCCATTAATGGCTATGCTTTGGGGGCCGGATTCTCTCTCGCGCTGGCCTGTGAATTGCGGGTGATCTCCGAACAGGCCCGCATCGGCCAATTGGCTGTGCGCAATGGTTTAACCCCCCCCTTTGGCAATATTCAACACCTCTTGCAGGCGATTGGCCCCGTGAAAACCAAAGAATTACTGTATACAGGGCGCGTCTTTTCGGCCAGTGAAGCCGAAGCAGCGGGTTTAATCAACCGGGTTGTGCCCCATGCCGAGTTGCTCAATGCCGCCCAACAATTGGCCGAAGAAATCTGTGTGGCACCGGGCCACGCGATTAGCTGGGTCAAACGGATTGTCAATCGCACCATCGAAGAGGGCCATGCCGTGGGCTATCTGACCCAGGAAGAAGCCCTGATTCAGTGCCTGGGCGATGAACGTACCCGCAGTATTTTGGGGCGCTTTCTCAAACAATAGCCAAAGTGACAATCAAACCTTGGTGTGGGAATTCAATTTTGTTTTGAATGATTCTGGCATAATCCAGAATTAACAATCATTAAACCATAATTACTCTCGTCTTATCTTTTTCTTAACCTTTATTGAGCAGTGTTTCCCTTCTTCAACGATATAAATTAACCAGACAGATATTTATGTTAATGAAGAGGGAATAAAAAATGACAATCAGTTTGGTCTCCAATACAAACCAAATCGGCATGGCTCAAGTATTGGACCGAAATAAAGATGGAAAACTGCAATTGGGTTCAGAGATTAATATGGCTGCTCCCCAATTAAAAGCCATAGACGCAAACAAAGATGGGGAACTTTCAACGTCTGAATTATCCTCAGCCATTCAGCAAGACTATGTATCTATCCAATACAAAACCAATGAAGCATCAGATATCCGCTTAAACCCCGACATATTCCGAGGAAGTTCCAATGATAAATCTCAAGGCTTCATTTATGGCGGTGCGGGCCTGGGAACCCTTGCCGGTCTGGGAATTGGATTTTTGGTTGGCGGTTCAGCCGGATCTCAAATTGGTGCCTTGGTCGGTGCTGCTGCAGGTGTAGGTACGGGTGTCTATTTTTCAGCCCAACAAAAAGTTGAAACTGTCTACAATAAAATTGATCAATCCAAAGAAGCTGATCAAGATGTTGTTAAGCCCTATGCGATAGGCGGAGCCATTATTGGTGCAGGTCTGGGTGCTGCGGCCGGTTACTTCGGTTTTTCAAAAACAGGTCTAATGGACTTTGGAACGGGTATTTTTGCTGGAGCCGCCGTGGGTGCAACACTTGGCATGGGTGTTGGTAGTGGCATTGGAACTGCCGTTTCACTCAAACAAAAAGAAGATTAGCCCATCACGTCTGGAGTGAGTCCGTCTTCGTCGCGCACCCGCTCGATCTCAGCAAAATAATGCCCTTCTAACACCGTGTGAATGCGCTCCAGCAAGCGGTCATGAACAATGCCGTTGGAAGCCACCACACCGTTGTGGTTTTTGATTTGCTGAAAGCTGTAGTCCAGTGGGGTGCCTGAGAGGTTGCTGACACGCCCCCCCGCCTCTTTGAGAATAATTTCAGGTGCGCAGGTATCCCAGCAACTGGTCATGCCCGAAAGATTGAGGTAGAGATCGCAGGTCTGGTGGGCAATCATGGCCAGCTTGAGCCCCACGCTGCCAGAGCGGATGATTTCTGTAATGCCCAGACGCTCGTAAAGATCGCAAAGCTCCTGGGTCAGGTGGGAACGGCTGGCGGCAATACAGAGTTCATGAAAGGACTGGCGCTGGGAAACCTGGAGGGGCTTTAATAGTTGATCTCTCAGCGAAAAGGCCCCTTGCCCACGGGAGGCCCAATAGAGATAACCTGTGACAGGTTGGTAAACCACCCCCACCACAGGTACGCCTTCTTCCACGAGGCCAATCATGACCGAAAACTCACCATTGTGTTTAATAAACTCTTTGGTGCCATCGACAGGATCAATGATCCAAATCCGATCATGGCTCTGCACCCCACCGGGAACTTCCGACTCTTCTGAGACCACCAAATCGCGGGGAAAGGATTTTTGTAGGGCCTCGACAATAAAGCGGCTGGACGTTTTGTCGGCAATGGTCACGGGCTCTTGCCCGGTTTTCATTTGAACAACATAATCCGTATCGTAAAACGACAGGATAATTTCTCCGGCTTTTTGAGCCACTTCGCGGGTAATATCCAGCTCCCGCTCAAAATGGTGCATGACTGCAGACATGTGGAAACCCACTTTTATGGTGAAGATAAACAGCGTGATCTTTATGATAACACAGGGGTCGGACTTGAATCAGAGAGCCTGGACACAAGCGGGGCCGATGTGCCACCGTTTAAAGCAAATGTGGGCCTTCAGGCATTAGAGCTTGCGGGCTTGCAAAGCCTGTCGGAAGGCCTGCCAATCGGCCCCCACCTGCTCAGCATATTTATCTGACCAAGTGGGCAAAAGCGCTTGCCAGTTTTTGCTCTCAGCCAAAATGCGGGCAGCCTGGCCCGAGCGGGCATGGGCCCGTGCGCCAACCAGCGCGACAGTATCCAAAAATTCGAGATATTCTTTGGTTTTGTTGAGCTTGCTCAGATCGACGGTCTCTTTGGGTAAAAGCTCACGCACATAAGCGGGTAAATTGTGAATCCGGGTCACGCCCAGCAGGGGATCGGGCTCGGGCACAAAATAGCGAAAGGCCTGAACAATTCGGGTGGCTTGCTCGGTGCGTGAAGCGGCAAAGGCCTCGGCAGAAGGCACTGCGGCCTCTTTGATCTCAAGCAAAACATCGTCCAAGGGGCTGAGGGAAGGCCCTTCGACCCAAAGCGTATAGCGGTAGCGGCCCAAACTGCCTTTGCCTGCGACCCGCGCAGCAGCATCTTTGACTTTATAAAAAGCGGGGCCTTCCGGGCGAGAGCGGGCATAAATGGCCAGTCCAGCCTCAGCTTCCTTGCGGGCCGCAGGGCTGAGCGCCAGCATTTTTTCGGACAGGCGCAAACGGCCACCTTGGGTCATTTCAGCGAGATATTCAGCCCGTTCAAACTCAGCCGCTTTGGCCACCGCTTTGGCGGGTTTTTCGCTCAAATAGCGCGCAGTCAGGGGCTGGGCCAACAAGGATGCACTGCGAGAGACCTGGCCGAGATGAGAGAGATAGCGTTCGAGAAAATGAGCCACAAAAGCAGCACGATCCTCGCCATTAAAACCGCTCTCATCAGCCGCCAATTGAATACTGGCAGACAATCTAGCCAATTCCCAGGTGTACGGCGCTTGCACCGCTTCGTCAAAATCATTCAGGTCGTAGGCATAACTCCCCCGCTGGGTGCGGTAGGTGCCCATATTCTCCAGGTGAAAATCGCCCTGGGTCCAGAGCTTGAGGGGGCTGGCCAAAGCTGTCTCACGGGCCATGTCGGCATAGTAGAGAAAGGCCGTGGCCCGGTAAAAGGCAAACGGCGACTCAGCCATGGCCTGGTATTTGCTGCGCACGAGTTCGGGGGCACGCTGAATGAGATCTTTGTGAAATTGCTGAATCAAAACCACGGGATCGCGCGAGCGCGTGCTGCGGGCTTTATTGGCTGCTTGAAACAAGACAGGGCCTCCCTGTGGAGATTGAAAACGCGAGGCAAAACCAGAGGACGCTGCAGAACAACTGCTCAGCAACAATCCCAGCGAAACCGCCGTCAATACCTGAATCTGTTTTAACATCTGCCCTCCAAAGTATGGGTCGTTGTTTCAGCCATTCTTCCCTGCTTGTTTTTCATTATAAACGACCAAATTGTCCACCGGCTTCGATCAGGCGCAAAAACGTGGGCCGCAACTGGCCCCACATGCGCTCCACGTCAGAAGCGGCAGGTCGAAAGGTCTGGCCCACTTCGAGGGTCATGGAGAGCGCCCCGTGTTTGCCATAGGCATAGTCGCGGGTGGTGGCGGTGGTGGGGTAAAGAATTTGGGTGCTGGTACCGCCTTTAAAGCCCAGAGATTTGACGGTCTCTTGGTAGAGCTGTTTAAACACGGGGGTATGGGGCACATCTTTTTCGCTGTAGCCAAAGGGCCAGAGCATCAATTCGCCATAGGCATGAATATCCGCAAAAATCGCGGGTTTTTTGCGTTGCATCAGGGCTTGTATGACCTGGGTTTCGGGTTCAGAGGCGGGCGCTGTGCCGCTATAAATTTCGCCGTTGGGGTCAGAGAGTCCGCGCTTCCAGCTATCGGGCACCGTTAAGCCCTGGTAATTCCAGTGATTGTCAAAATTGCGATTGAGGTCGACGCCGGTGCCGTGGGTATTTTTACGCTGCCAGCTATTGCCTTTTTCAACCTGCACCCGGCCATCAACGTTGACCATGGGCGCGATCACCACTTCGTGGCTATTGAGCAATTGGGTAATGCGTTCATCTTGGCCGTATTCACGGGTGAGCAAATCCATCAACCGCATCAGCAATTCCACGGGCGCCAATTCGCGGGCATGCACGCCGCCTGTGAACATCGTTACGGGTTTGGGAGCGCGGTTCTGGCGATTGGTCAGGGTTACGACCCAGATATCGTGATCGGCTTTGCCCTGGGTCTTTTCCCAGGTGTCTCCGCCATCTTCGAGCAAGACCAAGTTAGGATATTTGGCCGCCAATTCCTGCAATTGCTGCCGCAATTGGGTGTAGGTGCGGTACCCCGCAGGCAGTGGTTGCCGCGCATCTTCCATGCCTCTGACTAAGCTGGCATCAAAGCGAATTTTGCGTTGGGTCAGCTCAAGCACTTGGGCAGGGGTAATGCGGGCCTGGGCGGTTTGCTGTTGGTGGTCGATGCCAAAGAGGTCCATGCCACTGCCAGCGAGTTCTGCCAATTCAGCCGTGTTGCGCCAGTGCAAACGCACCACCTGGGCCCGCCCGCTATTGGCACCTGCACTGTTTAAGCGTGCGGGTGAAACCGCTTGAAAGGTTTGGGGCAAACTACAGGCACTGAGGGTAAAAAAAGCAGCGAGACCCAGTCCCCAGGAATGAAAAGCCATTTTAGAGAGCAAAGGCATGTCAAGGATAACCTCAAATTGAACTAAAATTAATTTAATTATAACACCGAAATCCGGTTTTTAAGATCCGCCTGTGCCAAAAAGATCGTTTTTTCGGGCTGTTTTTGTCCCACGTCGGAGAAGGCCTGATTGACAGGGCTTTGTCGACTGGATTAAGTTAAAGACGGAGGCATTTCATGAACACCCGTTTTGCCATGGCCACGCATATCATGCTCTACCTGGCCTTTAGCCATGAACACCAGTCAGCGACTAACTCCGAGTCGATTGCGCAAAAAATTGGCACCCACCCGGTGGTGATTCGCCGCTTGATTGGCGCTTTGCGCAAAGCTGAATTGGTGCGCACCCAACTCGGCGCAGGCGGCGGCGCCCAGCTCACCCGCTGCCCAGATAAAATCAGCCTCTTGGATATTTACACCGCGATTGAACCCCCGGCAGAACAGGACCTCTTTGCCCTCGGTCACCTCTCCCAAGAGGCCCGTTGCCATGCCGTGGGTGCCAGCATTCAAGCCACCCTCGAAGCGGTATTGGGAGAAGCCGAGCGGGCCTTGCAACAGCAATTGGCCCAAACCAGTCTGGCCGCGCTGATTGAGCGCATGCAAAAACAATGGCCCGGCGGCTGTGCTGAGCAGGCCAGCCAAATTGAGGCCAGTCACTCCGTTTAAATTTTGACCGACTTGACAAGCTCGGGCCCCAAGGCTTTTAATTGTAATCAAACAGATTACATATAGCCGCTCTTTTTTTTGCCTCTATATGTAACCAAATTAGATACAAATGGAGTTCAAACCATGACTAAATTTCGCTTGGCTTATCTACTCACAACAGGTTTGTTTGCACTGGCACTCACAGCTTCAGGTCTGATGGAATTGATTCAGCACCCAGAAATGATCAAAGGTTTTCAGCATCTGGGTTATCCCCTTTATCTATTGACGATTTTGGGGGTGGCCAAATTATTGGGGGTGGCAGCCCTGGTCTATCCGCGCTGGCGCACGCTGACAGAATGGGCTTATGCAGGTTTCACCTTTGATCTGCTCGGGGCCAGTGCCTCTCACGCCTTCAGCGGTGATCCCATCGCCAATGTTCTCAGCCCCCTGGTATTTTTGGGGCTCTTAAGCGCGTCTTATTGGCTCTTTCACCACCAGCCAGCCAAGGCCAATCAGGCTGTGCCGCAAACGGCACTGGCTTAAGAAAACAGGCAAGACTCAGGCCCGCCCCAGGAGCAGCTCCAACTCAGCGGCCGAAGACAGGCGCAAAACGCCCCGGCGCACCAGATAGGGCAGCCAATCCATCAGGGCCGAAAGTTCCAGGGGTGGGCCTGCATATTCAGCCCAAACAGATTCGACAATCTGAGACCAGAAGCGCTGACCATCGACCTCAGCCAAGCAGGCCGCCACCAGAGGATGTAAGGCCTCCAGGCGGGCCCCCCCCAAGTCACGGGTCAGCAAATAGGTCTGCAAGGGAAATTCGGAACACGGGGAAAGGGCCTTGCCCAAACGCAGGCGCTCCAAGACTTCACTTAGATGGGGCCCGGCGCTCAAAAGACAGGCCCAATCAGCCCAAGCAGGGGCCTCACCCGATTGCTGGTTTTGGGGCAAACGGTGGTACTGGAGTTTGAGCACAGCCATTTCATAGTCCAGCACCTGGGCCAGATGGGGAATCACAACCGCTTCCGCCGCCAAAACAGCCTGAAAGCCCACCAACAACGCCAATTTAAAATCACCCAAACCCGCTTGAGAGACCAAACTCAAAGGCAAACGCGCCAATAATTCAGAGGTATAATCACTTCCCAATAAATAAGCCAAACGTGGGGGCAAATGGCTGAGCAGCTGTGAAGTTCGCCCCAAACGGGCCGTTTTCAACCAAACTTGGCGTTCCGAAGGCACCAAAACGGGCAGCCCCCCCCCATCAGACAAGGTCAGCGGGGCTTCGGCAGCCTGCTCATCAAGCAAAAGCCATTCCTCCCAGGCCTGCTCCCAGGCATCGAGTCCCGTCATGGGCAAGCCTCCATCAGCCAATGTTGGGCCTGCTCTAGTTGCCCAGCCAAGGCCCACTGATCAGGTGCCGCCACCACACTCAAAGCCTTGATTGGCGACTGGCGCAAAACCTGACGGGCCAAACGCCAGGCCTCGGCATAAACCGGGCTGGCTGTATCTGCCGGTAGCCGCAAAGCCATGATGCGCTCAGGTGCCAGGGCACGCAACCACTCCAGAGGCTCAAAGCCCTGTAAGGCCCCAAATTGACACAATTGGTTGAGATCGAGTGAAAGACCACAATCACAATTTTCGGCCAAACGGTTTAAGATCTCACTTTCAGCCAAGCCCAGCGAAAGTGAAGCCACGCTGTTTTCCAATAAAAAAGGACAGGAAACCTGGGCCCGGATGTGCACCAATTGGGCCAAGACAGCATCCCACACCCGAGGAGAAGGGGGCAAAGGCAGGGTTAAGCCACTTTGCAAACTCCAAAGCCCCAGCGAGACCACCCAAAAAGGGGATTGGGTACGGGCCAAACAACGCAACAAAGCTGGCAAGGCAGAATCCAAAGCGGTCCCAACCCCACGGGCTCTGAACAGCACTGGCATGGCTTGTAATATTTGGAGCAAGGCGCGATCTTCAGCGGGGTCAAGCCAATCTTCGAGCGGCAACTCAAGATATTGGGGTTCTTGAGCTGTTTTTAACTGGGGAGACCAAGGCTTGTGCCAAGCAGAGCCCACCCCCAAGGTCGAGAATAGGCGTGCTGAAAAAGGCGCTTTTTTCGCTGATTCGGGCTTGCGCGCCACAATCTGGCTGATATGTCGGCGCTCCCAGACTTCCGGCCCCCGCTCTTCTATTGCCCAATCTTCAAAGGCAAAGAGCACCTGCCATTCTCTTAAACGCTCTTGGAGTTCCCCCAGCGCCAAAACGCCCGAGGGCCGTTGATCGAGTCGGTTGACCGATGTGGCAAGACGTTCTTGAGCGGCAGGATCCAGCAAGGTATATCCCGTCAGGATCAACAGCCCCCCCGGCTTAACCGCCGCTTTTAAGCGGCCAATCAAACGGGCGCGCTCACCATGGGGAATATACGGAAAGACATTGAGACAGACAATGGCTGCTTGGCTTTCCCGATTCAATCGGTGGACCCGAATGTCTTCGTGCAACCAAGTGATTTGCTCGCCGTAGCGCTTGCTGGCAGCACTCAAGGCTGTGGCATCCACATCCAGGGCCGTGACAGGCAAACCATAAGCCGCCATCGCAGCGGCAAAATGGCCCTGGCCACAGCCAATATCCACCACGGGCCCGGCAGGAATCCAGGGCAAAAGGCCCAGTAAATCTTCCAGATGTAAATGTCGGGTAGAAAAAGGGACGTTTGGCATCATGCCTCCATTTTAGCAGAGACGCGCTGTCAAGCATCCAGGCATTCAAAAATCAGGCATGAAAAAAAGGCGACGGCCGGAATCGAACCGGCGAATAAGGCTTTTGCAGAGCCCTGCCTTACCACTTGGCTACGTCGCCTTAAAAACATGACCACTTTAGCACAATCCGGAACCAAAGGACAATACAACTCCAGGCGCTTCTGTTACAATAAAAGTCAGAAAAACGCAGAAAAGAAGCGTCCCCAAACCAGAAAGCGCTCCCCACCGATGCAGTTTCCGTTTTACAAATTTGAAGGTCTCGGCAATGATTTCATCCTCTTGCAGAGAACTGATCTGCCCGCCTCTTGCGACCTCTCTGCCCTGGCTCAAGAGCTGTGTAATCGCCATTTTGGCATTGGCGCAGATGGACTTTTGATTGCCCACGCCAGCGCCGAAGCCGATGCCCGCATGCAAGTGATCAATGCCGATGGCAGTGAGCCCGAAATGTGTGGCAATGGCCTGCGCTGCTTCGTGGCCTATCTGCATCAGCGCAGCCCAGCCCCCAAAAGCCCTTATCACATTGCCACAGGGGCAGGTATTTTGGAGGTGTATTACACCCCAGAAAAGGGTTTGGCGCGGGTCAATATGGGCCCCCCTCGGCTAGGGGCCCAGGATCTGCCCGCACTGGGTTTTGAAAAGAGCCCCGTGCTCAAAGAAACGCTAGAAGTAGCGGGGCGTCCCTTTGAGGTCACACTGGTATCGATGGGCAACCCCCATTGTATTATTGAAGTGGATCAAAACTGGAGCAGTGCAGAGACCCAATTCTGGGGGCCTCAAATCGAAAACCATCCCCGTTTTCCGCAGCGCACCAATGTCGAATTCACCCTGTTTGAAACGCCTCAGCAGGCAAAAATCAGCGTCTGGGAGCGCGGGGCAGGAGAGACCCTGGCCTGTGGCACCGGTGCCTGTGCTACTCTGGTAGCAGGTGTGCTGCTCGGACGTCTCAATCGGGCCGCAGAACTCCATTTGCCCGGAGGCCCCCTGCAGATCTGCTGGGATGAAATGTCGAACCAGCTTTGGATGGAAGGCCCTGCCCGCAAGGTCTTTTCTGGGAGTTATGAACGAGAAGGAAGTAGCCGATGAGCGACGAATTTAACCTGGATCAAAAAAGCAAAGAAGCGGCGATCCGCGAAGCTGAAGCCGAACAAAAATACGAAAAAGCCACAGCCAAGTTTGAAGTCGGGGATTATGACGAAGCCCTGATGCTGCTGCGCACCTGTATTTCGATGATGCCCCAAAGCTGGAAATACCATTACAATATCGCGTATATCTATTGGCGCAAAGACCTGCTGGAAGTGGCGATCAACCATTACAAACTCTTTCTCAAATATGCGCCTGGTACGGACACCGATCGTGACCTGATCAAAGGGCGTATCAGCTGGCTTGAAGGCGAAATTAAAAAGCGGCGCCAATTGAGATGAAATCCCCCGGTTCCTGGTTCTTTCCGGGCTGGGATACCCTCTGCCAGGCATTGGCAGCAGAGACAGACACCCCGACAGGGCGCATGCGGGCCCAACACCTCGTACCCGCCTTTGTGCCCAAAGAGGTCGAGCAATTACACCGCCTGAGCCAGGAAGCCGAAAGGGCGCAAGATCTGTGGCCCCGTCTGACCAACAAAGCCCTGCAACCCCTCTTGGGCAATTTGGAAAAATCGGCCCAACCCCTGCCTTTGCCGCAGCTTATGGCCTGCCGAGAACTGCTCCAGATCCTGCGGGAGTATAAACAGGCCCTGCAACCGCGACAAAAGCAAACGCCCACCCTTTGGCAACGGCTGCAGAGCCTTTCCTGGTCTGAAGATCTCGAAAGGGGCTTGGCCAATCATGCCAGCTTGGACCAAAAACAACGCCTGCTCAGCCAACGTTGGCGACAGGTTCAGGCCATGGCCCAGGTACTGAGCGAATGGGATTTGTTGAATGCCAAAATTAAACTTGCCAAGAAATACTTGGGCCAGTGGGCCATATTCAGTCAGGCCCAAGAGATGCATCTGCCCGGCTGGAAACAGCTTTTGCCTTTGCTCAAATCTCAGCCCTCGCAACAGGGCGATTTGCACTGGCCCAATCACACCCATACCTGGATTTTAAGTGGCAAACATGGCTGTGGCAAAACAGCCCTGATCCAAAATTTGGGCTTGGCTGTGTGTTTGCACCAAAGTGGTCTGGCCCTGCCAACGCACAGTCCCGGACGCCTGCCCGTCTTTACCGGACTGCAGTGGATCCGCGAAGATCTCCCGCTGCGAGAACAACTCCAGGCCTTACAACAAGTGTTTAAACGTTCCCAAAACCATTCCTTGCTGCTCTTGGACAATCCCCTGGCCGGTAGCAATCCCGGTGAGAGCTACGCCTTGCTTAGGGCCCTGTTGCAGGAATGGGTCGGCAGCCCAAGCAAGGTCCTGCTCTCGACCCACAACAGCATGTTGGGGCGTTTGAGCCAGGAATATCCAGGAATTTGCCAAATCGCCCTAGAAAAACAAGGCGCTCAATGGCAACTCAAAGCCGATCAGTGGGCAGCAACAGAACTGTTGAATGAGGCCCGGCGCGCTGGCTGGCCTTCTCAGCTCTTAGAACAAGCAGAAAAACGCTACCAAGCATTAAAAACAAAACCCATCACAACATCCCCCAAAACGCCCCCTAGCAAAGCCAAAGCCCCCAGCAAAGCCAAAGCCCCCATTCAAGCCAAGCCCCCCTCTCTGCCGGGACTCTCACCTGGCGTCAAAACAGGCGCGTGGGTCTACGTCGAAACAGTCAAAGCATACGGAGAACTCTTAAGTTTGCCTGATACCAAAGGTGAAGTGGGCGTTTTGCTCGATGGCAAAAAATGGACCTTTTCCGCCCGTTATGTGCGTTTAAGCAGTCACCGCAAAGAGAAAAAAGGGGATACCACAGGGGTTCAGATTTTGGTGCATTCAGTGGCATCACAGTTCTGTGATCTGCACAATCTGCGTGTGCATGAAGCCCTGAGCAAATTGGATAAATTCCTCGATACGGCCGTCCACGAGGGGCTCAGACAGGTCTCGATTATCCATGGCAAAGGCGAAGGCATACTCAGACAAGCGGTTCACAGCCATTTAAAAGACTCACCCTATGTCCAATCCTTTCGCCTCGAAGACTACGGGCGGGGGGACTCCGGGGTAACCTGGGTGGACTTAAACTGAGTCAATAATGGGGCGGTTTTTCGTTGGGAATTTTTTCACTTCCCGCGTTTTCCTGAAGGGCTTTAAAGCGCAGCAGAAGGTGTTCCAAGGTGGCCTCAAGGCGATAAACCTGCTTCTGCTGGCTGGCGCTGAGCGCTTTTAATTTTAAAAGCTCATCATCCTGAAAAGCCAAGCGGGTTTCCAATTCAATCAGACGATCTTCCCACATCTCAGGGTCTCGATCCCATGTTTTAGCGCTCAGGCATCACTGGCGTCAAAGGCTCGTCTTGATCTGCCACTTGGGCCGCAGTGACTTTGGCCATCAGCTCAATCAGGGTTTGGGCCACAGCTGCAGGCAAAATCACCCGCTGGCTGACTTTGATCGGCTCTTGTTTGAGCAAGCCCACTTCAGAGCTGTCTAAGGGAGGAACATACCCCAAATCCAATACAACAAACTGGTCTTCGGCACGTACCCGACAGATATTGGCAAAGGTCGAAGGGGCATTAAAATCTTTGGCAAGGATTTGATCGCTGCTAAATTCAGCCATGAAAGGCCTCCTGAAGGATTCTTAAACAACTGTGTGATAATAACATATCTGGAACCGCTTGGCACCCAAGGGCGCTTTTTACTAAAAAGAAAATTAATCTATCTTTTTGAGAGTGCAACGCGTATACTAAAAAAGAATTCGACTTGAGCGCGGAAGGAAAGAACCATGAAAAAAACACCGTATTTATCAGCATTGGGGCTTTCGCTTTATTTCCTAACTGGGTGTGGCCCAGCTCCAACATCAGTAACCCCCAGTGCCAGTGCCAGCCCCAGTGCCAGTGCAATGGCAACAGCCACCCCCGCCTTACCCCAAGCCACAAGCACACCAGCCCCCTTACAAACACCAGCAGCCAGCGCCACCCCGTCTGAGCCAGAAGGAACGCCCACTCCCAGTGCCACAGGCACACCGGCCCCCACGGCCACAGGCACCCCCGTGCCGCTGAACAGCCCTGTGCCCACCCCCAGCCCCACCCCCAGCGCCGATGTCTATGCTTACCGCGACAATTTTTTCAAAAATTATGGTGTGAATCCCTTTGTCGAAACCGCCACCGACC
>JBFWRL010000112.1:0-18544 GCA_050248915.1 Candidatus Sericytochromatia bacterium
AAGCACGGTGTTGTTTTTTTATTTCATTGAGTTTAATTCCTATATTTCTTTGGTAAATTGATTTGGAATAAAAAAAACGCTCACAAGGGTTAGAGCCAATACATTTTCGAAGACCTTGTACATCCCCTAACTCTCTGTCAAAGATTAAGTGTTGTTGCCCCAAAACAGCTGAGGTACTTAATAAAAACAGAAGGTGGCTGACTAACAAAACAGAATGAACCTTAACCATAGATATTATTTAATTTCCTTTCCATTGTTCACATTGCAATCCACATACCACTGACCGTTGTTGTCTTTACCAACAATCATGTTGAGTTTGCTGGGGGTTTGCGTATTACTAAATTCTGAAGGGTCAAGATGAATCTGAAGGCCTGTAGATTTACCGGGGCCATTGACTTTACTCACAATACTGTCTGAAGGGTTTGAACTGTCAAAATCCACAGAAACGAGAAAAGTGTCCAAGTCAGGAGACGTTTTATAATATTTTGGATTTTCTTTTAAGAGGTCATTTTTAATAATTGCCAGAGCCCCATTGGGTTCGATTGGAAAACTTTGTGCAAAGGGATACCAGCCCCCTGTTGAATCGTAAGAGATATCTGTTTCACAACTGTGATTCACAATATGGTCACATCGCATGACTTGTCCAATATCTGAAGAAGTAAAGGTGAGTGAACCATTTGGGGGTCTGCGGAAAGATTTTGCTTCATAGGATTTTTTATTTGCAAAGTTAGCTGCTGCCCATGAGGTCTCATCATTGTCTCTGATAAACACAAACGTTTTATCGGGCCCTGAGGTATCAAAATCGTAAACCTTGAATAATTTGAACTCGGCTGGGTGTCCAAATGAACTGCCTGTCCGACACATTTCTTTGTTTCTGATAGCAACAGGTTTTGGATTAATTTGGGGGTTCACTTTTATAGCTGAAGTTGTTAATAAACCCGCTCGATTGCGGGACAGAACTGCGGCAATTTGAGTCAATGCATTTTCTGTGGGTATATCTGTTGCAACTGGTAGCGCTTGCAAAGTGGAAAAACCTCCAGGTTCAGGTGTGGGTACAGGAAAGACAGGCTTTTCAACCACGATGTTCAAAACAGTACGACTTTCACTTTGTTCAACAACAGCAGGTGTACTTAAGATCCAATTATTCTGAGCTTGAACTTGAATACTTGAACTGTCTATCCCAGACTCTTTGTCTTCAATGATGATTTTTAAATCATTTTTCCCATCTTTGCGAGACTTGTAATCGTATGTGATTTCAGGCGGCGTTGTATCCAAAACAATATCCACAGCGGCTTTGGGATTGCCGCCTTTGCCATCGGCTTTGGCCTGGATGCGGTATACCCCATCTGCCGCCCGTTGGCCGTTGCTCAGACCATCCCAGTTCAGGCTTTGGTTGCCCAAGAGCTTGGGCCAGCTTTTGAGCACCTTGCCTTTGTGTTGAATTTCGACGGTATATGTTCCCGGCAAGCGAGAAAACACCTCAAAGGGCAGGGTGTCTTTGGCCCCGTCTGCATTGGGGGAGAAGTAGATATCATTCACGCGGATAAACAGATTGGCGTCAGGCGTGGGGGTCGGTTCTGGAGTGGGCGTGGCCGAAGGCGTCGGTGAAGGACTGGGTGATGAGCTTGGGCTTGGCGTGGGTTCTGGGCTGGGGGTTGCGGTAGGTAAAGGGGTGGGTGTGGGCTCCATTGGGGGCAAAGCGATGCTGAAGCTCTCGAAGTCATCTCGATTATAGCTAAAGGCATAGGCAATATAATTGCCGGGGGGCAGAAAATTGCCTTGGTCATCTTTGCCATCCCAGCTTACCACCCGTGAGCCTTCGCCATCGGGCTGAGCGACAACGGAAATCCGTGGCCCCCAATCGACATAACCATATTCATCGGTTATCTCTTCATAAACCTCAATCCAGGTGACTTCATTGGGGCCTGTGTCCAGATTAAAATGGATGGTTCCAGGCCATTCGGGCACAGTTGAAGTCGGATAAAACACCTTGGGCTCAACCGTAATTTCTAAATGTTTTGAGGGAGGAATACGTGCTGACCAAGTGTTGACAAGGTAGAGATTGCTCAATGTAAACGCTGCTGTTTGATTTGCGGGCAAGAAGACCCAGTCTGTTCCGGTGGGGCCACCACCATACCGCCATTCTTCCCGAGGCGGTGCAATGATTTGATCTGCCCGCTCAAGTGTGCAATTTAAATGACCAGAATAATTTCCACCAAAGGATTTTAAGACCGGGCTGAGCTTGAGTGGTCCCTGTACACCGCCATTGCCAACTTTAAACCGATTTTGTTTATACACAGAGGAAAGATAAACATTATACTCACCAAAGCCACACATGAGGGTGTCTCCAGCCTCACCCAGTTGAATTCCACCGGTCCCATCTGGGGTGCTGGATAGCACGATTTCATCGTAGGGCGAAGAACTATCAAAGTGCATATCATTTGTTTGCGAAAGATCTCCCACAAGCAAGCTATACAGATGCTTAAAGCTCAATCCAATTTCCCCTTCAAGAAACCAAGAGCCGAGTTGATAATTTGAGGCGTAAGTGATTTTATCTACGGGTTCATAGATGAAGCCATTAGCATATCTTGAGCCAGCAGTCTGAACTTGAATCGAACTGGTTGTGGGTTCAGCAAAGGTATAACTCACATGATCTTTGATCGAGAAGCCCTTCTCTTGGAAACGCTTGGCACGCAATTGCGAGAAAAAGGCCTTGCGTTTTTCGGCCAGGGCCTCAGGGCTCATCTGAGTCTGTTTGAGGCTGTTTTTAGCCGTTTGAGTGAGGGGGGGGGGAGAAAGAGCAAGAAATCATGCTTATGGATAAGGCTAGGGTAAAAATACGGCGAAATACCATGGGGTTAACCTCTGAGTGTTTAAACATTAGCTTGTTGCTGTAAATGATCTTTAGCAAAATTCACAGGCCGATAATCTGATTGTAAAATACGATTATAAAGATTCTGTAAAGGCAAACTGTGCTGGGTGAGACGCTATACACTTGAGCATAACAATTGCGACAAAAGAGTTTGCGGCAGTTTTGAGGTCAGGTTTTGACGGCCATCACCGCTTCAATTTAAACGTTAAATTTTGGTAAACCTTTTCAACTCGGTTCTCCCCTTGACCCCCCGCCAGTTTTCTGCCAATCTGAAGCAATGCAAAGCTTACCCCAACCCTCCCGCGCCCGCGATCTGGGCCTGAACCTGCCCGGCTTGCCTGGCCCGCTGAACGCCATCACCGACGTGCCCGGCCTGGAAGCGGGCCATTGCACCCGCATCGCAGGTACAGACCTGCGCACGGGTATCACCGCGATTTTGCCCCAGGGCCCAAAGCTGTCTGCTTTGCCGGCAGGCAGCTTTGCCCTCAATGGCAATGGTGAAATGACTGGGCTGGCCTGGGTCGAAGAGTCGGGTTTTTTAGAGGGGCCGGTGGCACTGACCAATACCTGTTCACTGGGGCGGGTGCGCGATGGCGTGCGGGCCTGGCTGGTGGAACGCCTCGGCGCAGATGGCCTGCTCGGGGGCGGTTTGCTGCCTGTGGTCGGCGAAACCTGGGACGGACGGCTCAATGCAATTGAAGCCCAGGCCCTGACCCGCGATGATGTCTTTGCGGCTCTCGACAGCGCCGCAACTGGCCCGGTGCCCGAAGGCAATGTCGGCGGTGGTACGGGCATGGTTTCTTTTGGCTTTAAAGCGGGCATTGGCACGGCCTCGCGCCAAGTCGAAATCATGGGCCAGACCTTTCAGGTCGGGGTCTTGGTACAGGCCAATTTTGGCGCGCGCAGCAATTTGCTCATGAACGGCCTGCCCGTGGGCCAATGGCTCAAAGACCGCCTTTTGCCCCAGCTTTTCCAAAGTCCCAAACAAGATGGATCGATCATTGGCGTTCTGGCCACCAACGCGCCCCTGTTGCCCCAGCAACTCAAACGTCTGGCTCGGCGCATGGGCCTGGGGGTGGCCCGCACCGGCGGTGTGGCCTACAATACCTCCGGCGATTTTTTCCTGGCTTTTTCAACGGTGGCCCCCACGCTGCAAAAGGGCATAGAGCAGTGGCAGGTCTTGCCCAATACCCAGCTCGATCCCCTGCTCGAAGCGGCCACTTATGCCACCGAAGAGGCCATTTTAAACGCGCTCTGCGCCGCCGAGCCCATGACGGGTGTGTTTGGCAACCGGGTCGAGGCCCTGCCCCGCGAACAGGTGCGTGCCTGGATTGCCCAGTACCAAGCTCCTGTCAATCTGAGTCCTGCCCCTTAAATTCCTGAACAAGGGAAGAGAATATGCCTAAAACCCCGCAAACAAAACAGACCAAACCCTCTCCACCCGACTACCCGATTCTGGCCTTTGCCAGCGAGGCCGAATGGGAAAGCTGGCTTTCAGAAAATGGCGCTCTGGTTCCCGGTGTCTGGCTGCGCTTTTACAAAAAGGCCTCAGGTATTGCCAGTGTGAACTATGCCCAGGCCCTGGATGTGGCCCTCTGTTATGGCTGGATCGACAGCCAGGTCCAAAAAGGCGACGAACAATCGTATTTGCAAAAATTCACGCCGCGCAAAAAGCGCAGCCTGTGGTCCCAGGTGAACCGCGAAAAAGTCGCGAAACTCATCGCCGCCGGGCGCATGCAACCCTCCGGCCAAGCTGAGATCGACAAGGCCAAGGCCAATGGCCAATGGGAGCAGGCCTACGCCTCGTTTAGCACCATCGAAGTCCCCGGCGATTTACAGGCCCAGCTCGATCAAGACCCCGACACCAAAACTTTCTTTGAGAGCCTGACCAAGACCCAGCGCTACTCTCTGCTGATGCCACTCTCGATCGCCAAAAAGCCCGAAACCCGCGAACGCCGATTGGCCAAAGCACTGGAGCTGTTGCGTGAGCGAAAAAAGCCCTGAAATTTCAATGAGGGGTCAATCATTCTACAATTTTGCTGTAAGCTCTGTTTTCTCAGGCTATTTATAACTGTCTTTGAAAGCCATGAGCAAGCTTACTCTGTTGGCCAAGCCCCTGAAAAGAGAGGGCATTAGGAACCCTGCCGTGCCAGGATGGCGAAAGGCGGGGTGACTGGCAGAGAGCGCGCACACGATGTGCGCAGCGAACGGCCCGAACGTCAGGGGCTTGTGCCAACTGGAGCCGATTACCCACTCTCTTACTCTCAATTGAAACCACAACCAAAGCACAGGCTCCTCCCAAAGGCCTTGAACACTCTCCCCACCACAAGGGTCTTTTCTAAAATACCTTCTGTTCCCCTTGGCCATGCCACGTTCCTTGTGCCTTCTGGCAAGCTCGCTGCCCCAAGCCCATTTGGGAGATCACAGTAGAGCACCCCCATGGGCAGTTTTGAACAGAGAGGGTATAGTACACACAGAAACTTTGCTGGAGGAAACCATGAAACACCTTGCCCTGCCCCTCTTATTGGCCCTGAGTCTGCAACCGGCTCTGCAACCGGCCTTACAACTTTCCGCACAGGCCGAAACCATCACCGAATTAAACAGCTCGCCGATCTCCAAGGTCATTGCCTACCAAGGCCAGGGCATTGTCAGCCGCGAAGCCCGGCTCAGCTTAAGCAAACCCGGTGATTACCGCCTGCGGGTCACAGATATCCCGCTCGGCATGGTGACCGACTCGTTGCATGTCAGTGCCCAGGGGGCACCGGGCATCAGCATCCACAATGTGCAGATCATGCCCTTGCCGCCGGGTGAAGAAAACAAAGAGACGGCCAAACTCAAGGCCCAGCTCAAGCAGCTCAACCAGCAAATGGCCCGCCTCGACAACACCCACACCCTCAACGAACGCGGCCAAGACTGGCTCGATACCTATTGGGAGCAGGTCTCCAACAAGACCCCGGCTTATCCCCAGCCCGCTGAGTGGCAAAAGACCCTCGATTTTCTCAACCAAAACCAAGCCAAACTCTTGGAGAGTGAGACCCAATTTCAACAGCAAAAACAAGATCTCCAAGCCAAAATTGCCGGAGTCAACAAAAAACTCTCAGAACAGGCCTCTCAATTGGCCCACAAAACCCAGGCTGCGGTGGTCTATTTTACGGCCAAAACAGCGGGGCCTGTCAGCTTTCAATTGCGCTACCTCGTGCCGGGCATCCATTGGACCCCCTCTTATGATGCGCGTATGGATGAAAAAGCGGGCAAACTCTCTTTGACCTATTACGGGGATATCGTACAACAGACCGGCGAGCCCTGGCAGGATGTTGATGTCAGCCTCTCCACAGCTGTTCCCCAGCTCAATGCCGCCGTGCCCATGTTGGAGCCCTGGGTGATCACCCACCATCAGCCGCAGCTGGAAAAAGGCATGTTGAGCAATGTCCCACGAGGGGGCTTTTCCGATGAAGAAGAAATGGGGGACAGCGACGGCCCCATGAGTAGCAGTGACAATTCCGGTTTTGTCGAAAGTGATGTGCAAACACAGGGCCTTTCGGTGCTCTTTGCAATCCCGCAAAAAGTCAGCATCGACAGCTCACCCCATGCCCGCCGGGTCTCAATTGCCACCCGCAGCTTTAATTACGAAGCGGAATACCAGGTGGTGCCCAAGCTCTCGCGCCGGGTCTATCTGCGTGCCCGCTTCCGCAACAATGGCGATTTGCCTTTGCTCGCGGGCCAGATTCGCAATTATGTTGATCTCGACTATACGGGCACCAGCCAGATCTCCTTGGTGCGCCCCAACGAAGAAGCCAGCCTGAATTTTGGCGTGGATGAAAACATCCGCGTGGCCCGCCGCGAGGGTTCTGAGCAGACCACTTTAACGGGTCTGATGCGCGACACGCGCCGCCGCGAAATGAGCTACGAAATTGAGGTTTCGAATTTTAAAAACAAACCTGTGCAGGTCGTTGTTTGGGACCATCTGCCCCTGGTGCGCCACGATCAGATTCGCATGACAGTCCTGAAAATGACCCCCCAGCCCCAAGAGCAGACCCGCGAGAATGTGCTGCGCTGGGTCTTGGATCTCAAGCCCCAAGAGAAAAAGAAGATCAGTGTGGCTTATGCAGTGGAACACCCAATTAGCTTAGAGGTCTACAGCAATTTCACCAACGAAATTCAGGCCCCAATGCGCCAAAACAAACAGCGCCAATACGAAAAATTTTAGTCCTCTGTGTGGTGTGATTTTTCAAAAGCCTTTAAACCGGCGTCAAAGGCTGCTTGGCCCGCTGGATTTAACCAGGGATAAAGCAAACCCAGCAAGACCGCAGAATAATGTTTGATTAGGTCTTGCTCGGGTATCGGCTTTAAGATCGCCGCTTCTCCCATCCAGGCATTGCCAACAATAAAGTACTGCTCCACCAAGCGCTGAAAGGCCGGGCCCTCCAGGGGCAAATGGGCCAGACCGCGTGCGTTGAGCTGTTTAAACAGCAGCTGCAATTGCTGGTGGCGCAATGTCTGCAGAGCCCTGAAATGGCGATTAATCTCGGGATAACTCTGCATAATGCGGACAAAATCGTGCATCAGAAATTGGTAGCGGTACTGCACCTGGAGCATGGCATGGGTCTGAACAAAGGCCTCTTCAAAGCTGTATTCCTGCTGCTGCAGGTTTTTCAGGGTTTGGTCAAATTCAGCCACCAATTGTTGGTAGAGCCCCATTACCAAATCGGTCTTGTGGGGAAAATGGTAACAGAGATTGCCCTGGCTCATGCCCAGGGCCTGGGCAATTTGGCGGGTGGTCACGGCTTCGTGGCCCTCGGCGTTAAACAATTCCAGGGCCTTGGCCAGAATTTTGACTTTGGTCTTCATTCAATTAGTATACTTGACCTAAAAAGAAAAATTTAGTACACTTGACCTAAATTGAACAAAAGAACGCAAAGTGCAGATTTACAAGGAGCAATCACCATGAAAGTTATCATTGTCGGAGCCGGTATTGGTGGGCTGGGAGCTGCTTTGGCCTTAGAAAAAAAAGGGATTCAAGCGGAGATTTTTGAAGCCGCCCCTGCAATAAAAGCGGTGGGTGCGGGGCTGTGGGTGGCCCCCAACGGTTTGGAGATCCTCAAGCGCATTCAGCCAGCCCTCAAACAAGCGGTGATTCAAGCGGGCTGGGAATTGCAGGCGTCGAGTGTGGAGGACCTACACGGCCACCGGCTTTCAGGCTTCAATGCCACGGATTTACGCCAGCGTTATGGCGCGGGACCCTTGGCGATTCGCCGCTCGGCCCTGCACGAAATTTTAATAACAGGCCTCAAACAGACCCCGCTGCACACAGGCAAGCGCTTTCAGGCTTACGAAATTGTTCAAGATCAGGTGGCTGTGCATTTTAACGATGGCAGCAGTGCCACGGGCGATTTGCTGATTGGCGCTGACGGCCTGCGTTCGCGGGTGCGCAGCCAGCTTTTCGGCGAAATTCCCCTGCGTTACAGTGGGCAGAGCTGTTGGCGGGGGCTGGCACCCCTGCGTTTGCCCGAACCTTGGTACCACAAAGCCCAGGAACTCTGGGGTGATCGGCCCGGCCTGCGGGCGGGGTTTTCCCAGGTCAATGCCGATGAAGTGTATTTTTATCTCACACAATGTGTGCCGGCTGGCCAGCTTGACCGCCCTGAACACTTAATACCCGATTTACCCAAGTCCAGTTTACTCAAGTCCTTTGCCGACTTCCCCGAACGGGTGTTGCAGATCATTCAGGCCACTCCCCATGAAGCCTTTTTGCGCAACGATCTCTCAGACTTTGTGCCACTCAAGAGCTTTGGCCAGGGCCCGGTTTGGCTTTTGGGCGATTCAGCCCACGCCACCACTCCCAATTTGGGCCAAGGGGCCAATCAGGCCCTTGAAAGCGCCTGGGCCCTCGCTGAGAGTCTCTCTGAATGTTTGGCTGACCGCTTGGGCCAGCGCTCCCCCCCGGCCCCCAGCGATCTGGAACAGGCTTTGCAGAACTACCAGGCCAAACGCTTGTCTCGTGCGCATTTTATCACCGAAACCTCGTGGAAAATTGGCCAGATCAGCAATCTCAAACGGGGGCTGCGCCTGCGCAATTGGCTGATGGCCCATCTGCCTGAACGTGTGGTACAACACCAATTGGATCAGGTCTTTAGACTGGCCTGAGGTACGGGCTTGAATGTTTTGCTTGAATCTGCCTTGAGCCTGGCGCGTGCGGCCTCAATTTGGCCCAGTTTTTGCCAGAGTTTTTGCAGCACCGGGCCCATCGGACTGCCTTTGAGTGTAACTGCCCGCAATTCAATGGTGCGAACCTGAAAGCCTTCGAGATTGCTAAAAGGCACAAGCTGGCCCGAAGCCAGTTCAGTTTCGATCAAATGGTAGGGCAAAAATCCATAACTGCGTCCTGAGAGAATGATCTGTTTTTTGAGATGCACATCGTTGACGTACCAGCGTTGGCTATGGGGATTGAGGTTGGAACTGTCGAGACGCATATATTGCTCTTGGGTGCGTTCCACCACCTGGATATACGGGGCCAGCGCTTCTGCTGGCACAGTTTCGGCTTGGGCCAAAAGCGGAAAATGACCCGCTACCACTGTGCTGGCTTGAATCTGGGCCAAAGGCAGGCTCAAAAACTGCGATTGGTTGCGGTATTCGGGGGCCCAGGGCACGATCACCAGATCACAGGCCTTGTCGATTAATTTGCCAATGGCACCCCCCAAGAGTTCACAGCTGATATGCAATTGGGTACAGGGAAATTCCACATTGGTTTCGTGAAAGGCGCAGAGCATTTCCGGCAGCAGAAAATACGTGTCTATCGCGACTTTTAGTTCGGGCTCCAAGCCCTGGGCCATTTGTTGGCTTAAATCGCTGAGATTTTCAACCTGTTTGAGGATCTGCTGAGCCCGACCATAGAAGGCCTGGCCCTGGGGGGTTAAAACGGGGCGGTATTGTTCGCGTGAGAAGAGCGCAAAGCCAATTTCAGCCTCCAGGTTTTGCACCGCGCGGGTCACAGCGGGCTGGGTCACAAGTAAAATTTCATTGGCGGCTTTGGCAAAGCTGCCAGCTTTGACAACGGCATCGAGGGCTTTGAGCTGTTCGAGTTTCATCTTCGCCTGCTTTCCGAAAAGTAGTTCTATAATTAATTTTAATTGTCTTTATAATCAAACAATACTTTTGTTTATACGTGTTTTTTATTATACTCAAAAACAGGAAAGACAGAGGAGCCTGCAATATGAATACATCCAAACGATTCCCCACTTTTTTTATTCCCCATGGGGGTGGCCCCTGCTTTTTTATGGATTGGACGATGGGGCCTGCAGATACCTGGGATGGGCTTGCGTCTTGGCTACGCCAGATGGCTGAGCAGGTGGGCCAACGCCCCAGCGCCATTCTGGTGATTTCAGCCCATTGGGAGACCCCAGAAGTCAGGATCACAGGTCATGCCCGACCTGAACTCATCTATGATTATTACGGCTTTCCCGAACATACCTATCACTTGACCTATCCCGCTCCTGGGGCACCCGCACTGGCGCAGCAGATTCACACGTTGCTCAAAGATGCCGGTATACCCGCCCAAGTCGATGCTGAGCGCGGCTATGATCACGGGGTCTTTATTCCGCTCAAATTGATTTACCCTGAGGCTGAAATTCCGGTGCTGCAGATCTCTCTGCGGGCCGATCTTGACCCGGCCTTTCACCATCAATTGGGGCAAGCCTTGGCACCTTTGCGCGATCAGGGCGTGCTCTTGATTGGCAGTGGCATGAGCTTTCACAATTTGCGTGTCTTTGGGCGCGATGTGCGGCCCCAAGCGCGGGAGTTTGATACCTGGTTGAGCCAGGCTGTGGCCCAAATTGCTGAAGCACGCGCCGGGCAACTCAATCTTTGGAATGATGCGCCATCTGGGCGCTTTTCACATCCACGGGAGGAACATTTGCTGCCACTGATGGTGGTGGCCGGAGCCGCCGAACACGAGCCTGGGGAAAAGGTCTTTGAAGGTGAGATCATGGGTTCGGTGATCTCGGCCTTTCAATTTGGCCAGGCAGCAGCTTAACGCATAAAACGCCGCGGATCGGGGTCTGGGATTGGGGAGTTAAACCAGCCAATCAAATACTGGTAGGGGTTTTCTAAGACCTCCGGGGTATACGACCAATTGAAGACCAAATTTTTAACAAAGGTTTTGACCTGTTCCACATTTGAGCGCACCTGAAGCCAGCGGTTTTCCAAAATCTGGGTGGCTGTTTGGCGTGCGGCGGGGCTCAAAAGATGCACCAAGCCGTTGCCCCCCCTCTGTTTGATAAAGCTGTGGGTCAGCGCCAATAAATTATCTGATTGGTGGGGAGCCAAGCTGTAAAACCAGGCGTTCACAAATTGGCTAAATCCCGGAGAGGGATCCTGGGTATAAGTCCCCGTGCGGTAATCTGCGCCAAAATGCTGCAAATAGGTGCTTAAAAAATCTGCGGCTTGGCTGACATTTTGAAACTCCGAGGCAAAGCGATCGATGCCCACCGTGTTCACAATGGTGGTAAAGGTGCGGGTTTTGTTTTTCTGGTCACTCTCTCCTGTCAGTTTGATCATCTCCAAAATGGCGGTTTCAGCCCCAGAGGTGGTCCAGCCGGTCATCAGGTTTTGAATAATCTGGGACTTTTGTTGGGGGCTTTGCACCATTTTAAAGAGATCTATCATGGCAGCCAGGTTCTGTTGGTAATCATCGGAAATAAATGAGGTCCATTTGGAAGTGACATTGTTGAGGCCTTCCGTGAGCAGGGTAAAGCTCTGGGGTGAGAGTTTATCTGTCATATTGATGTCTTTTTGACGGGCAAAGCCAATCAAGTGACGAACCACCGCGCCTTTGTCTCTGAACCAGGCACTGTCTTGGAGCTTGACCAAAACCCGATTGAATTGCTCGGTATTGCCGTATTGCAAAACCCAGGTGGCCAAACGAGCTGCATTTCCAGGTGAACTGCTGAACAAGCCCAAGAAGCGGCTGCCTGTCTGCTCGGTGAGTGCCTCAATCATCTTTTTGCGCACATTTGCGTTTGTAATGGCCCCTGTGACACAGGTGCCCGCCTCTCCAAAGAGCATGGTTTCGAGCCCCTCAAAGTCCGACTCCGCGAGAAAATGCTCAAACAGGGCATATCGCTCTTCGTCGCCCAGTTTTTGGTTTTTCTCGACCAAATTGTGGTTGAGGCCCTGCCAGATGGTGCGTATGGGGTCACCGTCCAAAAGCATCTGACCAAAGTATTTGTCGGTTTTGGGGGTGGTGGCAATTTTGGTCAGCACCTGCATGTATTTGCCCTGTCGGTCCAAATTGTTTTCGCGCAGGGCCTGGGCCAGATTCTTGACCGAAGACTGGGTATTGCGGCCCGCCAATTTGTCGAGCAAATCTTTTAAGTTTTTGCTGTCGGTGGTGTTGATGCCGTGATAGAGCAGCATTTTTTCCTGTTCATTGATCATGAAATCCAGGGCGCTGAAGTTATTTTCCATCAAACTGGTGAGCATATACTCTTTGTCATCATTGCTGCTGAGGGTGATCAGTTGCCGCATATAGTCGTAGTCTTTGGCCTCTGAGCGGACCAAGACCTCACGCAAATGGTCAAAGAGCTTACGTCGGGAGGCACTTGTGAGCGCAGGCATAACACCTTCAAGTGAAGCGCCCCGCTCGGAGAGGCGCTCAAAGAAGACCCGTGTGCTGTCATCAGCGGTACGCCAGCTCAGGGTTTGGATAAATTTTTCCAGTTCAGCGGCAGAGTCGATGCGTGAACCATAAGTGTCCTGTTGTTTGTCAGCCAGGCTGACGGGGTTCTTTTTGCGCTGCACAAAGGCCAGCGCCATATCTGCCATGACCTCGCCCGAGCGTTGGAAGCGTTTGCCTGCCATGTCTGAGATCAGGCTGTAAGCGGTATAGTCCAAGGTGCCAATCGCCAACTGGTAACAGGCGTTCTCAAGGGCCTCTTTGGCTTGGTCAGGCATTTTGTAAACGCCGCCTTCATTGCAGCAGTCGATCATGATGTCAATGGCCAACGAAGCAATGGCTGTGCCGATTTGCGGTGCCCCTGTCACGGCGGCTGCGGGCGGGAAGTATTCTGCAATTCCCAAGGCGGTATCAACCAGATTGATTCCGGCGGCCAAATAGGCCATCATGCGGGTTTCGTCATTGTAACGGGTGGTTTGGCCACTGAGAGGATCGGTCCAGGTGCCAGTATAAAAGATTTTGCCTGTGCGCACTGTGTCATAGCCCGAAAAGAAGACCCCAATCGCGGGAATGGCTTTGCACACCGTGGTGGCAATTTTGGGGGCAATTTTGCCCATCATTTTGGCAATTACGTCGGCATTGCCCACCAATTTTCCACCATAATGGGTGGTCAAGCGCACGGTCTCACTTACGCCATTGACCAGCAAATGGCCGAGATTCTGTTCAAAGGCCTGTTTTAAAACAAAGGCTGGGACATAGTCCAAGACCATCAGCACCTGTTTGGCTCGTTCAGCCCCGAGGTTTTCCATCAGACGGGCGGCACTTGCAAAGGTCTCGGGCCCCAAATGGCCCAATAATTTTTTCAGGGCATCGGCCCCGGCCTGGTCAAGATGCAGTTTTTGGATCAAGCGCTCGATTTCGCTGAGGTTTTGCAAGGGTTTGGCAGCAAATTTGCTTTTGATGGCTTCAAATGAGGCTTTCAGACCGTTGCCCAAGCTGCCCCCTTTTTGCACAATCCCATCAAGCACCGTTTGGGTTTTGGCAACCACTGTATCCAAGACCTGTTTGACATCTCCGCTACAGCGGGCGCTCGCTTCGGAAACCTTGTCATAAAAGCTCAGCAATTGTTGGCCAAAGGCCTTGGCCTGATCGGGCAAACCCGTGCTGTTGATTATTTTTTGCAATTCATCCACATAGCCATTCATGCGGTGGGCCAATTGTCTCAGGGCAACATAGCTGTTTTGACCCCCTGTGTTAAGCAGGGTCGAGAGTTCTTTTAAGAGGGCCTGCTGTTTTTTCGCCAATTGCTCAACGCTATTGGCGACCCATTGCGTGGCTTTGTTTTTGGCTATCAGGGCCTGTAATAGCTCGGCCCCGCCCTGTTTAAAATTCCGCAGGGCCTCTGCCGCTGTTTCAAATTTGAGCTTTTTCTCTTTGATCAGGGTTTGCAGATAGTCGACCAAATCTGTGCCCTGCCCTTTGAGATAGGCCAAGATCTCCTGGGCGGCGGCCTGCCCACGGGCCTGGCCTGAATTTAAACATTCCACCAAGAGGTCTTTGGTGAAGCGGCTGGCATTGACCAGGCCCTTCCCTGTGAGATAGACCAGAACAGCTGGTACAGCCACCGGGGCCAATGCGCCCATGGCAATGTATTTGAGCAGTTTTTTTGCGCCCCCGGCTTTGACATCGCTGACGATAAAGTCCACGGCTTCTCTGAAAATCTGACTGCTGGGTTCCTGTTTGAGACAGATCTGGACCAATTGCTCCACAGCTTCAGCTTCACTTTTAAAAAAGCCCTTGAGACGTGTGGCTGTCTCACTCACCGCTGCCTGAAAGCTAATTTGTCCGCTTTTGAGCTTTTGGAAGATTTCTTGGCTGATGGCTGTTATTTTTTCGCGGCTTTGCAGGGCTCCCTGTTGCACTTTTGTGCCGAGATTGCCTGCGATTTTTTTCAGGCGCTGCCCCGCCTCTGAACTCAGATCCAGCCCTTTTTGCTGCAGTGCCAGATAGGCACTTTTGGCATCCAGCAAGCCCTGGTCAACCCAGAGCAACAGGGTCTCAACGGCTTTGCCTGCTTTGCTGTTTTCGAGATGGCTGATCACTTCATCGAGGTATTGACTGCCTTTGACACTGGCCTGCCGCAGCAGATCTTCGGCCAGGCCCTGGCTATGGACTGCCAAACGGGTGGCCGCGTCACCCAAACCCAAGGCCCCTCTTTGGACCTGTTCAAGCACAAAAGCCACAGCCTGGCCTGGCTGACTCTGAGCCAGGTATTTTAAGATCTCATCGCTGTATTCCCGGCTCTGGGCCAGGCCTTTCTCCAAGAAGGCCTGAATCTGGTCCCATTTGGCTCCAGCATAGGCACTGACCGCATCTTGAAGCGTGATCGCCTTGCTTTTGATCTGGGTCCAGAGAAAATCCTGCAATTGCCCACCTTTGGCTTTGACAAAGTCAAAAAAGGTCTTGCTCAGCCCTTCTGGATGCTGGTGTTTCTCGATCAGAATTTGGGCCAGCCCCACCAGATGGTGGTCTTGCAAACCCAATTCCTGCAGGGTTTTTCCCATCGCCACCAGCGTCTGCAACTCACCCTCTACCCCATAGAGTTCTTTGACAACCGCCGCAGCCTGGGGATTGACCAAGGCTTGGGAGAGGTTTAAGACTTTACAAAGGCCCGCCAATTTTTCGGGCATTTTTTCATCTTTGTAGAGTTCAATCGCAATTTCAACGCCCAATTCCCCGCCCGCCAAAAGCAATTGGGGCAAAAAGTCGACATTGCCAAGGCCTGTCGCTTCGAGCACGCCCAGCAAGGCATCAAGTTGATTCAGGCCCGAGCCAGCCAGGGCCAAGGCGCGGGCATCTTTGCCATAATGCTCGTTTTGGTATTTGCCAGTTTGGGCAATTTCCATCAGGCGTTGGGCATCTTTGGCCGCCTGATAGGCCCCAAAGACAGGCACGGCTTTGGTCAAGGCCTGGGCCACTTTGGGCAAGAGCTTTTGGGCTGTTTCGACCCCTTTGCTCTCCAAGACCCCCACAATTTTGGAAAGGGTGGGCAAGATTTTGCCCAATTCATCCGGGTGAGCCAGCACCTGCTCGGCAATTTCAGGTTTGAGCTGAGCCAGCAATTTGAGCAGGCGCTCGACTTGTTCTGCTGGGTATTTTTCGAAGAGGACCTGCCCCTCTTTTTCAAATTTGCTCAGGGGGCCCGACCATTCGGGATGTTTACTCAAAAAAGTCTGCCAATGGCCCGGTGCTTTGTCTGGCACTTGAGCAGGAATTTTGTCTGGCTGGGGCGGTATGGGAGAAACCGCGGGACTGGCGGTTTTTTCCTTGAGATTCTGTCCCAGCTTTCGCAGGGCTTCGGCCCCTTCATCGCTGCCCTGGGCCCCTTTTTCCAGGGCCTCTTGAAAAAGAACCATGCCCTTTTCATCGAGATGCATGGCTTCAATCGTGGCCCCCAAGACTGCCATGCCCTCTGCAGACAAAAAATAACCACTGTTGTCTTTGACTACCTGGGCCAAAGACACTGCTGCAGCTTGGTATTCTCCCTGCCAGGCTTTGCTGATGGGCCCTGCAAAGACATAGCCCAAACCGGCTATTGCCCCCAGGCCCAACACCCCAACCCCGGCACTGCCAATCAGTTTGGGGTGTTTTTCAAAGGCGTTGAGCAATGTGTCTTGGAGTTGTTCGCGGGTCAATTTGGCTTCTAATTTGCCGATCATCTTTTGTATGCCCAGAACCCAGGGTTTGGTCTTTTGTTGCAAGGGATTGGGCAGCCATTCCAAGACCTGAGGCAGGTTGGTTTTAAACAGGCTTGCCAGTTTAAACAGGGCCTCCACGTCTTGGGCCGTGAGTTGGTCATTGCTGAGGGTATTCAGGGCACTCAGTGCCTCTTTGAGCTGGGCGTGTTCCAATTTGCTGTCAATCAAGACCTGGATGCGGTTCTGAATTTTTTGCGGCAAGAGACTGCGCAGATCATTCAGCAATTGTAAAACATCCTGTTTGGCAATTCCGACCAGTGTTTGCAATGCGCTCAAATCCTGCTGATCAAAGCTGGCATCCGCCAAGCTGCTGAGGGCCTGAACCAGGGCCTTGAATTGTTCTGGGTTGGACGTCTGGTACTTGTCTAAATGGGTGATGATCTTTTGGCTCAGGGCCTGGGCTTTGGCGGGTAAGATAGCGTTAAAATGGCCGATGTCATTTTTCAGATGTTGGTAGAGATTGAGCAAGGCCACCGCGTGTTCTGGTCCGGGCTCCTGGGTTTCGCTGAGGGCCATCAAATTGCTGAAACTCTCGGAAACTGTTTGTAGTGCTGCCGGATCTTTGAGGCCCTGTAAGGTGCTGGAGGTTTTGAGCCAGTCTGTTTGGTTCAAAAGCCCTTCCAGGCGCTTTTTAATGCCATTTTCTGGGAGCAGATCTTTGACGATTTCCAGATCGGCATGAAAATGCACCAAGAGAAACCCCAAGGCTTGGAAGGCGGCTGGATTGAGTGCGGGTGAAGCCACATTTTGCAAGGCCTGTTTGAGCTTGAGATGGGACTCTGCGGTAGGATCTGCCAGGGCCTTTAAGAAGGTAGATTCGGACAGGCGGCTGCCTTTGTTTTGAAAACGTTCCAAAAAAGGATGCCATTTGCTTGGCAAGAGACCCTTAAAGGCCCCCGCTTCAGCGGGAGCAGCCAGGGCCAGACTGGTCAGGGCCGAGAGGTGTTCCACTCCCCATTTTTCAGGGTGCATGGCCCCGTCGAGTAAAGTCTGGTAGTTTTGGAGCAGTTTTTCGCCTTCGGGTGAGGGGTGGGAGGCATCCAGGTGTTTGAGCAAAACAGATTGCTCCAAAAACGCGCTGTGACTATTTAAAAATTCGGCTTTTCTGAGCAGACCCTTTTGAGTGGGAAACAATTCGCCCAGCAGGGAATTGTACTGCTTTAAATTGCGCACGGTGCGCAGAAGTGCCTTGAGCTCGGCCAGTTCAGTATTGCTGCCTTTGGAACCCTGCAAAATTTGTAGATCTTGGTAGAGTTGCTGCAGCTTGGTTTCATCGAGGTTTTGGCCTTTGTGGGCCAAGCGGTTTTTTAATTTTTGCAGTGAGAGTTCTTCGCCGGTTTTGGGGGCCGTAGAGCCATAAATCGCCAGGGCTTTTTCAATATTGGCGATGTGTTTTTGAGCCAGAATGGCATCGGGACTGTGGGGGTCGAGATTGCCCAAAATCTGTTTCAGGCGCACAGCTTCAGCCTGTAAACCCTGTATGGCTTCGGGTGAGGCCTTTTTGTTTTGAGTGAGGTGAGAAAAGAGATTGAGCAGCCGTTGCTGGCTTTCTTTTAATTCGACCTGACTGTCTTGAATAAAATCAATGGTCAGTGTTTGAGTGGTCCCGCCTTCCAAGGGCAGCAATTCCAACTGGCCCTTGTTTTGCGCCAACTCTGCAAAGAGGTCTAATTCTGCTTCGGAGACCTTTCCGTCAGCCAAGACCATGCTTTCCAACTCAGCGAGATCGTCTTTGCTGAGGGCCTTGGATTTATTCAAGAGCAGGCCTGTTATCTCCGGTGAAAATCCGCCGATTTTGCCATCGAGTTGTGAAGACATAAAAAGACCTCTTCAAAAAAATTAAACAGCCCGGGCACACAAATCAAGGGCAAAACAGTTTCCCGTTTTGCCCTTGCAAGAGAAAATAAAAACCTAGTTTTTGCGATCGAAGCTGATCATGGCGTTGGCCAGACCCCATTTGTTTACGCGGGTGTTTAATGCTGCAGCCAATTGGTTTTTGCTGTGAATGACATCTTCTCCATCGGCTTTCTGGGGGTCATCGACCACAATCGCGCCATTGGGCAAAATGTCTTTGACCACAATATAATGTCCGCGCCCCAGGGATCTCAGGTTGGAAGAGAGCAAAATGACCTGTTTGCCTGCCTGCAACTCTTTGCGCATGGCTGCCAGAGTGCTGTCTACATTGCTGCTCAAGTCTTTAATGTCGTAATTGACCTTCACACCCTTTTGGGCGGCCACTTTGCG
>JBFWRL010000113.1:0-18539 GCA_050248915.1 Candidatus Sericytochromatia bacterium
GGACAGGGGTCGGGGTCGACCGGGCGGCGTTGAGAGGCGTACGCTGGGTGTGATCGCTGACGGGTAAGGCAGGCTTTGTTGCTGCTTGAGGGGCCGAAGTTGAAACGGGCAAAGAGGCGGCACCTGCTGCGGAGCCTACAGGTGAGCGAAACAATTCGGAAGGCGGTTTTAGACGGGAAAAGGGAATTTCATTCACGGGCTTCACCTCTAGCTGAGGTTATCGGAATCATCCCCCTTTCCCTTGCGCGTGGTACTATGTGTACCATACTGTTTTTGGGTCGGCAGACCAGATGCAGAACATGCAATAGAGCTCAGAACGAGGTGGATCCCTTATGACACACGGATATTATCGCTGGCCCACAGTCTCCGGCAATCAAGTGGTTTTTGGCTGCGAAGACGATCTTTGGTCGGTGCCCTTGGCCGGAGGCTTGGCCACCCGTTTGACCGCAAATTTGGGCCATATTTCTTGCCCGCAGCTCTCACCCGATGGCAAATGGATTGCCTATATTGGCTCCGACGAAGGCCACCAAGAGGTCTATTTGATGCCCGCAGAAGGCGGGGTGCCCACCCGTTTGACTTATTTTGGTGCACCTGTGACCCGTGTCAGTGGCTGGAAACCCGACAGCTCTGCGGTGATCTGCAGTTCTTCTCATCGCCAGATTTTGCGCCGCATGGTCGAGCTCTATGAAGTGCCCATCGATGGCAGTGAACCTGTTTGTTTAAAATATGGCATGTCCCACCATATTGCCTGGAATCCCCAGGGGGCAGGTGCCGTGATTGGCCGCCACACCTGGGATCCCGCCCGCTGGAAGCGCTACCGGGGCGGCACGGCAGGGGTGCTCTGGCTCGACAAAGACGGCAGCGGTCAATTTGAGCCTTTTGCCCGGCAGATCGATGGCAATTTGGCCACCCCACTTTGGTTGGGCGAGCGTATCTACTTCCTCTCCGACCACGAGGGCATCGGCAATCTCTATTCACTGAATCTCTCTGGCGATGATCTCAAACGCCACACCCACCACGACGATTTTTATGTGCGTTTTCCCCACAGCGATGGCGAAAACATTGTCTACCAATGTGGCGGCGATCTTTACAAACTGAGTCTTAGTGGCGGTACCCTGACAACCGCGGCTGAAAAAATTGCGATCGACTGGCGCAGCCCGCAAGTCCAGCGCAACCGCAAATTTTCTTCCCCCACTAAATACCTCAACGCTTACCAATTGCACCCCGAAAGCCATTCAATTGCCGTGGTCACCCGCGGCAAGGCCTATTCCATGCCGCTCTGGGGCGGTGCTGTCATGCAACACGGCGAGCGCGAAGGCACCCGCTACCGTGTCGCCCAATACCTGCCCGACAACAAGCGCCTGGTACTGGTCGGTGATACCGCTGGCGAAGAACAGGTCGAAGTGCATTGGCTGGATGGCTCCCAACCCGCTCAAGCAGTAACAGATCTCTCTCTGGGTCGCCCCGAACATGTGATGGTCTCACCCACCACCAATCAAGTGGCGGTGGTCAACCACCGCCGCCAACTCCTGCTGGTTGACCTCGACAGTTTAAGCACCCGCGTGCTCGACGAAACGCCGCATTTACACGGCATAGGTACCCCGGCGTGGTCGCCCGATGGGCAATGGCTGGCCTATTCATGTGGCACAGCGCCCCAGACCACCATTATTAAGCTCTGCCATGTCGAAACCGGCAGCATCCACGAAGCCACCCGGCCCGTGCTCGAAGACTTTGCCCCCAGCTTTGATTCTGAGGGCAAATACCTCTACTTTATTTCGACCCGCGAATTTAATCCAGCGTATGACGAAATTCACTTCTCTTTGGGCTTCCCCTATGGCACCCGCCCCTATTTGCTCACCTTGCGCAAAGATCTGCGCTCGCCCTTTGAGCCCGACGCGGCGATGTTGATCGACAAAAAAGAGCCCAAAGCTGAAGACAAGGCCGAAGATAAGTCAGAAGACAAGTCTGAAAAGCCCAAGGTCAAACCCGTTGAGATCGATCTCGATGGACTGGCCGACCGGATTTTGGCTTTTCCAATCAAAGACGGTCGCTACCGCAAGGTGCTGGGGCTGGGAGACAAGGTCTTTTATATCACCTACCCGGTGTATGGCAGTTTGGATCAAAACTGGTCTGAAGGCATCACCATCAGGGGCACGCTGCGCGTCTACAACCTCAAAAGCCGCGAAGAAGAGGTTTTTATGGAGGGCGTCAACAGCTTTTACCTCTCCAAAGATGGCAAATCCCTGATTGTGCGGATCGACAACAAGGTGCGGGTGCTGCCCGTGGGCGAAAAGCCCTCCGAAAAAGTGCTGGGCGACAGCAAACCGAGTAAAAAATCGGGCTGGGTCGATCTCGAAAGGATCAAATTGGGGGTCGTGCCCGCTTTGGAATGGCAACAGATGTTCCACGATGCCTGGCGGCGCATGCGCGACCATTTCTGGACCGAAAATATGTCCGAAGTGGATTGGGACGAGGTGCGCAGCCGCTATTTGCCCCTGCTCGATCGCGTCGCCAGCCGCGCAGAATTTTCGGATCTGCTCTGGGAAGTGCAAGGCGAATTGGCCACCTCCCATGCCTACGAAATGGGCGGCGATTACCGCAGAGAACCCATTTACAGCCAGGGCTTTTTGGGTGCTGACTTTGCCTGGGATGCCGAAGCCCAGGGTTACCGCATCACCCATTTGGTGCATGGCGATCATTGGGATGCCAAACGCGGCGGCCCCTTGGCCAAACCGGGGATCAATGCCCGTGTTGGCGAAGTGGTTACAGCCATCAATGGCCTGACGTTAACCGCCCAATTTGGCCCTGAACAGGCCCTTTTGAACCAGGCCAAAAGTGATGTCTTGGTGAGCTTTGGGGGCGAAAATGCCCGCACAGTGCAGGTCCATGCCCTCGACTCCGATACCCTGGGCCGCTACCGCGATTGGGTCGAATCCAATCGCCGCAAGGTGCATGAAGAATCCAACGGCCAAATTGGCTATGTACACATTCCAGATATGGGGCCCTTTGGCTTTGCCGAATTCCACCGCTATTACCTGAGTGAGTGCAATTACCCGGCCCTTTTGGTCGATGTGCGTTTTAACGGCGGGGGACATGTCTCACAATTGTTGCTGGACAAACTCTCGCGCAAACGCTTGGGTTACGATCTGCCGCGCTGGGGTATGCCAGAGCCCTATCCCTCTTATTCGGTGATGGGGCCGATGTTGGCCCTGACCGATGAAAATGCGGGCTCAGATGGCGATATTTTCAGCCATTCGTTTAAAATGCTCAAACTCGGCCCCCTGGTTGGCAAACGCACCTGGGGCGGCGTGATTGGTATCAACAGCCAGGGCAAATTGGTGGATGGCTCTTTAACCACCCAACCCGAATACTCGTTTTGGTTCCACGATGTGGGTTGGAATGTCGAAAACTACGGCACCGACCCGGATATCGAGGTGGAGTACGCGCCCCACGATTACAAGGCTGGCAACGATCCCCAATTACAGACCGCCTTGGATAAACTCAAAGAAATGCTCGTTCAAAATCCTGCAGAGATGCCAGATTTGTCAAAAAGGCCTTCCCTGAAACGCGCCCCTTTGCCCCCAATGGCTGAATAGAAACGGGCAAAAGTTGTAGAATAAGAACATGAACGAACTTCAAAAAGTTTATTTATCGCTGCTCGAAAACGAAGACGAACAGGTTCGCGAAGTGGCGGCCCGCTCGCTTTACGAAATGCTCGAGTCGGAGGTGGTGGATGCCTTGCTTGAGATCGCAGAAAATGCCTCTCATCCGGGTTATCTCGAAGTGATCTGGCTCTTGGGCAAGTCCGAAGAGGTGCGGGCCACAGATTTGCTGTTGCACAATCTCAGCCACGCCGATCCCCGCCTGCGCGAAGTGGCCGCCTCGGCTCTGGCCGAAATTGGCGATGTGCAGGCCTTACAACCTTTGATTGCCGCTCTCGAAGATGAGTCTGCTGAGGTGCGGGATGCCGCGGCTATGGCCCTGGGTGAGCTGCGCGACTCCCGCGCTGTTTTGCCCCTGATCGCCCAGCTCGGCAATGCCGAAACCCAACAGGTGGCAGCCTGGGCTTTGGCCACCATTGGCGATCAGCGCGCCACTCCGGCCCTGATCTCCCTGATTGACTCGGAGCAGCCCGACGCCATGCGCGGCATGGCCGTCCGCTCGCTGGGACGCATGTCTGATGGCGAAAATGTGGAACTCTTTCTCAGGGCCCTCAAAGACCGCTCCCATTTGGTGGTGATTGAGGCCTGTAAAATTCTCGGCGAATTGCAAGAAGACAGTGCCTCAGCGGTTCTGTTTGAGGTCTTTGAAGGGGCCGAAAACCCCCGTGTAAGTCTCAATGCAGCAGTGGCCTTGGCCAAAATCGGGGACCCCCGCTGCAACGAATATCTGATGAAAATTTTGGCCGAAGACGAAGATTGGGGACGGCGCTTAAACGCCCTCTTGGGTCTGCGTGAATTGCAAGAAGATGAAAAGGTCAAAAATGCCCTGCGCGCAGCCCTCAATGATTCCCATTGGCTGCTGCAAAAACAGGCAGCTTTGTCGATGGTGGCCCATTGGGACGAAGAGGTCTTTTCGACCATTGCCAGTTTTCTCAGCAACGAAGACGAAGATATTATGCAGGCGGTGGTCGAAGCCAGCCTGATTGAATTGGGTGAAGACGAAGATGAAGAGGATCTCGAAGACTTAGAAGATTTGCCTGACCCCATGGGTTAAGGGAGGACCGCCTATGCACTGTTATATTCACTCGCAACAAGAGGCCATCGGCAGTTGTGTGGAATGTGGCCACGGCGTCTGTTTGGTCTGTTTGAACAAAATCAAAGGCCGGATTTACTGCGATCAATGCGCCCAAAAAGGCCCGACAAATAAGGCCTTGCGACGGATCAGCGATGAGATTCAAAATGAACTTCAAATCGACGGTTTAAACGAAACCCTGGCTCAACTCAATCCTTTTGCGATTGAAAAAAACCGCTATTTGGCCGCGGTTTTGGCCCTGACCCTGGGCTGGTGTGGGGGACATAAATTTTATTTGCGGCAACCTGGTTGGGGCATTGCCTATCTGGCCTTCTCTTTGACTTTTATTCCCCTGATGGCCAGTTGGGTTGAGGCTCTCTGGTACTTAATTATGTCGGATGCGGAATTTCAGCAGCGCTTTTATTTGAGCCAGGGAATTATGGTGCAGCGAATCACCCAGGTACAGCCGATCTCAGCGGTACAGGCTCCCCAGGGAAATGCCCAAGCCTCGTTAAACAGTCTGCCCCTGCACAGTGAGAGCGATTATGAGCGCTATATCCTCAAATTTGCCAGCCTGCGCCAGGGCCGGATCAGCATTGCCCAATTGGCGGCAGAAAGCCCGATCAGCCTCGAAAAAGCCGAAAAACACCTGGCCCGCTTGGAAGGCAAAGGCTATACCCACGCTGAAATTGACCCCGAAACGGGGATTATTCGCTACCTCTTTCCCGAATTTATGTATCCTGGCTTGCCAGAACCCGGCTCGGGCCAGCCTTATTAACCCGGGCATTGGTCCCATTGACGGCTCCCCCTGTCTCTCTCTATGATGGGGGCACAGCCTGGATTTGGATCTGTTATTTTAGGTTCTCCCATATGCTCAATACCTGGACTTTTCAGCCCCTCAATTCCCTGCTCTTGCTCTTTTTGGGCCTGGGTTATCTCTGGTTATGGCGGCAAGCCCAAGTCAGTCGGGTTTTGCGTTCGCCCCTGCGCTTTTTCTGGTTTTTGACAGGTCTTGTACTCTTTGTCTTGGCCACCGCTTCGCCGCTGGAAACCTTGGCTCAGCGCTATTTGCTTACGGCCCGTTCGGCCCAGCACCTTTTGCTGGCCTATCTGATCGCCCCTCTGCTCTGGGTGGGGTTGGGCCAGGGGTTGCTCAACCCTGTTTTGCTCAGGTACGCTTGGCTGGAACAGGGATTGGAAAAATTGGGACATCCCCTAACAGCCATGTTGCTCTTTAATGCCGGTTTAATCAGCTGGTATTTGCCCCCCCTGACAGCCCTTTCGCGGGGGCATTTTTGGTTTGCTCAGGTGGAGCACCTGACGGTCTTGCTGGCCGGGGCAATTATGTGGCTGCCCCTGCTCAATCCCGCACAGCACCAGCGGCCGAGTTATCCCCGCCAGATGTTTTATTTAATGACCCTGATTCTGACCCAAGTCCCTTTGTTTGGGCTTTTGACCCTGAGCCGCGAAGCCCTGTACCAAAGTTATTTAAACGCCCCTCGGATTACCAGCCAATTGACAGCCTTTGGCGATCAGCAGAGCGCCGGTTGGCTGATCAAATTGTTTACCGTGCTGGTCTTTGCTGGGGCGTTTATTGCCATTTTTATGCAGTGGAGTGAGATGCAGCGCCGGATTGACCGCAGTGAGCGCCTGCAAGCGGCAGAATTGCTCAAGCTGATTGAGCGGGTGCGGGCCCGCTGGCCCCAAGGCAAGCCACCGCAGGGCTGAGAGGCATTAATCAGGGTTGGCTTTTTTGCGGCCCCGACGAGGTCTGCTCGGCGGCGGGACTTCGTTTGCGAACGCTGAAGACAGGCCCAATAGGTCCTGGGCATATTGCCCGGCTTCGCTGTAAATCGGTTCCAGGGTATTTAAAAACAGGCTTTCCCCGCGCCAAAGTGGGGGACTTTTTAGTCGTTTGAGCAGGGGGGCTGCCAAGGCTGGGAGTTGGGGTGGATCGAGTGGCGGGAGGGGCCTTGCCTGCCAAAATGTGCTGGGAGTGCTGCTCAGGGGCAATTCGGCTGGAAGTGGTTCGGCAAAACCGTCGGCAGACCCCGAAACCAGATGGGGATCTGGCGCTTTGACCGCCCCCAAACTCGCCAAGAGGGCCTCCCGATCTTGGCCACGCAGACGAAAGAGCAAAAAAGGGTCTGCATCAAATTGTTCTGCCAAGAGATAATAGACCGCCGCGATGTGTTTACAGGGGTCAGACCAATCCGGGCAAGAGCAATCGGTCTCCAAATCTGTGCGTTTTTCCGGAAAGAGATTGACCCCCGCCTGTTTAAACACCAGCTCCATCTCTGCAGATAACTCGCCAGCCAACAGCCTGGCCAAATGCAGCGGTGAAGCCCCCAGAGCAGTGCGCACTTTATCCCAAGCCTCTGGCTTGAGCTGGGGCAATTCAATTGTGACGGTATAGGGTTTGGGACGGGTCCCCTGGACTTTGGCCACCACTCTGCCAGGGGTGACATCAATGGACATCACCTGCCCCTGCCGGGCATAATTTTTGCCCCGGCTCAAGCGGCCACTGTCGCAGAGTTTTTCTAGGGCCGAGACCCAGCGTTGGCCCCACCAAGTGGCCCCTACCCCACCTCGGGTAGATTGCAAGCGAATCCCCTCTGTGGTCTTTTGGGGCCCCGAACCTGAAAAGTGGAAATAGTTCATTCGCTCAGGGCCTCCGCCAAATTGAGTTGGAATAAATCGCTCAATTGCTGATTCGACAACTCGGTCAGCCAATTTTCACCACTGCCCACCGTCTGATTCGCCAAATCCTGTTTTTTCAGCAGCAATTCGGCAATGCGCTCCTCCACCGTGCCACCACAGAGCAATTTATGCACCTGAACCTGCCGGGTCTGACCAATCCGAAAGGCCCGATCGGTGGCCTGGTTTTCGATCGCCGGGTTCCACCAGCGATCATAGTGAAAGACATGGTTGGCGCGGGTCAGATTCAGGCCCGTGCCCCCGGCTTTGAGCGAGAGCACAAAGATGCGTGGGCCACGTTCGGCTTGAAAGCGCTCCACAAACAGATCCCGTTTGGCTTTGGGGGTTTTACCCGTCAGCAAAAGCACTTCTTCGCCAAAGCGGTTTTGCAAATGGGTCTGTAAGAGCGTGCCCATTTCAGCAAATTGGCTGAAGATCAGGACCGCTTCGTCCATTTCCAAAATCTCTTCCAGCATTTCTTCGAGCCGCATCAACTTGCCCGAACGGCCTGAGAGCGGGCCTTTTTCGCCCAAAAACTGGGCGGGGTGATTACACAATTGTTTAAAGCGCATCAGCGACGAAAGCACGAGCCCTTTGCGCTGAATGCCCTCACTTTTGGCCAATTGGGCCTGCATCTGTTTGAGCTGGGCCTGGTAGAGTGAAGCCTGTTCTTTGGTCAGGGGGCAGAACAGTTCCATTTCGAGCTTTTCGGGCAAATCTGAGATAATGTTTTTGTCGGTTTTGAGCCTGCGCAGCAAAAAAGGCTCAATTCGGGCCTTGAGCTTTTGCTGGGTGAGAGGATCGCTAAAGGCCTGGATCGGCTGCAAAAAATGATGGCGGAAATACGCCTGGCTGCCCAAAAGACCGGGGTTGAGAAAATCCATCAGCGACCAGAGATCGCCGACGTGGTTTTCAATCGGGGTGCCTGTTAGAGCCACGCGCCACTGAGCTTTGAGGCTGCGCGCCGATTGAGATTGGCGGGTTTCGGCATTTTTGATACCTTGGGCTTCATCGAGCACAATGCCCTGCCAATCGAGGGGTTGTAAAAACGCCAAATCGCGGTGCAAGAGCCCATAAGTTGTGATCACCATATCCTGGTTGGCAATGGCCTTTTTAAAGGCTGAAAGCTTGAGTCGCTCGGCACCGTGATGCACAAAGAGCTTTAAATCCGGCGTAAAGTGGGCCGCTTCGCGTTTCCAATTGCCCACCAAGGTGGTGGGGCAGACCAGCAGCACCGGTGGCGCCTGCGGGTTTTCCAGACGGGCCTTGAGAATCCGCGCCAGGGTTTGGGGCGTTTTGCCCAGGCCCATATCGTCGGCGAGGCAGGCCCCAAGCCCCCATTGGTGCAAAAATTGCAGCCATGAGACCCCGCGCAATTGATACGGCCGCAAAACCCCTTTAAAACCAACGGGAATCTCGGTCAAACCAAAGCTTTGTTCGCCCTGCAATTGCGCAAAGAACTCCCGCGCTGGCCCCATGGCCTCCAGCGCTGAAATCGGCAGGGGGGCGTCACTGGCTCCCAACGCCAGGGGCACCAATTCTTGCAAAGTCAGTTGGCTGGGCTGACGCTTGAGAAAGGCCAGGGCTTTTTGGATTTCATCCTGATCGACAATCCGCCATTGTCCGCGAAACATGACCAGCGGCTGCTTTAACTTGGCAAGTGCAGTCAAATCTTGGGCGCTGAGCCGTTCTTCGCCCAAGGCAACTTCCCAATTGACCTGCATCAAAGAGCCCAAATCCAGGCTGGCTCGCCCTTTGAGCCTGGGCGATTTGACCTGGGCGCGCAGCGAGAGCTGACGGGCCTTGGGCTGGGTCCAAAAGCTGGGTAAAAACAGCGCAAACCCCGCCATTTCCAACAAAGGAGCCGCTTCTGACAAAAAAGTCCAAATTTCAGCCGAAGACAGGCTCAGGGCTTTGATCTCTTTGCCTCTTAATAGGGCCTGCAAAGGTGGATAAATGGCACAGGCCTGCCCCAGGGCCAATAAGAGGTATTCTTTTAAGATTTCGGGTGAAGTGGAAAGCGTCTTGGCTTTGCTGGCATTGAGCCGCCACACGGCATGAAGAGGCAGACGCAGACTGGGATCGGCATGGGACTGTAAAAACCCTTCGATCAGCCAGGGCTCTTCAGGTTCAGCATCGTGAACCAGCAGGCCCAAACGCCAATCGGCTTCGTTCAGGGCCTGCAAAGGTCGCAGCCACTGACTTAAGCTATTCGCGAGGGGCATCAGGCGGGCTTCAGAAAAGGCCAACTTTCCCGATGGCAGTCGCAAAGCCTGGCTCCAGGCGTCGTAGGCAGATTCAAACGGGCGGGGTCTCGCAAGCGGGGGCAATGCTGAGCGGATCACGGCATCCAGCAAGAGTGACAGAAGCTTTTCCAATAGCACGACGGGTTCTGGCCCTGTCGGCGCATGGGCAACCAAAGCAGAGGGCAAGGCGGGGGCCCATTCATGCAAACGTTGGCGCTCTCGGCTATTGAGCTGCGCTTTCCAACAGGCCTGAACTCCCACCAAAGCAGGCAAAAACTGCTGTTCGGCCGTGAGTTTGAGCGCCCAGCGCAAGACCCCTTGCAAAAACCGCAATTCGGGGCTGAGCAAAATACCGGGGGCATAGAGCTCTCGCTCGGGCAGGGCTTGCAGCCAGGGCAAGAGCGTCAGAGCGCTGTAATCTCGGCAGACAATCCGCCAAGGGCTCAAACGGGGCGCTTTGCAAACCTGTTCCCCCAGCAGAGGATGAGAAGGCAGCGGGTTGCGCGCCGAGGAAGGGCAAAAGAACAGCCGCTCTTCGGCCTGCCCAGAGGGGGATAGCACCAAGGTGTTTAGCAGCACGTCCAAGTCGGGCAAAGCCAAGGCCCCCGGGTGGAGTGGGGTTTGGTTTTGGGGCAAGCGGCCTTTGCTCCCCACAAAGGCCTGTTCAGCCCAGAGCGCCAGGGGAGTCTCTGTCGAGGGCGCTGTCCAAAGGACGTGTAGGATTAACATGGCATCGTTATCATGGCTTCAACATCATATTCTTTAAAATCTTGAACATACCTTACTGCTAAGTTAGTTGAAAAGTGTCGGACCGTCAATCAGCAAAGGGAAAAACACAGCCAGGCCATCTTACACAAACAGCAAATTTTAGCCATAAATTAACAATTCAATAACCGTGTTTTTCGGCATTGCCCGCGATAATCACTTTATCCCACCTGCGTAGAAGCGAGTCCCCCATGAAAAATAGCCTCTGTTTAACCCTGTTATTGAGCCTCAGTGCCTGCCAAAGTGGCCCCGTTTTGCCTTTGTCTGCAACCGCACCTCAACTGAGCACCTTTTCGGTCCCCATTTCGGCGTCAACGACCCTGCCCGGCAGTTTTCAATTCACCGCCATCAAAAACCTAAATATCCAGTTTACCGGCGGCCAGTCTTTTATGCGCATCAGCGTTGAATACCAGCTCAACCGGGGCGACAAAGCTTTCAAACGGCAGGTGCAGTTTAAATACCTGATCGCCAGCAAAGAGGTCAGTGAGATCGCGGTACTGGCAGGTGATCGCGGCAGCGCCGAAGAACTCAAACAGGAATGCACGGCGATCATGCGCCTGCAGATCAAACAATAGGGCCCGCTTGTGCTTTCAGGTATACTGATAGCAAAAAAGGACACATGGCAGCATGTCAGAAACCCCACCCGGCGGCAAAGCCTTTGGTGCAATTAAAGGCGTCAAGATCCGAGCCGGTGCCACCGCTTGGCCCGCTCCTCTGAACGTGCAGGGGCAAGCCATCCCCTCTCTACACAACCTGGATATTTTCAAACATTTGCTTGGGGCAAATTATGAGCAGATCTTGGCTGCGCGCGACATGCACCCAGATTACCCAGAACAAGTCGTCGGGCTGAGTATGCGCCAGTGGACCCATTTGGTGGGCACCCCCCCCAACCACAGCGAAGAAAATGCAGTCGACTTGGGCGCAAAAGCCGTGCAAGCCCTGTTTGAGCAGACCGGCTTGGGCCCCGATCAAGTAGGCCTTTTGCTCTTTGCCTCTACGACGCCCCACAAAATCACCTCGGCCTCTTCTTGTGCCGTCGGCGCAGCCACAGGTATCAAAGCGCCCTCACTGGATCTCAAAGCCGGATGCAGCACAGGTCTCTATGCATTGGTCACAGCGGCCCTGTATGTGCAGGCCGGATTGGGCCCGGTGCTCTTGGTCGCGGCAGAAACCCCCTCGAAATATGCCAATCCCCAGATTCCCGAAACGGTCATGGGCGTCGGCGATGGGGCTGTGGCCCTGTGGCTGGAAAAAGGCAGTCCCGAACAGGGCCTGCTTGGGGGCTATTTGGGTGCTGACGGCGAATTGGGGGTGCTGGTCAATACCCCTGGCCTCTTGCCGCCGACTGCCGAAGCTTTGGAACAAAAACAGTATTATTACCACGGCGACGCAAGCAGCCTTAAAGAGGCGGTACCCGTGCGCTATTTGGCTGCGATGCAAGGGGCCTTACACGAAGCCGGAATCACGTCTGCGGATCTCGATCTCTACGTGCCCCACCAAGTCAACCGCCAATTGACTTGCAAAGTGGCAGAAAGCTTGGGAATCCCTCCCGAAAAACAGTTTCACAACCTGCACCGCCATGGCAGTGTGGCGGGAGCTGCGGTTTTGATTGCACTCTTAGAGGCCATCAGCGAAGGTCACATTCAGCCTGGGGCAAAAGTCGGCTTGAATACGGTGGGTGGGGGCCTGACCTGGGGAGGCCTGGTCTGGCAGTTTTAACGCCCCTTACTTTTCAAGCCCTGCTCGATTTTTGGGCTGATGCCCCAGAATCCTGCGGGGTGAGAGATGCCGATGGGTTCATCAGCTACCGGGAATTGTCCCAGGCGGTGCAAACCCAGGTTTTGGCTTTACAGGCCCGTTTTGGACCGGGAAAGCGCTTTTTATTGCCAGCAGAACACAGCCGGGCCTTCGTGCGCGATTGGCTGGCCCTGATGGTAGCAGGCATGTTGGTGATCCCCACCCATCCGACTTTGCCAGAAATAGCGCAGAAACAACTGCAGAAACAGTTTCGTGCCCTTTGCTTCTCGCCAGAACTCGCCGCAAAGCTCACAGCCGGAAATGCGCAACATCTCTCAGGCAAAGGCTCAGATTCACAGCACATTTCGGCCCCAGATACACCCTGTCTGGCGCTGCTGACCTCTGGTTCCAGTGGCGAAGTCAAAGCCGCCAGTTTTTTACCTGCCGCCCTTTTTTGGAATGCCATGGCGGTGCGTCAGTTTCAAGCCCTGGAACAGCCCGGAAAAATGGCAATTCATTTGCCTCTGAATCATGCCTTTGGCCTGATTACCCAATTATTGCCAGCGTTGCTGGCTGCCAGTCCGGTCTGGCTTTTGCCCCACCAACTCTGGCCCGGCGATCTGCTCACATTTTTGCGCACAGATCAAATCGAAACTTTTGCGGCTGTGCCCAGCACCTTGCGCCTGATGCTTCAGGGCCCAAGCGCCCCCTTACCTCACCTGCGCCATTTATCTGTGGCCGGGGCGGCCTTGCATCCCGAAGAAATCCCTGGTTTACAGGCGGTCTTTCCCGCCGCCCGAATTTGGATTGGCTATGGTCTGACCGAGGCAGGGCCACGGGTCAGCGCCTTTGCCAACGAGGATCCCGAATTTGGCTCTGGCAGTGCCGGTCGGCCCCTGCCTGGGATTGCTATAAAAATTGAAGGGGATGAAATTTGGGTACAAAGCCCGTCTTTGATGGTCGGCTACCTCGAAGCCCCTGAACTGACCGCAGAGACATTCTATGATGGCTGGCTCAAAACCGGTGACAGCGGCTATTTAAGTGAAAGTGGCTTGCTGTTTATTACCGGTAGACGCGACGATACTCTGCTCTCAGGGGGCGAAAAAGTCGCCCCGTTGGCAGTGGAGCGCGCCCTGCAAAGCCATTCAGCGATCTTACATGCCGCGATTTATGGCGAAGCAGATCCCGTTTTGGGCAGCCATTTGGTGGCTTTAATCGAATTGCAACCCGAAGCCGAGCAACCGACTTTGTATGCGCTGCGGCAGTTTTGCAAACAAAATTTGGAGCCCCAGCAAATTCCCCGCCAATTTTTTCGCGTGGAATTTTTGCCGCTGACCCCCAACGGAAAATTATTGCGCAAGGAGTTGCCCACATGGCCGAAACATCCCTGGTCTTAAGCCAGATTCAAACCCTTTTCAAGCAGGAGGGCTTGGCCGCCCCAGACTGTGAACTGGGCCCAGAAACCCGCCTCAAAGAAGATCTGGGCCTGGATTCCTTTGACTTGGTGCAGTTGATTCTGCTGCTCAACCGCCATTTTAAGCTAGAGTTAGGCAGTCAATGGCTAACAGGAGCGCATTTAAAGAACTTGGACAGTCTATCGTCGCTCGTTGAGCGGAGTCGAAACGAGCGGAGTGCCCCCTGAGTTTATCGCTGGGACGAAACAAACATCCCCACACAAAAGTGCCCCCGAAATTCGGGGGCACTTGGTTTTTGCTGCAATGTTGAGTGGGTGCGTGCTGTGTTCGCTGGCTAAAATTTAGCCGTTGTTCATGATTTTGTCTTTGAGGAAGCTGGCGCCCACGCCACCTGCGGCACCGAGACCGACAGTGATGATGGTCAGGGGCAGACCGGCAACCCCCATTGAGCCCAGAGCCATATTGCCCAAACCTGCCAGGGTGACGGCACCCAAACCGCCGACAGCGGAGGTGATGGTATCACCGACCACATTGCTGACTGCTTGGCCAGATTCGACTTTGCCAGTGGCCACGCCGACACCGTTGGCGACAGCTGAAACACCAGCGCCGACCAGGGCAGACAGACCTGCACCTTTAAAGCCAGTGATGGCAACGTTTTTCATCCCAGTCATAAATCCACCTGCGGTGATTTGGGTGCCAGGGTTGGGAGGAGCGGGAGGCTTGGCAAAAATGCTTTTGATATTTTGACCCATTTGGGCACCGAGTTTGTAAGCGGCAAAACCGCCACCGGCACCAGCGGCCAGTTTGGAAGAGATTGAGGTAAAGTCGGTGTTAAAAGCCGAACCTGTGTCGCTGACAACAGGCGCGGTGGGTGAGTAGGGAGTGTAGCTGGACGTACCGACCGGAGCGGGGGCTGCGGTATAAGGGCTGAAAGAATTAATGGCTAACGTCATTTGGAACTGTCTCCTCTTTATTAACTATCTTTAATGATTTCTTAATTGTGTTATAGGCACCAGTTAAGAAAACTTGGTAAAGGAATAATTATTATTTGGTTAACAATTGATTAATTCTTAAATTGAGGTGAAGATCTTAATCTTTTCGCAGCGCATCAAAAGCATGTCATTAGCCAGTTTGAAGCAGAAGAGAAGGTGGATTTTCCCACATGATTAAGAAGGGATTATTGAAAAAGTGCCCCCGAAATTCGGGGGCACTTGGTTTTTGCTGCAATGTTGAGTGGGTGTGTGCTGTGTTCGCTGGCTAAAATTTAGCCGTTGTTCATGATTTTGTCTTTGAGGAAGCTGGCGCCCACGCCACCTGCGGCACCGAGACCGACAGTGATGATGGTCAGGGGCAGACCGGCAACCCCCATTGAGCCCAGAGCCATATTGCCCAAACCTGCCAGGGTGACGGCACCCAAACCGCCGACAGCGGAGGTGATGGTATCACCGACCACATTGCTGACTGCTTGGCCAGATTCGACTTTGCCAGTGGCCACGCCGACACCGTTGGCGACAGCTGAAACACCAGCGCCGACCAGGGCAGACAGACCTGCACCTTTAAAGCCAGTGATGGCAACGTTTTTCATCCCAGTCATAAATCCACCTGCGGTGATTTGGGTGCCAGGGGTAGGAGGAGCGGGGGGTTTGGCAAAAATGCTTTTGATATTTTGGCCCATTTGGGCCCCGAGTTTGTAAGCGGCAAAACCGCCACCGGCACCAGCGGCCAGTTTGGAAGAGATCGAGGTGAAGTCGGTGTTAAAAGCCGAACCTGTATCGCTGACAACAGGAGAATAAGGAGTATAGTTAGACGTGCTAACAGGTGCTGTGGGAGCGGCGGCACCGGTATAAGGGCTGAAGGAATTAATTGCTAACGTCATTTGGAAGATTCTCCTCTTTATTAACTGTCGTTTAATGATTTCTTAATTGTGTTATAGGAACATGTTAAAGAAACTTGGTAAAGAAATAGTTATCATTTGATTAACAATTGTTTAATTCTTAAATTAAGATGAAGGCCCTGACGATCTCGTAGTGCGCCATTGCCCATTTTAAAGAAATGAATCAAGCGAGATTAAGACAGGATTATTATGAAAAATGCAAGGATCAGTTGAGATTAAGGTTTAACTATCAAACTGCGCCAAACGATAACCCACACCGGGTTCAGTCAAAAAGATTTCAGGTTGGGTGGGATCTGTTTCCAATTTATTGCGCAGGCGTGAAATATAGACCTGGAGATAGTGGGTTTCGTCGAGGTATTCAGCTCCCCAAACCGCTTGCAGCAATTGGCGGTGAGTTAAAACTTTACCCGCATGTTTGATCAGAAACAATAGCAAATTGTACTCAGTTTTGGTCAGTTTGACCTCTGCTTCGCCGCGCCAGAGTTTGCGTTGCAGCGGGTCCACCCGCAACTGACCCGAGCGAAAGATTTGCTCACTGTTGTTGAGTGCCAGCCCCTGTAAACGGGAATGGCGCAAAGCGACCCGGATCCGCGCCAATAACTCCTGAATGCCAAAGGGCTTACTCAAATAGTCGTCGGCCCCCAAATCCAGAGCCATAACTTTGTCTTTCTCCTGTTCGCGCACAGAGAGCACAATCACGGGCACAGCGCTCCATTCCCGCAATTGCTCCAAAACCGCCAGGCCCGAAATATCTGGCAAACCCAGATCGAGCAAGACCAATTCGGGATTCGTCAAAGTGATTTGCTGCAGTCCCTCTTGGCCGGTCGCGGCAATTAATACGTCAAAATCCTGGGCCTCCAGGGCGATGCGCAAAAAGCGCTGAATGGCCACTTCGTCGTCGATAATCAAGATTCGGGTTTTCATGTTAACTCTTCTGTTTCCTCTTCTGGGAGTGGCGTTGAAAGGGGGGTCAGGGGCAATCGAATTTCAAATTCAGCCCCACAGGGAAAGCCATTGCGGGCCGATATCTTGCCGCCGTGGGCTTCGACCAGACCTTTGCAAATGGAGAGGCCCAAGCCAGTGCCCCCACTCTTTTGGGGCTGACCACGGTAAAAGGTTTCAAAGATATGGGGCAAGACCGCCTCCGGAATACCAGGGCCCTGATCTTTGAGCCAGAGGCTGAGCTGTTCGGGCAAGACCCGCACCCCCATTTCCAGCGGGGAGCCCGCAGGCGTATAACGCAGGGCATTGTGCAAGAGATTGACCAAACACTGCTCCAGCAAGCCAAAATCCGCCCGGATGGGTGGCACTTCTGCGGGAATGATCAAATGTAAGGGACGGGACAACAATTCTTTTTTAAGTGCCTGTTGGGCAGCCCTGAGTAAATCACCGGCATCACACCAATCCTGGTGTAAAACCAACTTACCCGATTGCAAGCGGCTCATATCCAGCAAATTGGCCACCAAATGATTCAACCGCAAGGTGGCACCCTCTAAATCTTCGAGCAGGGCCGAGCGAGCCTCGGGCAGCGCCTCAATCGCAGGGTTGCGCAAATTTTCCACCGCGCCCTGAATGCTGGTTAGGGGCGTACGCAATTCGTGAGAAACGGAATTGAGCAGCGATTGATAGAGATTTTCGCTGATCTGGCTGATCCGGGTCTGGGTGGCCTGCTCATGTAAAGTATGGCGCTCCAAGGCCAGCGCCAATTGCATGCAGAGCGTTTCAAGCAATTGACGGGTATCAAAGCTCAGCGTTTGGCCTGGCTCAGGTTGAATCTGCAAGACGGCATAGGCCTGGCGCGGGGTAAAAATCGGCAGATACAGGGATTGTGCCGTCGGTAAGGTATCTGTTGCCAGGCCTGCAGGGCGGTGGTGCTGATAGGCCCATTGGGCCGCCGTCCACTCTTTTTCATTCAGACTTAAACGTTGCAAGGTCTGCTCAGATTCCCCTTCCAGAATCTGGATCGGCAAAGGCAAAACAGCCTTGATCTGCTCCAGGGCAACAGCCACGACAGCTTTGGCAGTATGGGCACGGGCCAAAGCATCTGAAAAGCGGTATAAAACCACCAGACGGGTTTCCCGCTGTCGGCCCAATTGCTCTTGGTGCCGAATCCGGGTCATCAGGCTGGCTGTGGTCAGAGACACACAGAAATAGACTCCACACATCAGCAAGTCTTGAAATCGTGAGATAAAAAGGGTATACAGGGGGGGAATAAACAAAAAATTCCAGAAAAAGGCACTTAGCCCCGCCATCAATAAGACAGGCCCTTTTTCCAAATACAAAGCCAGTCCCATGACCCCCAAGAGGTAAACCAGGGCCACCGACCAATAGCCCAAGAAGGGGTTTAACAAGAGATTGATCCCCGTTATGCCTACCAGAGACGTCAGTGCCAAGAGATATTGGCGTCGGCTTAACGCGGTCAGACCAAAATGCCAGGGGCGGGCCTGAAACTTGCTTTCACGGCGGCTGCTGTCAACCAGCCAAAAATCTGCCCGAGAGCGGGTATACAGCAATTGATTAAAGGTCAGATAGGCCCCGTTAAAAAAATCCCGGAGACGGCTCTGCTGGGGTTTTCCCAGAATCAACTGGGTAATATGCTGCTGTTCAACCATCTGCAAAAGCCGAGGCACCCATTTTTCGCCCTGGGTGAGTAAGACCTCTGCGCCGAGTTCACGGGCCAAGTCGAGATTTTCGCTCAAATTGCGGGTGTCACTTTCAGACAGAGGACGACCGGTATCAACATAGACCGCCATCCAAGAGGCGTCCAGAGAACTGGCCATGCGCCGGGTCCAGCGGATGAGTTGGGCCGACATCGGGCTGGGAGAGACCGCCACCATCAGGCGTTCAGATGTGCGCCAGGGCTCCCGAATGTGATGCTGGTGCAAAAAGTCCTGCACATCTTGATCGACACGGTCAGCGGTCAATCGCAAGACCATTTCCCGCAGGGCATTGAGATTGCCTTTGCGAAAGAAGTGGGATTTGGCACGCTCAGCACGTTCTCCCAGATAGACCTTGCCTTCCGCCAGCCGTTCCAGCAATTCATCGGGGGTC
>JBFWRL010000114.1:0-18441 GCA_050248915.1 Candidatus Sericytochromatia bacterium
CAGCATTTTAACGCCTGAACAGCGCCAAGAAGTATATAGCCAACTCGATCAAGTCGAGAAAAAAATCGCAGGTTTTAGCAAAATGCCCTTTGCAGATAAACTGATGCACATGCATGGCCACGGAGGAGGACAAGGCCATCGCCTGGAAAAAATGGCGGCCGAACTGGGCCTGAGTGACCCCCAAAAAAACCAACTCAAAAACCTGTTTGAACAGAGCCAACCCCAGCGCATGGCCCAGTTTAAAGAGCTGAGCGGTGTCAAGAATCAGCTGGTGAGCCTCTTTCAGGCTGGAACACCAAGTGTCGAACAGGTAAAAGCGGTGCTCAATACTGGCCTCAAGGGCATGGAAAGCCATTTAGATCAACGCCTGCAGATGATGGCTGGGGTCCATGCGGTTCTCAGCCCCCAACAGCGGGAGGCTTTGGTTGCCAAACTCGAAACCCGTGGCAAAGCCATGCATGAGAAGATGCAGAAGCGAATGGAACGGCGCAAACAAAAGCAGCAAGAAAAGCGTCAGCAACAGCAAGATCCCCTGATCTAATGAAAATCCCCTTCTGATTCTGCTTTCTCCGTTCTGGTCAGGCCCCATTGAAGAACTTCGATGGGGCCTGTTTCTCATGCAAAGTTTGCGTTTGGACAGGGGCGTGTTATCATCCAAACACCTTGTCTTTTGGGAGATTGCCTATGTTTTTAGCTTCACTTTTGTTGGCTTCGGCTTTGGTCGTCGAACCCAGCTCCTCCATGATTCCCCCGATCCAACACGACATGCTGGTATCGAGCGAATGGTTGGCAAATCACCTCAACGATCCCCAGGTTTTGGTTCTACACGTCGGCAATGACGGCAAACAATTTGTGCAAGGCCATATCCCCGGTGCGCGCTTTTTAAGCTGGAGCCAGGTCGCCACCACCCGCAATGGCATTGCCAATGAATTGCCCCCCCTTTCAGAGTTGGTCAAAAGTTTGCGCGAATTGGGTGTGACCCACAAACACCGCCTGGTGCTCTATGACGAAGGTGCGGGCCTGCAAGCCGCTCGGGCCTTCGTGGCCTTGGATTATGTGGGGCTGGGCCAGCAGACAGCGCTGTTAAATGGGCATTGGAAAATCTGGCGCGAAGAGAAACGACCCGTTGGCAAAGAGATCAATAAAATTGCGCCCTCTCAATTCGAACCCCGTCTCAATCTGGAAATGCTGGTGCACATGCCCCAGGTACAAGATGCAATGTGGCTCAATCAGCAGATCCCAGGCAGCAAACTGCGGCTGCTTGATGCCCGGCCTGAAGCCCAATATACAGGTGCAGAGCCAGGAGAAGGCATTGCCCGTGGGGGCCATATTCCGGGTGCAATTAACCTCTTTTGGATGAACCATGTCGAAAGTGAAGAGCGCCCCCTGCTCAAATCCCCCGAAGCCCTCTATCTGATGTATAAACAGGCTGGATTTACACCCGGCAGCGAGATTATCACCTATTGCCGAACAGGTGGCCAGGCCTCACACAGCTATTTCATGGCCAAATACCTGGGCTATCAGACCCGGCTCTATGACGGTTCTTTTAGTGAGTGGAGCCGCGAGCCCCACAATCCCGTCACAAGTGGCAAAGAAGTCCCCAAACTGCCTTAACCCCCCAGAAAATACCACACATGGTATCCTGAAAAAACCAAAGGCAGACAAGGATACATTTGCGAATGCACTCACAGGTTCTGGTCACAGGCGCAGGCGGTTTTATTGGGTCTCATTTAACGGAAGCACTCGTGCGTGCAGGCTTTCGCGTGCGGGCCTTTGTGCACTATAACGCCTTTAATTCCTGGGGCTGGCTAGAAACCCTCACACCTGAGATCAAAACCGAATTGGACGTCTTTTGCGGGGATATCCGCGATCCCTTTGGGGTGCAGACAGCCATGATGGGCTGCGCCCAGGTCTTTCACCTGGCTGCATTAATTGCCATTCCCTACTCGTATCACTCACCTGCAACCTATGTCGAGACCAATATTTCGGGCACCTTGAATGTGTTAATGGCGGCCCGTGCCCTGGGGGTTGAAAAAGTGTTGCAGACCTCCACCAGCGAGGTCTATGGTACCGCCCGCTATGTGCCAATCGACGAAGAACACCCCCTGCAGGGGCAATCGCCATATTCGGCCTCCAAAATTGGGGCGGATCAGATGGCCCTCTCCTTCCACCGTTCGTTTGAATTGCCTGTGGCGGTGATTCGGCCTTTTAATACCTATGGCCCCCGGCAATCCGCCCGCGCCGTCATTCCCACGATTATTACGCAATTGGCCCAAGGCCAGCAACTCAAATTGGGGGCCTTGCACCCCACCCGCGACTTTAATTTTGTCAAAGACACGGTGGCAGGTTTTATGGCTGTGGCCCAATCTCCTTCGGCAGTGGGCGAGGTGATCAATATTGGCAGCGGATTTGAGATCAGCATCGGCGATACCGCCCGCCTGATTGCCGAAATCATGGGGGTCGAATTTACGCTGGAATCCGAAGCCGCCCGTCTGCGCCCTGTGGCCTCCGAAGTTGAGCGTTTACACGCCGACAATGCCAAGGCCTTAAAACTGTTGAATTGGCAGCCCGAATATGGCTCTGAGGCGGGTTTTCGCAAGGGGCTCAGAGAGACCATAAACTGGTTCAGCTTGGCTGAAAATCTCAAAGGGTATAAACACGAACGCTACAATCTCTGAGCGCAGGTAATCCGCCATGGCCTTTGTTCAGATCCTGCTTTTTTTGGCATTGGGGCTCTTTTTAAGACGTTTTGGGGTTCTCGCGCAGCGACTTTTACCCATCTTGATTCAAACCGTGCTCTGGGTCTGTATTCCCGCTTTGGCCCTGCTCAAATTGCCTGTCTTAAAACTGTCCCTGAGCACACTCTTTCCCGCCCTTTTGGCCTGGCTGATTTTTGCCGGGGCCTTTGTTTTGAGCAGATTCTGGTTTCGGCAAAGATACATGAGTCAGGCTTCTGCCACGGCTCTCTGCCTGACCATGGGCCTGGGCAATACCTCGTTTGTGGGTTTTCCCCTGATTTCTGCCCTGCTTGGCAGCGAAGCCCTGCCACCGGCTTTGATCATGGATCAAGCTGGCAGCTTTTTGATTTTGGGTACCTGGGGCCTCTTGTGTCTGGCGCAGGCCGAACAGGCAGCGGAAACACAGCCAGAGCAGCAGAAGAAGTCACCGCCAATGGCTTTGGAGATGGTGCTAAAGCTCTTGCGTTTTCCGCCATTTTTGGCCTTTGGTACAGGCCTGCTGATGTGGGCCACGGGGTTGAGTTTGCAAGGGCCTTGGCAACACGCTGCGGCTTTTTTGGCTGGGGGGCTGGCCCCGTTGGCCTTGACAGCTGTTGGCCTGCAGCTCGATTTTCAGCCAGATCCTGGGCTCAACCGCCTGCTCGCACTGGGTTTGGGCTATAAACTGATTGTGGCCCCTGCCTGGGCCCTGCTGCTGTGCCTGGGGCTGGGGCTGCCCAGTGAACTCACGCGGGTCTGTGTACTTGAGGCGGGCATGGGCCCCATGATCACTTCGGCTTTGATGGCTGCTGCAGCGGGGTTACACCCCAGCCTGGCCACCCGCATGGTGGGGCTGGGGGTACCGCTTTCACTGCTGAGCGTGCCGCTCTGGTGGGGCCTTCTGCAAATGCTGCCTTTTCGCGCTTAAAGGTCATTTTACAGGCGGCATTTTTATAGGGGCAATTTCACGTCTGTGCCTTCAAAAGTCTAGCGCGCATCATCCGCCTGCAACAGGGAAGACAGCTCATAGACATTTTTATAGCCATAGCCATAGAGATTGATAAAGGTCGGAATATTCAGGGCCAAGGGCATACTTTTGGTCGGGAAATTGGCGGTGTCACCGTCGATATTGTTATTGCAATAGATCAAAATCCGCTTGTTTTTGTCGGGGATGGCCTGTTTGAGACCTTCGATTGAAAAATCCGAAAAATTGATATTGATCGCCCCTTTGATATGTTTGCGCCGATAGGCACTTTCGGAGCGGGCATCGAGAATCAGGGTCTGGGGATCTGCGGCCATTTTCATAAAAGTCTCAATGTCCACCAACCGCTGATTGCGGTACTCCCCTGCCTCTTGACTCAAATCAACAAAGCCGGGATAATCGACCCGCGCAGGCACAGCGACCGGATTGGTTGAAGTTGTTTTGGTCGGCGTGTTGGTGTTAGACGTATTTGAAGCGGCGGAAGCCGCTGAACAGGCCGTTAAAAAGACCAAAGGAAGCAAAAAGCGGAATTTCATTTCAAAAGCACCTCTCAAAACCAGTAATTTTCTATAGACGCGGCTCATGAATAAAATGTTCAGATCCTCAGAAGCGCTCAGTTTCAGAGTGCGATTTTTTCTATCAAAGCAACTTCTTCGGGAGACAATTCAAATTGAAAAACGGCCAAATCTTGAGCCATATGGCTGGGATCCGTGGTGCCCGTGAGGGGCAACATGCCCACTTGCAAAGCAAAACGAAACACCAATTGCATCCAGCTGACGCCGTATTTGGCAGACAGGGACGCCATCAAGGGATGATTTAATTCATTGGCATTGGCCGTTAAAAGCGAAAAACCCTGGTAGCGCAGATCGTGTTGGGCACAGACAGCACGGACGGCGGCATCCCATTGGGTGCGAGCATAACAGCGGTTTTGCACAAAAGCGGGGGCCAACTCAGCCCCTTCGAGCAAAGCCTGCAATTGCCAGACGTTGATATTAGAGACCCCCAAATGTTTGACCTTGCCAGATTTTGCCAATGCTTCCATGGCCCGCCAGACCTCCCAATCCGCACTTGTCAGGCCCTGACTTGAAGACGGCCCATGTAAGACATAAGAGTCGAGATAATTTGTGCCCAAATGCTCGAGGGAACTGGCAAAAGACTGCGCCACCTGGGTAGCAAAATCCGCTTGGGGATCATAAGGCAGACGCTGGTCTTGGCCTGCCAAAAAGGTGAATTTGGTCTGCAAAAACAGCGCTTCTCGCTGCAAACTGCCCGTGGCATAAGCGGCTTTCAGGGCGGCGCCTACCCCCGCTTCATAATAGTGTTTGCGCTGATTGGCGGTATCTATCGCACGAAACCCGGCTTTTAATGCTGCCGTCACACAGCTCTCCGTGCGCGCTTCTTTCCAGGCTGTGCCATAAAAAAAAGCGGGCAGGCTGTGGCCGCGAAAATCTATCAAAGGTGAGACCAAAGGGGCTGAAAGGGACATGGCTGAGTACTCCTGTGGCAGGTGATGGTTTCATTGTAGCAGCCCGGGTCAAGACCTTAGAATTGTGCTACCCTGTAAGTGATTCTATTCAGCGCTTAATCAGCTTCAGGGAGGTCTTCGTCATGACGAATCCTGTGTCTCAACCAACATCCCATGCCACCGCCCATCCCGGATTAAAATTTGCCTCTGTCAGTCAGCTTGATGCTGAAGCAGTCAAAGGCCAACGCGCCCTGGTCCGGGTGGATTTTAATGTGCCGATCAAGGCAGGCCAAGTCGACAATGATCAGCGTATCCGCGCTGCGCTGCCCACCCTCAAATACCTGCTCAGCCTGGGCACACGGGTCATTTTGATGTCCCATTTGGGCCGCCCCAAAGGCCAGGTCCAAGACGCTTTTCGACTCAAACCCGTGGGGGACTACCTCGCTGGCCTGTTGGGTGTGGAGGTTTTGAGCCTACATGACTGTATTGGCAGTGAAGTCGAAGAGGCCATCGCGGCTTCCAATGCCCCAGTGGTGATGCTCGAAAACACCCGCTTTTACAAACAAGAAACCGACAACGATCCTGAATTTTCACAGCAATTGGCGCGTTTGGGAGATTTTTATGTCAATGACGCCTTTGGTACCGCCCACCGGGCTCACGCCTCGACAGTGGGCGTGGCAACCCTGTTGCCTGCTTACGCCGGGCTGTTAATGGAAAAAGAACTCAGTGCCCTCGGTGGCCTGCTGGATCACCCGACCCACCCTTTTGTGGCGATCATTGGCGGAGCCAAGGTATCCTCCAAGTTGGCGGTGCTCGAAAACCTGCTGCCCCAAGTCGAAGCCCTGATCATTGGCGGCGCAATGGCCTTTACCTTTTTGGCCGCCCAAGGGGTACAAGTCGGTAAATCTCTGACGGAGCCCGATCTCTTTCCGACAGCGCTGGAGTTGCTCAACAAAGCTGAAAAAATGGGCAAACACATTATTTTGCCCCGCGACACAGTCATGGCAACCGGCGTAGAGGCCACCAGCGCAAGCGCCACAGTGGATTTACAGGACCCACAAATGGATATTTCTGAGCTGAGTGGCGTAGATATTGGCCCCTTGAGCATTGAAAGCATTCAAGCGGTATTGAGCAAGGCCAAAACGGTACTGTGGAATGGCCCAATGGGGGTCTTTGAAAATCCCCCATTTGCGGCAGGGACCGAGGCCGTGGCTCAAATGGTGGCCCAAATCACGCGCCAGGGAGCCCAATCGGTGGTCGGCGGCGGCGATTCCGTGGCGGCCGTAGAAAAACTCGGACTGGGAGAGCAATTCACCCATGTTTCGACCGGCGGGGGTGCCTCGCTGGAGTTTTTAGAAGGGCAAGAATTGCCCGGTGTTGCAGTATTAAAAGCCCAAAGAGGATAAACAACAATGTCACGCAAACCGATGATGGCTGGCAATTGGAAAATGCAGAAAACCCACCACGAGGCCCTGGCTTTTGTCGAAGCTCTGCCCACACAAATTCGCCAAGAAGACGGTGTGGAAATGGTGATCTGTGCGCCGTTTACAGCGCTGACCAGCCTCCAGAGTGCCTTTAAAGGCAGCCGCTTGCAATTGGGTGCCCAAAATATGTATTTTGAAGAATCGGGCGCATACACTGGTGAAATCGCTCCCGGCATGCTGCTGGCAGCCGGTTGCAGCCATGTGATCATTGGTCACTCTGAGCGCCGCGAGTACTTTCAGGAAAATGACGTGATCGTCAACCGCAAAGTGGCAATGGCATTAAAATCGGGCCTCAACCCCATTCTCTGCTGTGGTGAGAGTCTGAGCGAGCGAGAAGCCGGGGGCTTTGAAGCCAAGATTCTCAGCCAGGTCGAATTGGGCTTACAAGGGGTGCAGATGATTCCCTCTTATACAGACCGGGTCGTGATCGCCTACGAACCGATCTGGGCCATAGGAACGGGCAAAACCTGTGACGAAATCGAAGCCAACCGCATCTTGGGCCTGATTCGCGACCATTTGGCGCGGATTTATAGTCAGGACGTGGCCAGCAAAATCCGCCTGCTCTACGGTGGCAGCGTCAAACCCGCCACGATCGAAGCGCAAATCAAAATGCCCCATATCGATGGCGCCTTGGTGGGGGGAGCCAGTCTGGAACCCGGCTCTTATGCAGATCTGGTGCGTTTAACCCATCAATTTGGCCTCTAAACCGGCGTCCCATTGAATTAAAGCGGGGCTGTTTGGGGTATACACTTTGATGGAGCCTTGAACACCCAGGCCCAAAGGAGTCTATCATGAAAATTTCCGAACACACCCCGCTCTTTCAGGCTGCCGGTGCATTACCAGAAACCCAGGCCCCGCAAGTTGCCAATACATCCGAATCTCTCCCAGCAGAAATCAGCCCCGAGGAGAGTCTGGTCTTACATGCTCTCAACCCTGCCACCTGGCTTTCAGCCAAATTGGTGGTTCCAGAAACAAATGACGGTGCATCGCAGGCCTTTGAATTTGAATTGCCCAACCGCGAGCAGCTCTTAAATTCTCTGCAGCGCGCTGAAATCAACATCGAAGCGGCCCAGAGCTTTGTGGGCGAGGTCGGAAATTTGCTGAGTGATTTGCGCAGCTTATATGGCCTGCCCGAACACAGCCAGGCCTATCTCTTGATAGAAACCGCCCAAGAGACCTTGATGTTGGATCCCCAGCGTTTGGACCCCCACAGCCTGTTTAACGCTTTTTCTGCGGCCAAAGCCCAACTCAACCCCCAGGAATTGCAGGCCAATCATTTGGCCCTGGCAGATCTCGCGGCAGAGGCCGTGGCTGGCATGCGCTCGGACCCCCCTGAAATGCCTAAAACGAGTGCAGAGGAACCCCTCTTTTTTGCACGGGCCCTCACAGATAGCAGCCCCGAACGTTTTTTGACCCAATTGCAATCCTTTCAGGTGCCTTCAGCAGAGGCCTTGGTGCAGGCTTGGCTCAGTCAGGTACAGGCTTCGCCCTCTGGAGGTGATCCAGAAAACCCAACAGGCCCTTCCGGTAGCAGTCTTGGGAGCGATACCGAAGCCCTGATTCAGCGTGCCAATGCCCTCGAAGAAGGCTTAAATCTGGCCCCCAAACCCAATTCCCCAGACATTGTCGAATTGTTCAGGGCCTTTTTAAAAATCTTTGTCGAATTGGATTTGGCCCTCAATGCCATTGCCGCCAACTTAGATTATAACCGCAAAGAAAAAGCGGGAATTCTGGCTGAATTTGGTCAACAACTCCAAGAAAATATGCGTTTGAGCCGCGAAAAACTCGACAAATTGCGGCAGGAGGCCCACGAGCAATTGTTGGAAGGTCTCGATTTACTCAAAAAACAAATGGGAACCAAGGCCGCCTTGCTGTGCCAGCCCAACCAAGATCCCGCCCCAGAAGCTCAGTTGCTGCTCCAAATCCAACGACTGAAGGAATGGTGCCTGGAGGGAAATAAGCAATAGGTTCTCGGTTTTAAACGACGTGATTGCTTTAATCCCACAACTTACCACTCAAACGGACAACCGAACACCATGAAAGCCGCTGTGCTCAAGTGGATCGCCCAAATTCCCAAGGGCAAAGTGGCGACCTATGGTCAAATCGCAGCCTTAAGTGGGCATCCCCGCGCCGCCCGACAAGTGGGCCGAATTTTAAAAGGCAGTGGAGAGGATCTGCCTTGGCAGCGCGTGCTCAATGCCCAGGGACGTATTTCTACCGAGCATCAGTCAGGTGAATTACAAATTCGGCTATTGGAGGCAGAGGGGGTCGTGTTTCATTCAGACGGGAGTTGTAATCTGCGCAGCTATCTGTGGCAACCCGAAGCACTTCAGAAAAAAAACCTTTGATTGCTCAAAAGAACAATCAAAGGCATTTCCTGATAACCGGACTCATTTGTCTCAGACACAGACAAAGAAGGCAGAAGAGCAACTCAAATCAACTTTAAGCTGAACTGGCTTTAGACCTTGCTCAGGGCATGAATACCACTGGGCAATTGGCTTTCAAGTTCGTTGATCAAGCGGGCCGCTTGGGAGCGCATAAGGTGTTTCCAGCTCAATTTTTTGGCCTGAAGGTATTTGCTGAATTCGGTGCCAGACCAGCCCAATGTTTCGCACAAAAGGCGAATTTCATCCCGCTGGGGTTGGGTTGCAGCTTCATCTGCGGGGGAAGTGCTCCCTTCGACTCCGCTCAGGGAGCTTCCTAAGCCCTGCCGAAGGGGGCGGGTGGCATTGTTTGGCTTTTCAGTGGCAACAGAGGAGGCAGCGGATGGGGTTTTGCGGGAAGCGGGTTCGTACCCGGTTTTTTTGCGGGATTGGAGATTGTGAATATAACCCGTCAGATTGTAGATCCGTTGGCCCTGTTCATCGGCAGGGAAAAAGCGGGGATTGCCACGATCATCTTTGCCCGTTTCGATGGATTTGGTGCGCACGGTTGAAAGTTGATAGAGAAAGCGGCCAATGCCCCATTTAACAGCGGCCCGTTTAAAAGCATCACTGGCCTGGCCTTTTTCGGCCTCAAAATGGGAGGCTGTACCACAGTCGGATTTGGTGATCCACTCATCTTCCACTTGAATGGAAAGATCACAATAGACTTTGCCTGCGACTTCGCGGTAGTGATCCTGCCAATTTTGCGGACCCACCACCTCATCGAGTAAATCCATCACTTGGCGAGCGTCAATATAAGCCACACATTCACAGCCCCAGTGTTTGGCAGTTTGCACTTTCCATTTATAGGGAATTTCTTTGCGCAAATCGGGCAGGGATTCTTGGGTAACACGCATTCTCGGATCTCCTTTGTATTTAAAAAACATAGAGGGGTGGGCCGCCTTTCAAAGCCCCAAAACCTGGGGTTGGACTGCAATCAGGGCCTGAATATGATGGCAATGACCATCGAATTCAAAATCCTGACAGAGGCAAATCCAGGTTTGGGCGAAGCGATTCCAACCGGTATGAAAATAAGAGAGCTCTTGTTCGAGACGCCGAATATGTTTGCAGCAGCGCTGCCCGGCAGAGCTGAGACTGCCTCCCCTGAAAACAAAGTCAGGACAGGTACAGCGCTGCAGAGAAGTCTGATAAACTCCCGGCTTTTGTATACGTTTATGTATACTCATCTGAACAATACCTCCGCAGATTCACGTATTCTTGGGTCTAAAAGGTGAATCTCAATCATAAATTTGAGAACCAACATCTGAATAAAAGCCTGTATTTAAAAGGTTTTTTGGGAAAATCTTGCGACCCCTTAAATCCCTTTAAAAGCGATCACTCATCTGTATGATCCTGTATATTTATTGTATCTTTTTTGTATGTTGAATGCAAGCCAAAAACAGAAAAAAATAGCAATTTTTCGCAGGGTCAATTTTGCTTTAAGGCTTTTCTGAAGGCGGAGGCAAAAGTGTGATTCTATCTGGATTTTTTCCCGGTCTATTGCTGGGTTTCCAGGTTTTGGCAATGCTGCTTTTTTTGAGTTCTTCGAGCACAGCCAGGTGTATGTTTTCGAGCAGGGTCTGAATCTCATCATCGCGGCTGATCTCAATCACCTGATCGATCAGGTCTGCCACCAAGACTGTGAGGAAATCTTTCATTTCAGGGCTCTGGAGTTTTTGCTCCGCTTCCGCCAGAAAGATGTCCAGACTTTGGGCCGCCATGCGCTCCAATTTGGGCTTGTTCAGGGCCTGATCGAGGGCTGTATTTAAAAAGGGAATTTGCTGCAAACGGCGGTAATCTTCGCTGGCTTGAATGCTGTCCCAGAGAATATCTGCAAGCATATCTGAAATGGCTTCGCGTTTTTCATTTAAATGGGGCAATTGAAACCGCTGCAAATGGACAACCATTAATTCTTGAATCGCATGGCGGTAGGTTTTGAGAATTTCTTCAACCAGCTCTCGATTGGTACCCAAGCGCGTTTTGGCCTGAATATTGTTGAGAATATTCAAAGCCACCTGATCGGAGATCTCTTCGAGAATCATGCGTTGGTATTTGAGAAATCGGTTGTAAAGTGGCAGTTCTTTGAGCAGAATCACCTCTGATTGAACCAAGCGCACATAGAGTGAGAGTATACGCAAAAGGCGCAGGTAGCGCAATTCCCGCAGCGGAATACAGCTCACCAAGTCATACCAATGGTAGAGCGGAAAGAGTATCTTTTGATCGGGTCCAAATTTGCGCACGGCACTGATCCAAGACAGCAAAAACTCCAGCAAAAATAGACAGATAAACCCCAGATCGACGATTAAAAAATGATCTACGGGCTGGCCATCGGTATCAATTTGACGCCAAAAATTGGTCTGAATATATGGCGCAATGCGTTTGTGATAAAATTTTTCGCGCATGTCCAGTCGGGCACAGCCTTCTTGCCAAAAACTGCGAAAGGCCATTTTGGAGCTGGATTTGTGGCCTGTAAATTTGCGCATATTTTCTTTGATGATTTCCAATTGCCCTGTCAGACCTGCACGCTCAAAGGGGTTTTCTTCGATCATCTGCTCTGAGAGTTGCACCAACTGGGCCTGTAATTTGGGATCAACACTGTTTGCCGCCTGACAAGAGCTAAAATATTCACTGGCCTGAGAGAGATATGAACTGGTAAATTGATGCGGCGAAATCCCTTTCACGGGGTCATAAAACAAAACCACTTGGGGCACATAATAAGAATAAAAATTGCGCAAGCGAAAATAGGTGCTGTCAAACACCAACAGGCCAAAATGCACCACAGCCAGAATTAACATGACCAAATCCAGCAGCAACCGGGGCCACTGGGGAGATTTAAAGATTTTGAGGTTGATCACGGCCTATCCAAAACACTGGCCCTCACCCCGATAGGTGAACACAGGTTCAGGTCTCGCTTCACCCCTGACAAGATGCAGTTGATTGAAGCGCTCACAGAGTTCCCCGGCTTTGGCATGTCTAAAAAAGACCGGGTCCCCCAATTTGAGTGGGTCTGAACCTGTGTATTTGAGCGGCGTCTGCACTTCACCCGCCCCTTCGTTTTCGAGCAGCGAGAGCCCCTTTGGCAGATAGGGCAGAGGCAGTTTTTCTTTGCCCACGCTGCCAGAAGCAATATAACCGCCACTGAAACAGGTATACATTCCCGGTGTGGGTTGGCGCGTCAGGGGCAGGGCAAAAAAAGCGGCAGGCATATGGCGAAATTGACGGTAATGGTCAAACAGTGTCGGGGCATAAAAACCCGATCCGACAGTCACTTCACTCACAGAGGGGTCTTGACTTGTGCTTTCGAGGCTGCCCGTGCCCCCCCCATTAAAGAGGGCCAGTTCAATTCCCAGCTCTGAGAGCGCCGCTTTGATACGCATGCGGCGCAATTTGAGCTGTTCGATGGAGTGACTTTTGAGCTGTTGGACCACTAAATTTTTGGCACTTTGGCCCGCCATCGCATCTCCAACCCCTGCAATCTGAGCTTCGTAGCCCATACAGGCATTGAGCGTGAGCCTGGGGCATTGCAGAATGAACTGCGCCAACTCCACCACCTGTTCAGGCCGGGTCAAAGGGGAGCGCCAAACGCCAAAATGCAGGCCCGGATAATCACTCGACATGTCTATGTCTAAACAGATCTGCAATTGGGTCTGCTCAGCTTCGGCAATCTGGTTCAGAAAAGTCACCTGGGCAGCAGCATCTGCCATTAGCCAGATCTGTTTGCCTGCGCGCACCTGGGCGCAGATCGCTTGGATGGCAGCCCGGTCGAAACTGGGGTAAGCCAGCAAAAGGTTGTCAAACCCCTGAGCGGCCAACCAAGCGGTCTCCGCCGCAGAGAAAGTCATCAGGCCCTGAAATTGGGGTGAGGCCTTTAAGAGATAGTCCAAGACCCAACGACAGCGGACAGACTTACTGGCAATCCGCACGGGCAGATTCCCAGCGCGTTTGAGCAGGGCCTGAATATTTAGATCGAGCAAGTCAAGATCGAGCAGGGCATACGGGGCCTGTTGACCGGCCAATACCCGCAGATAATCTTGGTAGGTTTTTTCAGTCACCGGCTTCTCCGCAAGGAGGATTCCTGGGGGCGAAACGTTCTCAACGACAATTCTTGATCAGAAAATACAGGGGGTTTGAGATCTTTGGGTAAATTTCGCTCAGCGGAGGGTTTGAGCAGGGCCTGGGCCAGATTTTCAAAGACTGTTTGGAAAGCGGCCAAGGTCCATTTGCCAAAGACCGTGTGGCCCCCCTCGTAATTTTGCACGGCATATTCTTCAGCGGTGGTGATATAACCATGGTAGGCATTGGCATAACTGCCCACCACCACCTGTTGGACACCCCGGGAGGCCAAGGTCTTTTCAAGCGAAGCGCGCAAACGCCGGGCTGCGACCGTTGTAATTTCACCGGGCACAGCTGCCAGCGCCAAACTGCCCAAAATCACCACTTGCACAGGCAGCACATGGGGCGTCCAGCTGTGTTCCTGAATGGCTCGAATGCGGTGCAGACGTTTGACTTCACCCACCACAGGATCGAGAAAGTCGGGGATCGGCAGGTCTTTGATCTCGGTCATGCCCAAAAAATGTTTATCGCCACTGTCGATCAAAATTTCTTTGGGATCTTGGGCAGCCATTTTGGTTAAAATGCGCTGCAATTCCTCAGGCCCTGCCGCTTCTGCTTTTTTGAGCCGGGCCTTGCGCAGGCGTCGGGCCACGGCGGCCAAGAGGCTACCAGCCATATCACTGATGCCTTTGCCATCAACCGTGGTGCCTTTAAAAAAGGCCACCCCATGGGCCGAAGAGGCCGTCTGACAGTTTTCCAGACCACCTGTAAAAACGGGGTCACAGGGCTGACACGAGAAGTCGGCATAGATCAATTCTGCATCCAGAGAACCGCTGACTGCAAAAAGGGCTGGGGCTTCACAGAGTTCTTGGGCTTTTTGGTATTGCAATTTGCCATTAAAGCGCGCACTTTCGAGATCGTCTTCAAACTTGCCTTTGGGCCAATCATGGCCCTTGCCATGAAAATTGGGCGAGACATCCCCCGCTGCCCCCTGGGCAAAAATTCCCACAAATTGGGTGTTTTCCTGGCGGTGGTGGTAGCGCTGCTCCAAAAACGTGGCCGCATAACCTTTGTTATCCGAAGAAATACGGCGATTTTTGGGCCCCACACTGGTGGCATGAACCCCGAACCAATTGATCACGCCGCGCAAATGCCCCTCGGGGGAGAGCACCCGCAAGAGATAGAGATTGCGGTCAATCGCCAAGTGGGTCTCATAATCCGTCAGGGGCGTGACTTCGGGATTTTTGTTATAGGCGCTGAGCGAGCGGTTAAAGCCCACTTCCATGTCGGGTTCAAAGGCCCCTTGCACAAATTCGAGTCGGGCCGGAGCCAATTGGGCTTGGGCCGAGACAATGGCGTCCACAAAGGCCGAGACAATTGCATCAAACACTTCGGGCTGAAACCCCGGCATGGTGACGTTATAAAAGAAATAATGGGAATAGCCCCCAGGGGCACTGTGGGTGTGCTGGGCTGTGAGCAGCACGTTTTCTTCGGCCCAATGGCCGTCTGGATCTTGGGCCTGCAGGCGCTCTAACACGGCTGTGCGAATTGCCAGGGTGACAAAACAGATCTCCGCATTGGCATACGCCACCATTTTGCCCTGGGCATCTTTGAGTAGCAGGGCGCGCACGTAGAGGTCTGAAGACATGCCTTCGACGACATTGTGCAACATGCCATAGCCCATCATACCCACCCCACGGGTGCGTACAGGTATCAAAACGCGGGAGAGCCCCGCTTGGAAAGTATCAGAAGAAGAAGGTGTTTGCATGACTCTATTTTCCCTGATTTGGGTTTAAGAATCCAGCCCCCCACAGAGAACAGAGCTAAATGCAACTTAAAGATTTAAATCGGCCAGGTCCACCTTGGGGCCCACCTGGGGCGTTGACGGTTCTGGGCGGGGCCAAATGGGCTTAAAGGTGTCTTTGTGGACCCCCGTGAATTTGTGCTTTTTGAGGATATCCACAAAGCGTTTACTGAGGTAAATATAACGATCAATCGGATTTTGTTGGATATCTTTAAACACCAAAAGGTCTTTGATATTCTCAGATAAAAACTCAAATTTACTTCTGGAAATGGAGTTATACGGTTCTCCGGGCTGGTAACGCGGATCAACTTTGGATACTGCTTCCAAATCCATCGCTTTGACCAGGGTGGTGACATTGTAAATATAATACTGCCAAGGGGCTCCTTCACATTCAATCGGGTAGAGCCGCCCATATTGTTCCAATTCGCCCTCAAAGGCATCAACCACCCGTTGGTTGAAGAAATGCAGGCCAACCTCTGCAAATGCTACATCTGTAAAAATACCTGAATAAAGGTAATAAGTCAGTAATTTAATTTCATTTTCGTGATCACGTCTATTTGCTTTTACATCATTTATATAATCCCATTCCTCAAGATATTTATCCCACTTGTTGACTTCTTGTTTAAGGTTTAAACCTGCAACAGATCTTTTTCCTTTAAGCGAGAGCCAATAGACAGGAACCAAATTGCTCATAACCCCAATCCGCCAATGTCCACATTGGGTGTGCCACCATTTTGTGAGATCAGACTTTGCTCTTTTAAATGATTTTTGATCCGACTCAATTTGTCTTTCACCTTGTCACAATCCACGCTGCCATCAGCTTTCCGTACTTTTTCGATATTAAAAATCTGCGTGATTTTTTGAACATATTTATCTCGATCATTGGGTTCATCTTGGGTTTGTTTGTGACTGGGTTTATCCATACACACACCATTTTTAGGGTCATCAATATCCACATCGCAGAAACCTAAAATTGCCTGCACCCGCTCCATTCCGGCATAATTTAAAGGAACAATGTGGTGTGCGTCTTCTGGATTGTTTCTGGTTTTTCCTTTTGGGGTAGCAGGAGGTGTATAATTTGTACCTGAACATTCTTCACCCGCTTTTTTGAGATTGTTTCTTAAGATTCGGCGGTGACGCTTGTTACTTGCTTCATCATCTAAATCTTTCTTGCCATTGTACCTGAGGTTGGTTGGCTGAGGCTGCGGTTGAGAGCCCGATGCCTGGGGTTCACATTTGCGGCCAAAAACCGTATCGTAAAAATCTTTGAGTTGTTTGCCCAAACCGAGTAAAAATGTCGTAAGAGCACCGGCCTGGGAACTCGAAAATCCGCCCCCAGGGCCAGGGGAGACAGACCCACCCCCCAAACCAAATGGATACCCGGTGCGCCCTGAACTTCAATCACGTCTGGCGCACCCCCTTGGGCATATTGAATGCGAAAGTCGCCCAAAGGAGACACGATACCCATGGGCATTAAATGCGGTGAGCGCATAAAGGAGTGGGTTGAAAAAGACAAGGCAGAATGCTCTTGCTCCCAGTCCTCGGCATCGGATTGGCCCAAACGAGAGGTGTCATAGGGCAAGATGCCTAGAAACACATCGTAATTTTTTTGCGCATGTGCTTGGGTGAGTTCCAGGTTTTGCGTATGCTGGGATAATTGCTGATCTAAGTATTTGAGCAAATCTTCGGCTGACTGAAGGGCTTTCAAGTCTGACGAATAAAATTCATAATTTTGCTCATCTTGGGCCCCTGTTAATGGCAATTCCCTTTCCAATACATCTTGGACCAACATCCGATACAGCTGAAACTCCAGTGTTTGAACAAAACCTGCGTAGAGCAGGTCATAGGTATTTCCACTCCAACTGAAATAGTCTCTGGCATAAGCAATGCGATCCAAACTCGTTTTGTAGCGCGCCAAAGAATTGGGGTGTAAGACCCCATCATACCGCAGCAACTCATAATCGTAATATTGCTGAATCAAACTCAACACACTCTGATAATTTTGGTCAAAGGCCTCAAATTTGCTCAAAGTTTGGGTTTGTAACCGCTCTAGCTCTGCTTGCAGTTTTTCAATTTTCTGACTGGTTTGAACCTGCTGTTGGCCATGGCTCGAACTGCCTTTCTCAGCTTGAATCTGAAAATTGTGTGCTGAGCCAGTTTGGTTCAGTGCCTGCTGAAGGGTCTTTAATTGCTGGAGTAGATCTTGTGCTTGTTTAGCTGGCACAGGTTTGCCTGCGGGGATATTTTTTAGCCCGTTGAGCAGGGGTTTGAGATCGTCAGGAACCGCCTTGGGTCCATTGCCCATTTCACATTGAGGAGGCCCTGGAGGCGTCGGTGTTGCTGTGGGTGTAGGCTGTGGGCCATCTTCAAGAAAAGGCACCTGCATCACAATCCGCATCGAAGTAGACAGCTGACCTGTTGTGCCAATATTGGCACAATAATACTGCACAGGGTCTGAATTGGGAATAACAATCCAATCACTGCCCTCCACGGGCCCGGACGTGGAGGCACCCGTACTCAAGGTGATGGTCTCTGCAAGGGGGTCCAATTTCAAACTTGGAGACGACATAAACGCTCTGGGGGTGGCCCCATACTGATATGCGCAGGTCGAGCTATCCGTTGAAGTCACATAGCGAAAGCCAAAAGAGACAAGATTGACCGTTCCACCATAGGGATTGGCGAGCGTATAGTTGACCCCATCTGTGCTGCTGAAATAGCTGTACGGAAGCAGAAAATATCTTTCCAAACCAGATGTGCCGCCATAGCCAGCGGCAAAATAAAAACCCATTTGTACCAAAGAGGCAATCTTTTGGCCTGAGGTATTTTGCCCCCATTCCAAGACCTTAAAACCGTACTCCAAATTCTGGGCAGAGTCTTTGTCTATCGAGGTATTTGTCGGGCCGTCTCCCAATTGGGGCCAGGAGATGCCGACATCTAAGTCCAATACTGCGCAGCCAATGCAATCCTGGGGGTAGTCTTGTATTTTAAAGGCACCAGGGAGTTGCCCCCTGGCATAAAAAACGTCCTGTGGCAGTTTTGTGACAGGCCCCCTGGCCTGGGTGTGATTGGCCGAAGACGCGTGGGGCCGGTTCGCATTTAAGCCCGGTGGAGGGCTACTGCAAGAAAGAAAGAAAGAAAGAAAGAGAGAGACTCGAAGCCAGGGCTGTACAAATGGAGCGGCGATACCCAGAACGGTGTGTGAAATTCAACATGATGATAGGTCCTCTTGCTTGTTTTGTGGCGATAGTTCGATTGTAAAACACAATTGTTAAGGAAAAATAAAGTTGCCCATTTTTTTTTTGGAGCAGGTCAACGCCAATACCCCAACAGCGAATATAATGCAAATAACCCCCAGCAAAAGGACTCCCCCATGAAAACCCCAAACCGCTCTCCCCTCAAGCTTTTGGCAACGCTCATTGTGATCAGTGGGATGGGTGTCAGTTGTGGCCCAGCTCCCAGCACAGGCAACCGCCCTGCTGCGGCGCCCGCCATCCTCGCGCCCCCGCTACCTCT
>JBFWRL010000115.1:0-18369 GCA_050248915.1 Candidatus Sericytochromatia bacterium
ATCAGATGCTTAAAAAAAATCTCTACACCCGTCTCAGTGATTTAATGAGCTGGATTAATCAGCCCACCCCTTCAGCCCCTGCGGCTACCCACCCCCCCGAAATCAAACCTTAAACTTTCTTCAATACCCCTGCACTAAGGCCAAAAATCGCCACAGGTAATTTACTTTCTGGGTACTTTGAGATAAGCTGGAAACAATTTGCACAAGCAGGTTCAGCATACAGCGATGTCTCAAATCCCACTTTCTCCCCATTACGAAGATATTCCAGAATTACTCAAAGATTTTAGCCAGATTCAAACCTCACGCTTGCACTTTCGCCCCCTCGAAATGCGGGATCAGCAATCTCTATTTGCGATTATGTCGGATCCAGAGGTTTCAAAATACAATCGCTGGGATGTACATCAAAGCATCAGCCAATCAGAAGAATATATCCAAGCAGCCCTGGACCTGTATGCCCAGGGCCAATATTTGGAGTGGGCCGTTTGCCAAGAAGAAGATCAACTCATTGGTTTTTTTGGCATTGTGTGGTGGATGCCAGACTACGCCAGTGTCGAATTGGGGTTCAGCCTCAATCGCGCCTATTGGAATCGGGGCTTGATCAGCGAAGCCCTCACAGCGTTGATTCACTGGGGCTGTGACAAAATGAAACTCAACCGCTTTGAAGCCCAATGTGAAATTAACAACCTCGCCTCCCAGCGGGTGCTCGAAAAATTGGGGTGGCAATGTGAAGGCACTTTGCGCGACCGGGTCTATTTTAAAGAGGCCTTCCGCGACATGAAATTGTATAGTTTGATCAAACGGGATTACCAAAATTCACCGTTTTGGCAAGATCTCTCCCACAGTTAAAACTTTCAAAAAAAAACGGTTATGGATCATTTGGACCAACATTTTGCCCGATATGCCCGTCAAATCAGCCTGCCTGAAGTGGGCCACAAGGGCCAATTGCGCTTACAAGAAAGCCGGGTACTCATTGTTGGGGCTGGGGGGCTGGGATGTCCTGTGGCGCTGTATGTGGCTGCCGCTGGGGTAGGAAAACTGGGCTTGGTCGACCCAGACCAAATTGCCCTCTCCAATTTACAGCGGCAAATTCTTTATACCGACGCGGAGATTGGCCAAGCCAAGGTGGCCAGGGCTGAAGCTCGTTTAAAGGCTCTCAATCCTGAGCTGCAAGTGGAGACATTGGCCCTGGCCGTGGATGCTAAAAACGTGTTTGACCTGGTGAAAAATTGGGATATCGTGGTCGATGGCAGTGATCAATTGCCTGTGCGCTATTGGCTCAATGCCGCCTGCCTGCAAGCGGGTATTCCCTTGGTCTATGGCAGTATTTATCGCTTTGCTGGGCAGGTTTCGCTCTTTGCTGCTCCCGGCCCGTGTTATCGCTGCCTTTTTCCTGAATTGCCCAGTGCTGGTAGTATTCCGGATTGTAATACGGGGGGCGTTTTGGGTGCCATGGCCGGGTTAATCGGAACACTCCAAGCGTTGGAAACACTCAAATTTTTGCTCGGCCAACCCAGTCTGAATGGGAAATTGCTGCTGATCGATGGTCTCACCTTGGCATTTGAAAAGGTGCTTTTGAGCCGTGATCCAGATTGCCCTGGCTGCGGCCCCAACCTCCGCCCCCTCCGTGACCAAGCCGAAGTCTGCTTATCTGTGCCCACAGTCAGCGCCTCAGAGCTGGAAAATTGGATAGGGGCCCACCCCAATGTGCAGATTCTCGATCTGCGCCCGAGCCATAGTGAAGAAAAGCCCGACAACTCACTGCCATTGGAATTTCAAGGCCGCAGCCTTGCCCTCGAAGACCTTCCAAACCAATTACACAGCCTGCAACAGGGTTTGCCTGTCTTGCTTTACTGCCAGCGGGGGGTACGATCGTTGGCCGGGAGTCAGCTTTTAATTCAGGCTGGATTCAGGCAAGTGGCTCATCTGCAAGGTGGGCTGGAGGCTTGGCAAATGTGGGACAAGCAGAATATCTGTTAAAATTGCCAATAAGCTGCAATAAAGAAATGCTGCAAAAAGTTGAAACAGGCAGACGTGTATGAAAATTTTCCCGGTGGTTTTGGTCCTTATTTTTGGGGGTATGATCGGGCTTTATCTTGTTTTGGGGCGACTTGGCGGCGGGGAGCAATTGCAACAGGACAAGGCCCTGGCAGCAGAAATTGAAGCCAAAGAAGCCCTGATCCAAAAACGACCAGATCTGGCCTTGGTTTATTTTGACAAAGGTCTGAAAGCCTTAAAAGAGGTGCCCAACAGCCCCATGCTCATCCGATTTCACTCAGGCCGAGGCGAAGCATTGGCACAATTAAAGCGCTGCCCAGAGGCCCAAAAAGCATGGGCTGCGGCCTGCAAACTGGGTGATCAAGTCGCGTGCAAAGCAACTTGTCAGAAATAGATGGGTTTAACGTTTTAACTTTCGAGCAAGGCCAATAATTCTTCGGCCTCGATGCGCAGAGCACCATCCGCTTGTTCGCTGTAAATGCCCTCACTGAGCACGGCCTTTTTTTGCTGGAGCAGCAAGATTTTTTCTTCGACGGTCTGCTCACAAATCAATTTATAGACAAAGACGGGTTTGTCTTGGCCAATGCGCCAAGCCCGGTCGGTGGCTTGATTCTCAGCGGCTGGGTTCCACCAGGGATCATAGTGAATCACCGTGTCTGCTGCGGTCAGGTTAATGCCCACCCCCCCCGCCTTCAGTGAGACCAAAAAGACGGGCGCATCGCCACGTTGAAAGGCATCCACCACACTTTCACGCTTGCGGGTCGCCCCGGTGAGTCGCAAAGCGGGAATGTTTTGTTTTTCCAAACCGGCTTCGATCAGATCCAACATGCTCACAAATTGCGAGAATATCAAGATCTTGCGCCCCTCTTCAACCATTTCAGGCACCGTCTCCATCAACCATTCAAGCTTGGCAGAATCTTTGACTTTTTTGGCTTCATCGAGTTTGGGCAGGCGCGGATCACAGCAAATCTGGCGCAATTTAAGTAAGGCATCCAAAAGTACAATTTGGCTGCGTTTGAGCCCAATTTTACCAATTTCTTCGCGCACCCGGGCGTCCAGGGCCACACGAATGGTCTCATACAAATCACGTTGTGCCCCATTCAGAGCCACATACTGCACCATTTCACTTTTGGGAGGCAGATCGCGCGCCACTTCCAACTTGGTTCGCCGCAATAAAAAGGGGCGCATGCGTTGGCGTAAAGCCTGAGCCCGAATGGCATCTCCCATTTTTTCAATGGGGGTACGAAAACGGCGGCCAAATTCTTTGGCGCTGCCCAAAAATCCGGGCATCAAAAAGCGGTAAATGGACCAGAGTTCGTCCAGGTGATTTTCGACTGGTGTGCCACTCAGGGCCAAGCGATGACGGGCATCCAATTTACAAACCGCCTGGGCCGTTTTGGCCAAGGGATTTTTGATCATCTGGGCTTCATCGAGAATCAGCAGATGAAATCGTTGATCGAGATAATGCTCAAGATCGATGCGAATCAGCGCATAGGTCGTGAGAATCAGATCTGCATCCGCCATTTTGGCAAAATCTTCGGCTCTGTTCGCCCCGTGTAACACCAAAATTTTGAGATCGGGGGCAAATTTTTCGGCCTCGCGACGCCAGTTGGGCACTACACTGGTGGGAGCTATCACCAAGGTGGGTTTGTCTGCGCGGCCAGACCGTTTTTCAATCAGTAAATGGGCCAGAGTTTGAATGGTTTTGCCCAGGCCCATATCGTCGGCAAGCACACCATGAAAGCCAAATTCGCGCAAAAACTGCAGCCAATTGAGACCCTCTTGCTGATAGGGACGCAGCGTGGCATTAAAACCTTCGGGCACCGCGACCGAATCGAGCCCAGCAAAATCCTGCAACTGACCCGCCAGTTTGCGCAGATGCTCTCCCCCTTGCCAAATCAGGCCAGGATCTGTCAACAAACTGCCCAAACCAAGACCTTGGTGCCAATTCAACCGCACTGAGCCGTCGGGATTCAGACCTTCTTCTTCATAGAGTTCAATTAAGGTGGCAAGCATGCCTTTGATACGACTCGATGGCACCCTGAGCCACCGCTCAGTGCCGACAGGCAATAATAAAAATTCCTCATTGGCCAAACGCTCAAGCAATTCTTGGGGCTCATCCACAGATTGCAACAGTCCTTCTAACAAGGGCAACAAATTGACATGTTTTCCGTCAATTTCAATGCCCAAACTCAGATCGAACCATTCCCCTTTTTCATCATTGCAGATACTGGCTTCCCAATCGCTTTCACCAGGGTAAACCTTTAAACTAAAATCTTCAGTCAGGGTCACCGTCCATCCCTGTGACTCCAATTCTGGCACAGAGACCCGCAGCCAATACTCCCAAGCCTGAGCTTGGGCCAAGGCCCCATCGCCAGGCAAAACATGGGTAACACCATCTCCCACAGCTTCAAGACAGGAGTGCAGCAATTGTTCGCGGAAGTTTTTTTCGGCTTCAGGCTCACGCTGCAACTGGTAGGTCCGACCCTTTTGCTCCAATCGCAAGGTCGGATTCTCATTGGTGGGATTGAGCAAAACACCCGCATAGTCAAAGGTCAATTGCGCTACATACAGGGGATCTCGGCCCTCACGGGGCAGGCCCCGGAGAATCAAAAGCGGGTTCGGCGCAATCCCTGAAATTTTTTTTATTTCGTTGCGGGCCCCTTCGGGCAATTTGAGCTGAAGCTCTGGTACCAATTTGAGTAATTCTGTATTGGCAGCTTCAATCTGGCCTTTGGGAATACTCGGCGCTTTGAGTAATTCTTCGACCAAACCAGGTGCCATTTCAGTTTCAAGAGGGCCCAGACTGCGCGTGCTGGCGTCAAAATACCAAGGTCCATCAATTTGAAAAGCCTGTTTGACAGGTGGGGTACTAACGGCCTGCAATTGCCATCCCTTGGGTGCCTGACGCCAAGCAAAATCCAAGGGACGGGATTCGCCTTGCAACAATCGCAGCCCATCCGGACTTTGCATCCGACAGCGGCCACTGGCCAACATCAGATCCAAAGCCAGTGCCCCAGTACTGCCTTTGAGAATTAAACTGGTGGTCGCTCCTGCGGCAGGGCCGGGATCAGCCAGACTCATTAAAAGCCGAGCAATCTCCTGATCTTCAGGTGAGTGGCGGGTTTGCGGCCCATACAATTTACTTAATGGTTCGGGCCGGGTCAACCGGTTGCCGTTGCGGCCCCGTTTGGAGTCAAACGTGCGCAATTCAATTTTTGCCTGGTCACCCACAATGGTCAGCACATAGAGCAAACGCAGGGGTTGAGGGCGCTCAGGACTGTTCTGATTCGCTTGCTTGCGCAATCTCCCCAACCAGGCCTTATAGGGCTGTGCATTTTCATTGCGATTTTGTCCTCTGGCAGGTACCGTTTGATTCTCTACACGGTTTTTACGCGCTGGACGTTCAGCATGAACCCGCTCCTGTGGACCACGTTCCAGCGAAGGGCGTTCGGGATGATTTTGATTGCGCTCAGGTTGATAGCGTTCAGGTTGATAGGGCTTGGCCACAGGCAAAGTGTCACGATCTTGCCGGGCCAACCAGGCATAGCCGAGAGCGGCACAGTGTTTACAGTCAAATTCAATCGGACAATTGCATTGCCCAGTCATATTGGCGGGGCGGCTCGGGTCAATTTCAAGTGTCACTTCATACGGAAGTTGCCGACTGCCTTTGACAAGGCCGTCGACCAGGATTACGCCGGGCAGGGTCTGGCAGTCAAAATGCAGCACGCGATCCTGGCGCCAATAGGTCCAGCCCTTGTCTGCAGCCACTTTGCCGTAGGCTTTTTGGATTATGTTTTCGATTTTCGATAATGTCATCTCGCTTCAGTGTAAGGCAGGAGAATCACTTCAGCCAAGCAGAAAGCGATAAAAGGTTTGCCTGGAAAACAGAATTTGAAGCCACAACCCCAATCCTGCTAAAATTCTTGGGTATGTTAAAACAACCCCATTTGCGTGTCCCTCTGTTGGAGGCCTGCTTTCATTTGCTCAAAACAACAGAAGCAGAGCAAGCCCCCGAACCTATGCGAAGTGCCCAAAGTCATTTTTGTCACTATCTTCTCGGACATCAAAGCCAAGATCTCTCAGAGGCTCAAGCCCTGGAATCCTGTTTGCAAAGTCTGGCAACTCACCCCGATCCCATTTGGGTACTTGAAGCCCGCTCCAGCTTGGCATTGGTTGCCCTTAAACACTGTCGAGAGAGGACTATATATACAAAATTGGGTCCAATTATCCAGAAAATTTTAACCCAATTAAAACGGGCTACCGCCCAATTCAAAGGCAATTATTTGCCCGAAACCAACTTAATTGAAGCTGAACGGGCCCGACTCCAAAACAAAATTCCCCTGGCGATGAAACGCTACGATCAGGCCATTGAAGAAGCCAAAATACATCATGCTCCCCAGTTTGAAGCATTGGCCCAAGAGTTGGCCGGGCAATTTTATGCAGATTTGGGCCATCTCCGCATCGCAGAAGTCTATTTGCAAGTTGCATTTCAGTTTTATAGTAATTGGGAAATTGAACCCCTAAAAACAAAACTGACCACAAAATACCCTTTTTTAATGTTTCAGTCCCCGAGTCTCTCGATCACTGCAGAGCAACCCTCCCCCCTCGAAGAGATCCGCTCAGAAGATCTCGATTTGGTCAGTTTGCTCAAAGCCTCACAGGCCCTTTCAAGTGAAATCAGTTTGAATCATTTTTTGGAAAAATTGCTGACGTTGATGATGGAATATTCTGGGGCCCAAAAGGTCACGTTGATTCTTCCCGATGCCGGAAGCTGGTGGATAGAGGCCCATGCAGAGTGGAACAAAGATATTTATATCATGCACCAAAATTTGGCCAAAAATCGCATCGTCTCAACAGGGGTGGTTGAAGCCGTCATTCAGAGCAAACAGCGGGTCTTGCTCAATGATCTCAGCGAGAATCACCCCTTCAGTGAAGATACCTATTTATTGGCCTGTGAGCCTGAAGCAGTCCTGTGTTTGCCCATTCTCAACAAGGGTCAACTCAGTGGCGTTCTCTATCTTGAGAACACCACCCAAGCCGGGCTCTTTAGCCCCCATGAAGTGCAAATCCTCGAAATGCTCTCCAGTCAGGCTGCTATCTCTTTAGAGAATACCCGACTTTACCATTTGATGCAGTCTCAAAACCTCGACTTGGAACAAAAAGTGTTACAACGCACGGCCCAATTGGCTCAGGCCAATCAAGCCAAGAGCCAGTTCTTGGCCCATATGAGTCATGAAATTCGCACCCCTTTAAACGCCATTATTGGTTTTTCTCGACTCTTGCGCAATGCCCAAGGGCTGGCCACTGAGCACCGTGATAAATTAAATATTATTGTCAACAGCGGCGATCACCTGCTTAAACTTTTAAACGATGTTTTGGAAATGGCCAAAATAGAAGCGGGAAATCTGACGTTAAACGACGACAACTGTGATTTGCAATTGCTGATTCATGATTTACAAGAAATGATGCAATTTAAGGCACAGGCCAAAGGCCTAGAACTCAAGGTGGAGATGGCCTTACATACTCCCCGGCACATCCGCATCGATGAAAAACAATTGCGGCAAATTTTGATCAATCTTTTGAACAACGCGCTCAAATACACAGAAAATGGGCACGTTAGCCTCAAAGTGAGTGCCCGCGCCCTTCCTACCCTTCAAACTTACCAGTTACACTTTCAGATCGAAGACACAGGCATGGGAATATCTGCCGAACAGCTGCCCCATATTTTTCAGCCCTTTGTACAATTGCAAAGCCAAGGACGCAGCCGTGAAGGGGTCGGACTGGGTTTGGCAATCAGCCAACAATTGATTGAAAAAATGGGGGGGGAATTAGCGGTACATAGTACCTTGGGTCAGGGTTCTCTGTTTGAATTTCATCTCCCTGTCCGGGTCAGCGACCCGATGGTGTCACCGGTTCATCTGCAGAAAAAAATCCTGGGTTTGGCCCCAGGACACGCAGAGGTGCGAATCTTAATCGTGGATGACGATCCCCACAACCGCCATTTGCTCGAACACTACTTGCACCCGTTGGGTTTCCAAATTAAAGTGGCCGAAAATGGAAAAGTGGCAGTGGATCTGTACCAACAGTGGCACCCCCATTTGATTTTGTTGGATATGCGGATGCCCATCATGGATGGTTATCAAGCCGCACGTGCCATTTCAGCCCTGATCAAAGCGGGCGCTCCACCGACTGTCTTGGTGGCCGTCACCGCCAGCGCTTTTACAGACGAGCAAGAGAAAACCTTGGACGCTGGGTGTCGGGTCTTTTTGCGCAAACCAGTCAAAGAGCAAGAAATTTGGAATTTGATTGCCACAGAATTGGGCTTGCAATACCAATATGCAGAAGAGCTCCCGACCAAAGCCAAGCCCCAAAACCGGGATTGGGGGGCGAAAGTAAAGCAGATTCCACCAGAACAAATCAGTGCTTTGCGCGAAGCTGCCGAATTGGGTTATATGGAAGCCTTGGAGAAAGCCATTTTGGCTATTTTCCCCCACAGCCCCGAATTGGGACAATTGCTCAATCAATGGGCCCAACAATTTGAATACAACGCAATCTTAAGCTTACTGAGCGATTCCCTCCCATCGCAGAAGCCTGTATCATGAATGGGAATTAAATGACAGGAAACCCCATGCCTGAAGTTATTGTCCTGGTTGACGACAATCCCCATAATTTGCACCTCCTGATCAATATTCTCAAAGAACAGGGCTATTTGGTGCGGCCCTTTACTTCTGGGAAACAGGCGCTGAGCGCAATTGAAAAAGACAAACCCGATTTGATTCTGCTGGATATTCGCATGCCCGAAATGGACGGCTATGACGTCTGTCTGGCCTTAAAAAGTGATGATAACTTAAAAAATATCCCCGTCTTGTTTATCAGCGCAATGCACGACACAGAAGAGAAAGTACGGGCCCTCAATGCGGGCGGAGTTGATTACATTACCAAGCCCTTTCAAGAAGCCGAAGTGCTCGCGAGAATTGAGAGCCAATTGACCATTCTCAAACAAAGGCGACAATTGGAAAGTATTCTCAACAGCTCTCAAGATGGCATAGCTGCGTGTGAAGCGATCAGAGATGCCCAGGCACAAATCGTGGACTTCAAATGGGTCTTGCTCAATGCTGCAGCTGAAAAGCTTTTCGGGAAAAAACCACAAATCCAATCAGCAGGATTGTTTGACGATTTTGTGAACGTGATCGAAAATAAGCAATTGCTCGATAAAGAGCTTTTTATAGAAACAAAACAACTCTGGTTGCATCTCAGTGCCGTTAAGCTGGATGATGGCCTAGCCGTGACCTTTCGCGACACGACAGAACGCAAAAATTTAGAACTGAAATTGGCCCGACAGGCCCAAATGGATGGTTTAACTGAGATAGCCAATCGCCGTTTTTTTGACCAAACCCTGCAAAAAGAATGGCAACGCTGTCTCCGCAATGCACAACCTTTGGCTTTGATTCTCTGTGATTTGGATTATTTTAAACATTATAATGACCATTTTGGTCATTTACAGGGTGACGACTGTTTGATTCAAGTGACCAAGGCCCTCAAAAAAGTCATCAAACGACCCGCGGATCTGCTCGCCCGCTATGGGGGGGAAGAATTCGCAGTGATCTTGCCAGAAACCCCCGTTCAGGGGGCTTATCAAGTGGCCCAAGCCATGGCTGAAGCCATCCACCAATTGGCATTGCCCCATCCTGAGGCCCCCAAACATAAATTTGTGGCCCTCAGTTTGGGCCTGGCAGCGGGCATTCCCCAGGCAGAAAAGAACAAAGAAGAATTGTTGAACGCTGCAGACAAAGCGCTGTACCAAGCCAAAGATCGCGGCCGCAATCAAATTTGTATTTTTGAAGCTTAAGCCACAGCCCCTCTTAGCCAGAGCTCAACATTTGAATTAAATAGCGCCGCAATAATTCGGGCTCGGGGGCAGGGCAAAAATGGCCCTGTGAATGTAAAATTAAATCTGCATTTTGGGTATCAAAACGGATGCCTGTGGTTTGAAAGAGATCGAGACTGCGCAATTGTTGGTAGTGTTCTTCTCCCAAAAGACGGCACAGCGCCAAGAGCGCAGAGGCACTTTCTGGCCCCGTACAACTTTGCAAAGCAGCTTGCATACGCAAATGCCATTCAGGTCGAGGCAAACGCTCCAATCGGACCCCATAGGCCTGCAGAGCAGTCAGCCACTGCCCCAACAAAAGGGGCTTGGGGTTAGCCAAGTGATAGGTCTGAACGCCTGGGAGCGGTTTTTTTGCCAGGGCCAAGAGGGCCCGAGCAGCGTAGTCAACAGGGGTGAGGTCCAGCGCCCAGGCCGGGTCGAGATCGCTGGGTATTCCCCCAATATTGACAAGCCCCTGGGTCAAAAACTGAAACCAATCTTTTTCTGGAAATCGGCCTGATTGGCTATCCCCGGTTATCAGTCCCAAGCGATAAATATGCAATGGCCCCGCCTGGCCCGCAGTTTGGCGCAACCATGATTCTGCTGCCCACTTACTCTGGGCATAGCCGCCAAACAAATAGCGGGTTTGAGAGAGATCATCTGATTCATACGCCACCCCTTGGTTGCGATCACTGCCCACAAAAACCGATAGGGTAGAGACGTAGTGCAGGGCTTTGCTGCGGCCTGATGCCTGTAATTTTAAGGCCGTCTGTGTTCCCAATAAATTCGGATCCTTGAGTCGCTCATAAGGTTCACTTAAATGGACCCGGGCCCCCGAATGAATGATGCGGTCCAGCGCCAATGCCAGGCGTTTCCAAGAGCTATTGGGCAACCCCCACTGTTCTGCTTCGAGATCGCCACACCATGGCACCAGTCGTTTGGCCCAATCTTTTTTGATGGGGCCAGTACTGATCAGGGCCTGCATCAGGCGCTCCTGGGCCTCTTCGACCGAGCGGGCCCGAACGAGACAGTGAACGGGCGCTTTGCTTTCTTCTAACAAACTGCGCAATAACCAGCGCCCCAAAAATCCTGTGGCCCCCGTCAATAGGGTCTCACCTTTGGTCTTCACGACATGGGTTTGGGTTTGCTTCAAAAAAACCTCCCAGGAGGGACTCAATCGCGTATCTGGCAATAATTGCTCTACGGCCATTCCCTCGGGTTCAGTTTGAGACTGAATCAAAACGATCTGGCGAACCGTATCACAGGCATTGAGCCGTTCAGGGTTGAGATGCAGCCCCAACAAACTGCAACGGGCCAAAAATTCCAATTTTTGCAAAGAATGCGCACCCAATGGCTCATTGGCCTTGAGATTTGGTCGATTGAGTATTTCACGCCAAAGGCTGAGAAACAAAGCCTCTTCAGGCGATTCGACAGGCACATCAGAAAGGGGTTCTGTTTGTGCCAGAGTTTGTAAAGTGGAATAATCGGTTTTACCTGTCTCGGTCAAAGGCCAATGCGCAAGCTGAAACCAACGCAAAGGGAGCATCCACTCTGGCAAGCGGGACTTTAATGCAGCTGTTAACGTGTCTAATGGCAAGGGCTCGGCATCGGGCGTTTGGAAAGCCGCAGCCAAGACGCCGTCTACTTGGCCGACTTTGGTATGGATAAATACAGCAGCTCGACTCAAACCTGGCTGCTGCAGTAAAACAGCTTCAATTTCTTCGGGTTCCAAACGCTGACCATGCCATTTGAGCTGGCGGTCGAGCCTGCCACAAAATTCATATTGGGGTCCGGCCAAAAGCCGCACCCGATCACCGCTGCGGTAAAAGCGCAGGCCCTCAAATTCGCGAAAGCGTTCACGGGTGAGGCGTGAAGCATTGACATATCCCAAAGCCAAACCTGGGCCACTGATCCACAATTCCCCTTCTTCCCCTGTTTGGACGGGGGTCTGATCAGGGTGTAAGACGGCAAATTGAAATCCAGGTAAAGGCTGCCCCAGCAGCGGCACTTGCCAATTTTGCTTAATGGGGCACAGAGAGGCACAGATGGTTGTTTCGGTGGGTCCATAGACATTGACCAGTTGAAAATGGGATGCCCAGGCACGCAAACGGGCCGGGTCACTGGGTTCCCCTCCCAAGATCAGGGTCTGAAAGGTGGCCGGGAAATCAGCAGGTTTTAACAGGGGCAAAAGGGAAGGTGGCAAATCAAGGTGGGTAATTTGCCAACGGGCAAGGGCCTGAATCAAACGCCCCAAATCCCTTTCAAGACCGACATCCAAATACAAACATGCACCCGCCAAAAGGGTGCTACCCAGATCTGAAAGAGAGGCATCAAATAGCGGGGAAAGTAGCCAGAGACTGCGGCTTTCCGACTTCAGACCAAAGGCAGAAATTTGAGCTTCTAAAATAGGCAAGAGACCCCGATGTGGCAGCAAAACCCCCTTGGGTTGCCCTGTAGAACCTGAAGTAAAGATCAAATAGGCAGGATCCCCTTCTTGGAGCATATGGAAGTCTTTGAGTGGCTCGGCTTCACTTGCCAAAGCCAGATCAAGCCAGCGAGCGAGAGGGATTCCATCCGGGGGGGCTCCTTGGCCCAAAACGGTTGCCAAAGTTGCATGATTGAGCTGCCAAGCCAACCTTTCAGCAGGAGCATGGCGGTCCAAAGGAGTCATCACCATCCCAGCCCGCCAAGCCCCCACCAGCGCGAGCACCCAATCCACTGAACGCGGCAAACAAATGCCGACCCTTTCACCGGGCAAAAGCCCGGTGGAGCCTAAAAATGACGCTACACGACCCGATTCTTCCCAGAGCTGCGCATAGGTCAGTTGACGCTCTGGACTGACCAGGGCTGGGGCATCTGGCTGTTTTAGGACAACCATTGAAAGGGCTTCAGTCAAGGAACGGAAATGTTCACTCATTGCCAAGTTGCCAAAGGTACAAATTCAGACCACGTGCTGCCCCGAGAACCATTGTCCACTTGCGGCGCACCCCGCATTAATTGATGGTCTGCAGGGCAAACCAAACGCAGGTCTAGGCTATAGCGAATGTGTTGGGATTGATTGGGCAGCGGCTGATGAAGATGAGAACCCGAAAAAAGGAGCCGTTGTCCCGCTTCACAGGCAAATCCAAGCTGCGTTGATTTCAGCGTTTCCAGGGCCTGGGGATAGACAGATCTGTCAGGCCGTCGCAAACTTTGCCAGCCCACATCTGCACGCCACTGTTCATAGTCAAAATCGGCAGAATCATTGGCCACAGGTTTGCAAAAATAATCTGGATAAAAGACAAAAGTTTGCTGTGCAGGATAATCCCCCAAGGGGATCCAAAGGTTGATTTGGGCAGGGGGATTGGCGTACCACGTGTCGCGATGTGCCGAAAATGCATCTGCTGCGGCAGGCAATTGATGCATATTCGGCACAATGGCACGCAGACGGGGCAAGTCCACATAAGGCAGTTCGGGCCACCCCCACTCATTGGCCAATTCTTGGATAATTTGAGCCAGATTTTGTAAAACCACCTGGTCAGAATAGAGTCGAATCCGCAAGCGATGAAGCCGCTCACGCAAATAGTTGCCGTCCAAAACGCGGTGGGCCGTGGCGATGTCTGGTGCTGGAAACAGAGCTTGTTGAAGGGCCTGTTGTAAGACGCGGACCACGTTTAACGAGAGCGCAGAGGGAGGTAAAAGTGCAATTTTGCCAGCATAAAAGGATTCAGGGCATACATTATCTGAGCCCAAGGCTGGGGGTAATAGTGCAGTTAAAAGTTTACTCACACGGGCCGCCGAGCCAAACAAATACAGCGCGAGGAGTCCAACGACAGGGGTTCGCCTTTTAAGCCCCCGAAATAAGAAATCAGCTCAAAACCACTTTGTTTGAGCATTTCACCCAATTGATAAGGCAAATACATACGCGTGCCCGTTTCTTGCACCTGTCTGCGCTCTTCTTGGGGATACACGAAGGTCCATAATTGGTTCAACATGCCAGAGATCAAATCGGGGCGGCTTTCCCGAATCACCTCAACATCTCCTTCTTGGGTCTGGTGATAAGTAATCATGGTAGCGCGGAAATGTTTCAAAACATAGGGCAGATTGAGAAAATCCAAGAGAAAATAACCGCCAGGCTTGAGGGAGGCAAAAGCCGTTTCCAACATCCGCCGATTCTGCCGATCATCTGCGGTATAGCCAAAGCTGGTATGCCAATTAAAGGCGGCATCCATCGGGGTCTCAGACACATAGGTAAAGGCATCTGCTGCAATAAATTGACAATTGAGCTTCGCTTGTTGGGCCCGTGCTTGGGCTTGGCGAACATAGGCCAGACTCTGTTCAATGCCCGTGACGGAAATGCCCTGCTTGCCCAGTAAAAGGCTGATATTGCCAATGCCACAACATTGATCCAAAACCGTTTGTCCTGGCTGCAATTGCAAATGTTCCCGGATAAAGTCACAGGCTGAATCAAGATAATTGCGATCCAATTGAAATAGGGTCTCGGCATAGTGATTGGTATAAAATGCCTCCCACCAGGGAGCGACTTGACTCATGAAAAACTCCTTTTTGAGAAAAATAACTGCATCATTTGACACAGCGAAGACAATAGCAGCAGCGGGGGCTCCCAGCTTTGATGTGCTTCAGGAGCGGCATGGGCCAACCATTGCATGCGTTGACTCAAGGCTTGAGCATTGACAAAGTCAGGCAGGGGTCCAGGAAAAAACAGGGCTTGCACCTGCTGCCAGGCCGCTGGATCAGCCTGTAAACTGTGGGATAAAAGGGATGGAGCCAAAAAAGGGGCTTTGGGACGGAGGCGAACGTCTTCAGGCAACCAGGGTTTGGCCAACTTGCGCAAGAGGGCTTTTTCTATGCCTGGTGCCATTAATTGTTCAGGTGGGAGTGTGCGCACCCGCTCAAAAAGCACATGGTCGAGAAAAGGCAACCGCCCTTCCAGGCCTTCAGCCATTTCTGCACCGTCAGCCACGGTGGGCAAAATATACCCTGCCAGTCCGAGTTTGTTCCAGAGATAAAGCGCATGATGGACACGGTGTCGGCCTTTTAAATTTTGCTCAGGGAAGGCATTGAGCAAGCGTGATTGCATTTCTGACAGGGGAAATTGGGCGCAAAATTCAGCGCTAAGCAGACTGCGCAACCGTACTCCCAGGGCCGCTTTGGCCCGAATAAACGTGGGAACATGTCCCCAATGAGTGAGTAAGAGCGCCAAATCGGGTTCAGGTCCCAGGGGCAAATGCATGCCTTTGAGTGAGTTGTGGCGGTCACCTCCGGGGGCAAAATCTTCCAAAAGATGGGCATATCCGCCAAAGAGTTCATCAGCCCCCTCCCCGGTCAAGACAACTTTGAATCCAGCAGCTCGAATTTCCTGACAGAGTAAACGGCGTGCGACGACATGGGGGTTGATACTGCTTCCTTCGGTGACACGAACGGTTTCAGCCATTGCCGCTTTCAAGCGCTGAAAATCCAATTGCAAGCAGTTTAATGGAATGCCCAAAGCATCTGCTGTGACTTGAGCCAGCTGGCTTTCATCCCCTTCCCAGCCAGGAAAACCAACACAAAATGCGGGTGATTTCCCCATTTGATTGAGCAAGGCAGAAATCAAACTGGAATCCAAGCCGGCACTGAGATAAGAACACACTGGCTGCTTGCCTACCCGCCGCAAAGCAACTGCTGTTTGTATTTCAGTTTGTAAATCAGGGATCAATTGTTTTTCGTCTTCGGGCCTCAAATCAACAGCCAAGGGGTAATCCAGATCCCAATAAGCAAAGATCTCAAGTTTACCCGCACACCAACGCAGTCCGTGTCCCGGTGGCAAGGCCTGAATGCCTGCAAACAGCGATTGATGCGGCAGGGGATATTGAAAGGTGCAAACTTGGGCCAGGCTATCGAGATCCCAGTCGGGAGTGAGGCCCATGGCCCAAAGGGCAGACGCTTTGGAGGCCAAAAGCAATTGTTCACCAACTTGGGCATAATACAGGGGTTTGATTCCAAAGCGGTCGCGCAAAGCGATTAATTCTTGTCTTTGAGCGTCCCAGAGTATCAGCGCAAATTCTCCGCGCAAGTAACGCAGACAATCCAAACCATATTCAGCATAAAGCGTGAGTGCCACTTCGCTGTCGGATTCAGTGTGAAAGTGATAACCCTTGGCTTGTAATTTCGCGCGCAAGGGTTCAATGCCGTAAAACTCACCATTAAAGACCCCACTCAATTGCCGTTCGGTCAAATGCAAGGGCTGTTGACCGCCAGTTAGATCTCGGATTGCCAGACGGGTGTGGCCCAATCCCACTCTTTGATCGTCGGAGAGCCAAAAAGCGTTGCCATCGGGGCCCCGCGCCGCCAAGGCGGTGAGTCCTGCCATCAGACAGCTCTGAGAGATGGCCTGATTGCCGCTAATTGCAATAACCCCACACATCTGTTAAGTCCAGCTTATAAAAACTTTGCGTGCTTCACCAGATTCGGCGCTAAGCAAAGCCGAAAGCCATTCCTGCGCAGGATAAACGTTTCCAAACAAATCTTGTACGCGCTCAGCGTGACTGCTTAACCAGTTCAAAACCCAGGGAAAAGGCGCATAATACACCCCTTGAAGGCGAATTTCTTTGCGAATCAATAATTGGGGATCAAAATCTAAGCGGGGCAAATGGCGTGATTTAAGCAATAACAACCCCCTTGGTCGAAGAGCTGAGATCAGAGGATCCAAATTAGGACTGCTCAGGCCCGTTTCGATCAGCCAATCACAACCGTTGTCTGGCAAAGTATCGGGGTTTGAATGGATGGCCACTTGTGCAAACCCCTGGCTTTTCAAAAGCCGCAAGCTCAATTCCGCAATTCGGCCCTGGCCAAGAATCACCCCTTGTTGGTCGGGTCGAATTTCGGCGTGTAAAATGGCTGCGGCGGCTGCAACAGGCTCACTGAAAGCCGCCGTCTTCCAATCCAAATCAGCCGGCAAGGGATAGACCAGATCGGCAGGCAAACAGACATACTCTGCAAAGGCCCCTGAAACGTGTAATCCCAACATCTTGCCCTGATAGCAACTCTCACTGCGATTTTCGCGACAAGCTGGGCACATCCCACAGGGCAGAAGCGGCATGGCTGTGACCCGCATCCCTACGTTTAGGTGGGCAATCGCTGAACCCAGCGACACTATTTCTCCGGCAAATTCATGCCCGACGATCAGGGGTTCGGGCGTGGGCAATTGAGAGCGTATCACAGCCAGATCTGTGCGACAGATTCCCGCCATTCTAACGCGGATCAGAACGTGATCGGGGGCTTCACAGGTGGGTCGGACAGTCGTTCTCAGCTGAACTTCGCCCATTTCTTTGATGAGAGCCAACATTTCTGACATTTGCCCATCTGCCTTTCTTTCTGAATCAGTATACCGGAATCTCAATCCCGCCTATTTATTATATGTACATTTTACACTAATTATCCGACAAAAATCCACTCTGAAGTTTTGCCTAGCTCAGAAGGGATTTCGCCAAAGCAGATTTCATGGCAGAATGAGCCTGTGAACAGTTCAATCATCTCAGACGTCAAGGATGTATGCGGCTGAAAGCAAAAGGAGTTGTCATGAAAAAATTAAGGTCATTTACCGCGCTGTTGATTGCCCTGAGTGTGACTTGCTGGTCTGAAGTGGGTTTTGCCCAAACCTCTCCCCAGCCTGATTGGCCCCTGTTTCAACAAAATGTGGGTCACACAGGCCAGACATTTCCCAGCAGAAGTGTTCAAAATCCAGCAATTCGCTGGAAACAACCCGTGGGTGTTGCAGGCTGGTTAAATTCCCCGCTGATAGCAGATGGCCAGGTGTTTATCAGCAGCTCAGGTTATCTTTGGCAAATTCCCGATTATGAAGCAGGAAACGAGAGTGACAGTTTATTGACCGATGGCGTTTATGCCTTTGATCTCAAGACCGGTGAACGCAATTGGTACGCGCCCGCTCAGGCAGATGTAAGTGGTATCGCGTTTGAAAATGGCCTCATTTTTGCCACAGGCGACGAGGGGGCCGTTTGGGCCCTCGATGCCCGCTCAGGGGAATTAAAATGGCGGCAGAACTTGGGCTCAGAAACGTACCAGGTCTTGGTTCACAAACAGGTGGTCTACCTCGGCAATTCCCAAGGTCAGTTCTTTGCTTTGGATGCACAAACAGGAAAAATCCGCTGGAAAACAGCACTTAAAGGCAGTATTCGCGCAGGTGCGGCCTTGCAAGGGGATCGCCTGGTGGTGGGTACCACCCAGGGAAAAATCTATGGACTCAATCTAAAAGGCAAAATTCGCTGGGAAAAAGACCTTGTTCAATTTTACCCCGAATATATCAACGACCAATACACAACTGCCATTGAAATTTATGCATCACCTACTTTGTATAAAAACAGTGCCATTATTGGCTTTGCAAGAGATACGTTGTATCCCACCCCCGCCCTGATACGCCTCGATTTACTCACCGGCCAATAGATTTGGAAAGCTGAATCTGATGGAGTACGCAACAACTGGGGTAATATCCGCACTTCTCCTGT
>JBFWRL010000116.1:0-17466 GCA_050248915.1 Candidatus Sericytochromatia bacterium
AACCTCCTTTGCGACAAGCATATGCAAGCCCAAGCAGGAGCACCGACAAAAACACGGCCATTTCAGCCAGGGCCACGTGCCCCAGTTTTTTGAAGTTGACGGCCCAGGGATTGACATAGAGAATTTCGATCGAGAAGATCAAAAAGGCCAGGGCAAACAGATAATACTGAATATTGTATTGCACATGCGGGTCGGATTTGGGGTGCAGACCGCATTCATAACTGGCCTCTTTGGCCGCATTGCCTTTGCGCGGGCGAAAGAAAAAGGCGCCAGCAATGGGCAAGGTCGAAAAAATGATCGCGACCAGCGCAAAAATACTCAGAATGCTCCAGGCGGCTTGTTGTGTCATGCTTCAGTCTCCTTTTCGGGGGCGGTGGGAGCTGTCTCTTCCGCCGGAGGTGTTGAATTTTCTGTTGTGGGGGCGGGTGCCTCAGCAGCTTCCGTTGCAGCTTTTTCGGCAGCTGCTTTCTCGGCTGCTTTTTTGGCTTTGACTTCCGCCGCTTTTTTCAGCGCAGCCTCTTTGAGGGCGGCTTTTTCTTCGTCACTTAAGACCTTTTTAGCGGGTTTTTCGGCAGGGACTTCGCTGCTCTCCGGGGCAGAGGGAGCTGTTTCTGCCGCTTCAGCTACAGGCGCTCCACCTTCAGCGGCGGCTTTTTCAGCGGCCTTTTTGGCCTTGAGTTCGGCGGCTTTTTTGAGAGCCGCTTCTTTCATCGCCGCTTTTTCTTCGTCTGTTAAAACCTTTTTGGCGGGTTTTTCAGCGCCCTCTGTTACAGCTGCGCCCTCTGCCGCAGGGGCGGCTGCCCCACCACCGGCAGCAGCCTCTTCTTTGGCCGCAGCGGCTTTGGCGGCAGCAGCGGCTTTTTTGGCTTCTTCTTTGGCCTTTTTGGCCTCTTCGTCTTTGCGGCGGGTCTCGTCTTCAGCGGCACTGCTCTGGGGCCGAACCTGAGCATAATACTCAGCCGGTACGTGCAGCTTGTCGATATCGTAGACGTAGTTTTCGCGGCGATTTTCGGTCACGGTCAGCTCAAATTGATGGTCCATTTTGATCGCATCAAAGGGGCAAAATTCGGAGCAGAGCCCGCAGTTCATGCAGACCGAGGTGTCGATAAAAAATTCATCGGGTTTGGGGATGGGTTTGCCCGCGTCGTCGGTTTGCTGCACAATCCAGATACATTGCGGTGGGCAGACCTTGGCGCAGATTCCGCAGGAGGTGCAGCGGGTTTCTTGTTCGCCATTTTCTTTTTTGTCGTAGATCAGCATGGGCAAGACGCGGAAGCGCTCATAAGTGGCGCCAATCGGCATCGCCACATCCGGGTATTGCACCGTGACCACACCCTCGGAATAGCTGCGCAGGCCATTTTCGGGCTGGCCTTTGCCAGACAGGCGCTTAAAATCTTCGACATAGGTGTCTACAAAGGTTTTCAGGGTGTAGAGCAACCCTTTGAGAACGGATGTGCCGTAAATTTTCATCGATCCACTTCTCCCAGTACAATATCCAGGCTGCCCAGAATGACAACCACGTCGGCCACCTGATGGCCCCGGCTCATCTTTTCGAGGGCCGTGAGGTTGATAAAGCTGCCTGAGCGAATATGATAGCGGTAGGGGTTGGCTTTGCCGTCGCTGACGACATAATAGCCCAATTGGCCTTTGGGGCTTTCAACAGCAGCATAGACCTGGCCCGCGGGCACACGCATATTCCACTGCTTCTTGGAGATGATCTCCCCTTCGGGCAGCCCTTGGCGGGCCTGTTTGAGAATCTTGAGCGATTCGTGCAATTCACCCAAACGCACCAGATAACGTGAGTAGACATCGCCTTTGGGCTGGGTAATCACATTAAAGTCAAAGCGATCGTAGATCGAGTAGGGCTGATTGCGGCGCAGGTCGTAGTCCACGCCACTGGCCCGCAAGACGGGGCCGGAGCAGCTATAGGCAATTGCTTCTTCTGCTGAAAGCACCCCCAGGCCCTGGGTGCGCTCCATGACAATTTCATTGGTGGTCAAGAACCTATCCAGCTCATCGATCATGCGTGGCAAACGCTCGTTGATCAAATGGTCAAAGGGCTTGTAAAATTCGTCGGGCAAATCGTGGGCCACGCCGCCAAAACGCATATAATTGCACATGATCCGCGCGCCACTGACCATTTCAAACAGATCGAGAATCAGCTCACGCTCTTGGGCGGCATACAACATCGGCGTAAAAAACGCACCCAGGTCATTCAACAAAAAGCCCTGGGCCCAAAGATGGCTGGCAATGCGGGTCAATTCCGACATAATCACGCGGATATACTCGGCCCGTTCGGGCACTTCCATGTTTGCCAGTTTTTCGACCGCCAAAACATAGCCGTGGTTATTGGCCATGGAGGTGATATAGTCGAGGCGATCGGTATAAGGGATATTCATAATCCAGGAATTGCGCTCGCCGATCTTCTCATGGTTGCGGTGCAAATAGCCCATGATCGGGTAGAGACGCACCACACGCTCGCCATCAAGCGCCAACTTCATGCGAAAAACGCCATGGGTACTCGGGTGCTGTGGGCCCATATTCACTTCAACCAGATCGGTCTGCAGGCCCCCTTCGGGGCTGATCGCGGCCAGAGCCGGATCGTCGTCTTGGTAGTCGAAAGTGTCGGGATCCCAGCTTTCGGGGTAACGCACGTTGCGGCCCCAGATGTTTTTGTCTTCGGCAAAATTGTGGTGACCTTCGCGCCAGCGCGAGCCAAAGATCTTGATCGGCTCTTCGTAATAGGGTTCGAGGTAATCTTTGCGCAGGGGAAAGCCTTCAAAACCGTCCCACATCAGAATGCGGCGCAGATTGGGGTGGCCCTCAAAGCGAATGCCCAACATATCGTAGGCTTCGCGCTCCTGGAAGTCGGCTCCCGGCCAGAAGGGCGTCAAAGAGGGTACGCTGGGTTTTGCTTTGTCGGCACGTACCACCAGGGTGATGGGGGCTTTTTCGGCCGAGGTGTGCCGCGGAGCGCTGAGGTTATAGACCACTTCGAAGCAATCGAGAAAGTCCACGGCGGTCAAATTGGCCAAGTAGGTATAACCCTGTTCGCGCAGCTTAAAGACCACACTTTGGAGCTGATTGGCAGGCACGAGCAAGGTGCTGGCAGTGGTGACTTTGACTTCTTGAAAGGCGTTGACAATCTCCTGCATAGCAGGGGTGACTGTGGGCGGGTCTACGGCTTTTTTCTTGCGGGCTGCGAGTTTCTTTTTCTTGTCGTCGGCTTCATCCGCTGCGGGCTCTGCCGGTGGCTCGGGGGGTTCGGGCTCATAAACCGGGAAAGCGGCGAAGTATTCAGGCAAAATTGCGGGTGCGGGCTGGGTCTTGCCCTCGGCGATGGCCTGTTTGATCGCCGGGATTTGGCGGGGGTCGACCAAATCGGGGCCCAAACGCGGCACAACGCGTTCATCGCTGCTGTTTTTGGTGTACCAACGCACATCGCGGTGGTGCTGTTTGTCGATTTTTTCTTGCAATTCAATTAAACCTGCAAACAGGGCTTGGGGCGTGGGTGGGCAGCCGGTGATATACACATCCACCGGGATAAATTCGTCAATGCCCGAAACCACGTTATAGCCTTCTTTAAACGGACCACCGCCGGTGGAGCAAGCCCCCATCGAAAGCACATATTTGGGCTCGGGCATTTGGTTATACAGGCGCACAATCATCGGGATCATGCGTTTGGTGACGGTGCCAGAGACAATCATCAAATCGGCTTGGCGGGGGGAGGCTCTAAACAACTCAGAGCCAAAGCGGGAGATATCGTAACGGGAGCTGGCGGCGCAGATCATTTCGATTGCACAGCAAGCAAGGCCAAATTGCATCGGCCAAATCGAGGAGCGGCGGCCCCAATTGCTTAAAAAGTCGATCACTTTATCAACGGAAGTGATGGAAACGTGTTTGCGAACCTCTGCCTCAAGGGCAGCAGCTTCGTCCTGGGGACCTTGTATGACGCGTAGTTCACTCATGCTTGATTACCGGTAGGTGGGCTGGGTTGTTTCTGCAGATTGCTGTTAAGTGTAACATAAATGCGTTCCAGGGCATGAGGGGATAGCGCGCAGCCATTTTGGCTGTAAATGGCAACGGCTTAAATCAAACAGCTGTCATTTTCCTCGTGGACGGTCGCGGCTTTCCAGCAGCTGTCGAGGTGGGTTTCGACCAAGGCGATCAGATCTTTGTCCAGTTTGTTTTTGAGTCCCATGTCTTTTAGGATCGCCAAAATTTTTTCAGGGGGCAGGGGGCCTCGGTAGGGGCGGCTCTGGGCCAGGGCCTGAAAAACGTCAGCCACAGCCACAATCCGAGCTTCTTGCGAGAGACTCACCTTTCTCAGCCGGTAGGGATAACCATCTCCTGAGAGGGTCTCATGGTGAAACGCGGCCCATTCCGCGACTTTTTCCAGGCCGTCGATCTGGCGCAGAATCTGGTAGCTCTCAAAACTGTGGCGCATCATCACGGCTTTTTCCGCTTCATTCAGGGGGCCTGTTTTATCCAAAATGGCATCGGGGATATTGAGCTTGCCCAAATCGTGTAAGAGACCCGCCACTTCGAGCAAATAACAGGTCTGTTTGTTGAGGCCCGCTAATTGGCCAAGGTGGTGGGCCAGATTGCCCACTCCCAGCGAATGACTGGCCGTAAAGGGGCTTTTGGCATCGACAATACAGGCAAAGAGTTTGGCGACTTGCAAAAATTCATCGGGGCTCATCTCGCGGTTGAGGTGGTGTTGTGACATTTCGCGCAGGTAGAGATTCAAATGCCGCATCTCCAGCGTTAACCAGAAAAATTCGCTGCTGCTGGTGTCCAAAAAGGCCGTGAGCAAATGGGGCGAAAACATGGTTTCGCCGTGGCCGCTCAGGGTGGTTTGAATTTCGTTGCGGGCGAGCAAAATATCTTGATCCTTGTGGTGGGAGGCCAGGGCATCGATGCGGTCGGTCAAAAAGATCAGATTGGCCATCAGCCGGGTGTCTTCTTCAAGGGGGCGTTCTTGCAGCCGATCCCAATGGGTGTGGTGATAGAGTACAATCTCCGCTAAATGTTTAAAGGTAGGCTGTTCTTCGAGCATGGTATAGCCCCGGGTGCAGTGATTGCCCGAGCCCCGCCAGTCGAGTTCCCCAACCAAATGGGCGTGTTCGCGGGTGGACGAGACCCCGCAATCGTGAAGCAGTCCAGCGTGGTAAATTTTATCCAGATCCGCTTGCGGCCATTCCATGTGACGGGCGCATTCGGTGGCCATAAAGGCCACCCGCTTGCAGTGTTGGTAATCATCGACCCCGACCAGATCCAGGGTGTCGGAGAGGGCATTCACAATTTGGCGAAAATCTATGTTCATCAGCAGCTATCTCAATCCTGTCAGATGCCCGGTATTTTTAAAAAGAGGCGTATTGATGTGATTCGGAAGGGATTTGTAATTGTCTAATATTATAAACGGAAAAGAACCTTCCACACAGATTTTTTTTAGGTGTTTTGGCTGGGTGAACACTGGGAATAAATGGGTTATCCTTGCGAAAAAGGGCTGTTTACTTCAAGATGTACGGGAAAAAAATACTTGTTTTGAGTTTGATTTGCCTATTTGGGTGGTGGTTGGTTTTTGAATTACCTGTCTGTAGCTGTCAATATATGAGCCCTGCTTCTTCGACCAAATCCAATATGCACACCCTACAAACTACTTTGGATACCTATGGGGTGGATTGGGGCGGGACGTATCCCGCTTCGCTCTCTGAACTCTATCAAGCAGCGACAACAGCTTCCAATCCCTATTGGAAAGACGCGATCCGGCCCGCTTCTCAAGCTGATAAACAAGCGACTGCGTTTGTCGATTTTGAGGCGCGGACCCAAGTCGAAGAAGTCAGACGCCGAGACCCGTACACCGAATGGTTGGGTATTCGCTTTTATACGCATACCACATCACCTTCTCGGTTCTTGGTTTTGTACCAGTCAGAATCTTCTACACGTTATTTTATTTATGGCTTAAATGGCGACGGTCAGTTTCTCAAAGACAGAGGTGAGATCTTCGTGCTGTCAAATGGTTAGTGAAATTGATAAATTTAAAACAGCTTAAAACTTGGGGCAGATCTCTTTTGGCTTTGGGCTTTTTCAATGCCTTTGTGACCTTGTTCTTTTTGACCTGTGCCTTTGCCTGGGTTTGGATGGAATTTTCCTTCAGCTATTGGTCTTGTTCTGTTCCTCGCCCATTCTTGAGCATAGAAGATGTTTTTCCCCACCGGATGAATGGGCAAAATTTGCGGGTTATTTTCGCTTTTTGGCTGGTTTTGTCTTTGTTCGAAAGCGCTGTCGCTTGGCTTTGGTTGCGCCTTTCGCTTTTGCGTTTGGCTCAGAGCCTGGGTCAGATCTTTTTTAAAAATACGGTGGCTTTGCTGGTTTTAATGGGATTTTTGGCCCAGCCGAATTATCGGGGGATCTATTTCTTGTTGGCCTTTTTCTTGGGTATTCACCACTGTGATCAGTATCAAAAAACGGCCAAGCAGAGGCAGCTTCAAAACGCCTGATACCCGCCTCATCCATTTGCCGCTCTTCGGAAAAAGGCCAAAATCTGCTAACATGTGGAAATGCCTTTCTAAAAAATCACACGGGCAGAAATACAAGGAGCAGGCATGAGTTCAAACCTGGGAATGGCCACCGGCGAACTGCAGCAAATGCATGTCGAAGGGGGCGGAGAGAGTCTCTGGAGAGAGGCCTTAAAACGCCTGCTTCGGGATAAAATCGCCGTCTTTGGCGGGATTGTGATTGTCTTGTTGGTCTTTGTGGCTGTGGCAGCCCCCCTGATCACACCCCACAAGCCCCACGACCAGGCTGGAAATGGCACTTCGGCCTATGGCATGCCCCTGCCGATCAACAGCTGGGGCAAAAAACTCACCCTCGAACTCAAAGCGCCGGTTGAACGGGAGCTGATCATTCCCCCCAATGTCATCTACGTCACCCCCCAGGGCGAAGAATTCACGGCCCGCGACAATATCACTTTCAAGCCCGGCGAAAAGACCCTGACCGTGCCCGTCAACCCCGTCAGCCCGGCCATGGCCAAAGCCCAAGGTGGCAGCATGCTCAAACTTGAAAATGCCGACGAGCTCAATTTGCCTGTGGCTTCGGCCCAATTGCTCAACGACAAGCTCTTTTTACTCGGCACCGATGCCAGCGGGCGCGATGTCTTAAGCCGCCTGATTTTTGGCGCCCAGGTGTCGCTCCAGGTCGGCGTGATCGCCATTGGCCTGGCCGTGGTGAAAGGCACGGTGTTGGGGCTGATCTCAGGCTATTTTGGTGGCTGGGTCGATACGGTGATCATGCGCTTCACCGACATTATGATGGCCTTTCCTGATCTGCTTTTGGTCATGGCGATTGTGGCGGTGATCAATCCCTCCCAATTGGGCAACAGCGACAGACCCTTGGACAAATTCTTAAATGGCTTTTTTGGCATTGCCGCGCTTGCGGGCATCACCCCTGAGGTGATCTTTATTTGTATTGCCATTTCAATTGTGAGCTGGACCCAATACGCCCGTCTCGTGCGTGGCCAGGTGCTCACGATCCGCGAAATGGAATTTATCGAGGCCTCTCAGTCACTGGGGGCCAAATCTTCGTATATTATGTTCCGGCATATTTTGCCCAATGTGGTGGCCCCGATTATTGTGGTGGCAACCATGGGGGTGGCCGGCGCGATCATGACTGAGGCCTCACTCAGCTTTTTGGGCTTTGGGGTCAAGGTGCCTACCTCCAGTTGGGGCAGCATGATCAACGATGGGCTTGGGTATTTCCGTGACGCCCCCCTGATTCCGCTGATTCCCGGTCTGGCCATTGCGATCACGGTTTTTGCCTTTAATCTCTTTGGGGATGGGGTGCGGGATGCCCTCGATCCACGTTTAAAATAATCCCGCGTTTAAAATAATCCCGCGATTAAAATCGTCAGTCATCTGTTTGATGAATCATTATTTGGGTAGGTTTGTTTATGTCTCGCAAGGTTTCACTGCTCACAGTTCTTTTATTGGGTTTGACGGCCTGTGTACCTCTTTCCCCTCCTCCGGCCAATCCAGCAGCCAATCCTGCTGCTTTGATTCAGGCCCAAAATGCCCAAAATGGGCAAGAGCCGCTGCCCGCGTCTTTTAACGAAAAACAATACCTCGACTTGTCTATCAAAACCATTCTCGAAGATCTCGAGCAGGGCTCTGAGGCCAGTTTGCAGGCCTATCTCGACTGGGGCAAAAGCCAACCCGAATATTTTAAAGGTTCGCGCAATGCAATTGGGGTCCAGGTGGCTCAAACCCTGCGCAGCCGCTCTGCCAACTCTGGCCGTTTTGCAGGCCGCGTGGCCGAAATCGAAGCCCTTTTAAAAACCCCCGTCAAAGGCGTCTCTCCCGAGGCTTATAAGCCGATTGATTTTAACCGCGATCAGGGGGCACACAAGTCCAAATTGGCGGAGTGGTGGTATTATACCGGCCATTTGCAGACCGCTGAAGGCCGGCCCTATGGCTACGAACTCTGCTATTTCCGCGTCGCGCCGGTGATCAATTTTGCCCACTTGGCCGTGACTGACGAAAAAAACCAAACCTTTACCTATGAGCGCAATTTTTATAGGCCCTCAGCCGTGAACTTCTCAAGTGAAAAGAACAAAGTGGGGTATGGCCCCTTGCTGAGTGATCAGGTCGGCCCTTTTGCCTATACCCTGCAATTCCCGCTGGGCGGGCGCTTTAAGTTGAATTTGCGTATGGAATCCGAAAAACAACCCCTGATGATCAATGGCAATGGCCTGATCGACATGCCCGAAGGTCTGGATTCCTATTATTATTCAGTGACCCGGATGAAAACGGTGGGCACCCTCGAAGTCGATGGCAAGGCCTTTCCCGTCACGGGTCAGTCTTGGATGGATCACCAATGGGGCCATTTTGTTGCTTTGCGCATCGGCTGGGATTGGTTTTCGTTCCAAATGGACGATGGCAGTGAATACAATCTCTTTGGCTTCCGCAAGCGCAATGGTGAAAAGCTGGAACGCTACGTCAATGGCCTCGACAGCCGCAGCAAACCCATCCATGGCGAAGGTTTTAAAATTGAGCGCCTGCAGTGGTGGAAGAGCCCCAAAACAGGCCGTCTCTATGTGACCCGCTGGCGCGTACATCTGCCCCAGACCGGTGAGAGCTTTGAAGTCGAAGCCGTGCAGGCTGATCAAGAAGTGGCGGCCACCAAGCCCTATGATATCGCGCCGACCTATTGGGAAGGGCGCTGCAAGATCACCAAAATTCGGCCCGATGGCACCCGTGTGAGTGGCATGGGGTATACCGAGCATTTTGACTATACCCGGCAAATTGGCGCGGATTAATCTTCTCCATGGGCATGGGAGCAGCCGCCGCCTTCGCGGTAGACCAAGGCGCGAATCAGATCTTCTTCGCCGATCTCTGCCAGTGCCTTGGGCAGGTGGTAGTGGAGAGCCTGACTCTCAGGAGGCTGCACGCTTAAAAGGGTTTCTGTTTCACCCGTGGGTAGCAGGCCTTCTTGCAGGCGGATGCGGGTCTCGGGACTGAGGGGCAAAAGCTGGCGCAGGGTCGCTTCCAGGTTGGCCTGAAGTGTGTCTCCTGTGTCTTCTTGGGGCATGGGCATAGGTATGGGATTGGGCTCAGACATAAGGCAAACGCAGACGGGCCCGTGCCCCTTGGGGAATATTTGGCAGCAATTCCAATTGGCCGCCCAAAGCTGTGGCCAGCAAATAGACCGAGTAGAGCCCGAGCCCAGTGCCCGTCGGGCGCGTGGTCACAAAGGGCTCACCCAGATGGCTTTTCACGATTTCGGGCCAGCCAGGGCCATGATCTGCCACTTCCAGCAGGACATGGCCGGTTTGGGCCTTTAAGCAAATTTCCAGCGGCCGTGTGGGCCCGGCAGCCTGGGACGCATTGTCGAGTAAATTAAACAGGGCCTGTTTCAAGGCCAGTTCTGGCAGCGGAACTTTGAGCGCTTCAGGCAGAGCAAAGTCCAGTTTGAGGGGGGGGGGGGGGATTTTCTCGGCCCATTGGCGGCTCAGTTCGCGCAGCAAGGGTTCCAGAGACAGCGGCTTGAGGTTCGATAAACTCTCTGCTGTGGGCAAAGAGGCCAGATTGTGCAAGCGGCTTTCGCATTGGGCTTGGGCCTGTAATGCGGCGATCAGATCTGCGGGCTGTTGATCGGCGTCATAGTGGCGGCCCAGGCGTTGCAAGCGCAGACGCAGGGTGTTTAAAGGCGTTGCAAATTCATGGGCCACCCCTGCTCCCAGAGCGCCGAGCAGGTGAATCCGCTGCAAGCGCTCCTGCTGCGTTTGCAAGCGTTGCAATTGCTGGCGGTAATGGCTCAAATTGAGAGAAACCCAATGCACAAAGCCCCAAACGGCGATCAAAATCAGGCTTTCGATCGCCGTGGCCAGCAGCGAAGAGAGCCGGATATAGCCACCAAATTGGCTCCAGAGATAGGTGACGGGGTTGAGCAAATAGACCGAGACCAGCACAAGACCCAAAAAAAGCAGGCTGATGCCCGTGGGCAAGAGCACGGCAGCCAGGGTCACATGTAAAAAGACCAGCGGAAAAAAGGGATTGTGAATGCCGCTTACCAAGCTGATGGGAACCAAAAACAAAACCCAGTCCATCAGCATCCAAAAGAGCAGACGCCCAGGGTGCTCAGGACGCTCATACTGAGGCGATTGGGCTCTGAGTCGCCAGCCGGCGATCAGATTGGCAAACACCAGGAGCAGCGTCAGCCCAGCCAATACGGGGACCTGTTTGGGCAAGATCAGATTCAAACTGGCGGCCAAAATAATGCCCGCAGCCTGTACACCCACGGTCAACCAGCGCAAGAGTACCAACCAGCCCAGTTTGGCTTCGGTTTCGCTGGGCTGTGGCCGGGTGGGCAAAAGCCACTGGGGCAGGTTATTGATATTCAGAGCCGCTGACATCTTTGCTTTTTCTTCTGCTTCAATGCTGCACTTGCAGGTTCTGATCCAGAGGTGATATAACCCATCTTAACACCGACCGCGATTATTTTGTTTTGGGAGTTTCGTTGTGACCCCTGTTGATCCTTCCCCCGCGCTGCTTTTGGTTGAAGACGATGCGGATTTTCGTGCCACATTGCAGCTTGAATTTGGCGAAAAAGGGTATGCTGTGAGCGAATCTGCGAACCTGGCTGAGGTGCAAATTCTGCTTGAGAAACAGATCTTTCGCTTTGCTGTCGTGGACTTGCGCCTTCAGGGCGATTGGGGCCTGGATGTGGTCAGCACGATTCAAACAACCCAGCCAGGCTGTCGCACGGTGGTTTTAACCGGCTATGGCAGTATCTCGACGGCGGTTGAAGCCATCAAACGCGGAGCTGTAAATTACCTCACCAAACCGGTTTCCTTAGAGCGCCTCGAAAAGGCCCTCTGGGTCGATTTGCCGCCTGGAGAAGAGGAGCCCGACGAGCCGATCGAAAGTTTGGAGCGCCATGAGCGCGAGTACTTGGAATATGTCTTGGCCCGCTGTGGTGGAAATATCTCCAAAGCAGCCCGCTGGCTCAATCTTCACCGCCAAAGCCTGCAGCGCAAATTGCGCCAGACCGGCCTGAAATAAGAGGCCTGCAACAAAATGCTGCAGGCCTCTCTGCGGCTATCTGCTTGGGCTGAGTGCCACTTCTCGCTATGCTGGGAGTGCTATTTCTGCTTTTAGTTAAAGGAGTGTTTTCCATGCGTCGCTTTGCTTCTGTTTTAACTTTGCCCTGTTTGCTGGTGGCCTGTGCGGCCCCCGTTAATACCCCTGTTTCCCAATCCTCTGCCAGCCCTGCTGTTGCAAATGGACAAAAGATCAACATTCAATTTAAAGCCGAGGTCAATGGCTTGCCTTTTGCCTGTGGCCAGAGCTATACAGGCCTGGGCAGCAGCAAAACCCAAATCTCACCGCTGGATTTTCGCCTGTATCTGAGCCAAGTTCAGCTGATCAATGCCCAGGGCCAAGCTGTGCCTGTGCAATTGGAGCAAGATGGCAAATGGCAATACAAGAATCTGGCTCTGCTGGATTTTGAAGACAAAACCGGCACCTGCGAAGGCACCCCTGAAACCCATTTTGAAGTGTCTGGAACGGTTCCTGCAGGCACTTACAAGGGCCTGAAATTTGAATTGGGCGTGCCTTTTGACCTGAACCATGGCGATGTCAACCAAGCGGCTTCTCCGCTCAATTTAACCTCGCTGTTCTGGGTCTGGCGCTCGGGTTATAAATTTGCCCGTCTCGATCTGCGCAGCACAGGTCAGCCCACGGGATGGTTCTTGCATTTGGGCAGCACAGGCTGTACGGGTATGCCCACGCCTGTTGCTTCAGCTGCCGCAGATATGCATGTTCAGCACGAAGCCGCAGCTCCAACAACGGCCCATGGCGATACCTCAAATCTCTCGACCACTCCGCCCGCCAATTGTGCCCAGCCGAACCGCGTTGCTGTTAGTTTGCCTGAATTTGAAGTTCAAAAACACACGGTGGTCGCCGATTTGGGCAAATTGCTGGCAGACAGCAACCTCGATCAAAACCAAGCCAATAGCGCTGGGGGCTGCATGTCTGCCCCAGATGATGCTGATTGTGCAGGGGTTTTCAAAAATTTTGGATTGCCCTTTGGAACTCAGCCAATGGCAAGCCAGACTTTCTTTGCGCAGAAATAAAATGATTAGATGTGCGTGGCTGATCGGTGTCTTATGGGTTTTAAGTGCCTGTCAGCCCGTTTCTGCGGTTTTGACTTCTGCATCAGCAAAGGTTCCAGAGCGACCTGCCACGCCTGATTGGAAATGGCAATTGCCGCCGGGTTATCCCGAACCCGCTGTGCCCGCAGACAATCCCATGACTTCTGCCAAAGTGGCACTGGGACGCCACCTCTTTTATGACCCCCGTTTATCTGCCAATGGCAAAATGGCCTGCGCCTCTTGCCACGAACAAAAACGGGCTTTCAGCGATGGCAAGGCCACTCCCCAAGGGGTGCATGGCGATACCCTCAGTCGCAACAGCATGGCCCTCAGCAATGTGGCTTATGCTGCCGTTTTGACCTGGGCCAATCCCCATTTGACCCGCCTCGAAACCCAGATGTTGGTGCCCCTCTTTGGCGAAACACCCCCTGAATTGGGCCTGGTGGGGCAAGAGGCGGCCTTATTGGAAAAATTAAAGGCGGTGCCGCTTTATGTCTCACTCTTTGCGCAGGCTTATCCTGGGCAGGCGGAGCCGTTCCAACTCAAAAATCTGACGGCGGCCATTGCCTCTTTTGAACGCAGCCTGATTTCTGCCAACAGCCCTTATGATCGCGTTGTCTATTACAAAGAACCGCTGTCTGTAGCGGCTCAGCGCGGAGCGGATCTGTTTTTCAGTGAGCGTCTGGAATGTTTCCATTGCCACGGGGGTTTTAATTTCTCAGATGCCACGCGTCACAAACGGACAACCTTTGCAGAATTCAGCTTTCACAATACCGGCCTGTATAACCTGGGCGGGAGCGGTGCTTACCCCGAACCCAACCGGGGCCTTTATGAGTTGAGCTTTGCGGCGCAGGACATGGGCCGTTTTAAAGCCCCCAGTTTGCGCAATATTGCCGTGACGGGGCCCTATATGCACGATGGCAGCATTGAGACATTGGCGGATGTGATTGAACATTACGCAGCGGGCGGGCGTACCCTATCTGGCGGGCCTCACGCGGGAGTGGGAGCCGAAAATCCATATAAAAGTGGCTTTGTTAAAGGCTTTCAGCTCAGCGAGCAAGAAAAAGCGAATCTCTTGGCTTTTTTAAACAGTTTGACCGATCGTGAATTTCTTCAAAATCCAGCTTTGGGCGATCCTTGGCCGCTTTCGGTGCGCAAACCCGAATAGATTTTAACCCCGCTCAGGGCGTTTGCGGTAGCTGGGTTGCTCCCATTTGGCACGGCCTTGCACTCTGTCGCGCTCTTGCAAGAGCTGGGCTGCAATGCTGATGGCAATTTCAGCCGGTTCGTTACTGCCCAAGGGCAAACCGACGGGGCAATGCAATTGCGCCAGCAGCTCTGGGGAAATATCTTGCTGCTTCAGCTCGCGTTTGAGTACACCCGCTTTGGCGGGGCTGCCAATCACCCCCAAAAAGGCAAAGGCCTTGGGTTCTGTCGCTTGGCGTTTGAGGGCGGCAGCCAGAATGGGCGTGTCGTGAGCATGGCCCATGGTCAGTGAGAGCAAATAGCAGCCAACAGGCAGATCTGCCACTTTCTCTGCGGGGTGTTCTGCCACTTTGGCCCTGAGACGGGGGTGGTTTGGCAAGGCTTCAATCCACTCCGGGCGGGGGTCCCAGCAATAAATCTGGCAGGGCAAGGTTGTCAGTAGCGGAATCAGGGCCTGGGCCACATGTCCTGCACCAAACACCGCGATCGTCCAAGCCTGGGGGCGGTGCGCTTCCAAAAAGATCCGCACCAGACCGCCACAGGTCATGCCAATCTCTGTTTGCAGGTTCCACTCGAAATAGGCATGATTCTCATTGCTTTTGAGCAATTTTAAGGCTTCTTGAATCACGCGGGCCTCAATTTTGCCCCCACCAATCGTTCCACTGTGAAGACCGGCTTCAGTCACGACCATGCGCGCACCCACGTTCTGAGGGGCACTGCCGGTCACGTCCACCAAAAGGGCCACCACCCAGGGGCGGCCTGCTTGGTGCAGTTCGTTTAAATGCGCAGCAAATGTCGGTGTGTCATACATACCCCCGATTTTAACACGGTCCTCGGCCTTTGGTCACATGGCTTGGCGGGCTCTGTGTTATACTAAATTTTGATATCGCGCAAAAAGGTAATTACCATGAAAAAATTCAGACATATTGCAACCTGGGCATTCCTGATCGGCAACGCGCTGCTTTTAACCGCCTGCCGCGCCAATTTGGGGAATTTCTTCGACCTCTATTAATCGGGCCGTGTCTTCTTCACTTCAGCAAGACTACCACCTGTCCTCGGTTACCTATAAAATTCAGCGCCTGTTCGAATTGCGATCAGGCCTGTCTTTGTATTCAGAGGTTGGCCAGCACTTAGATAAGCTTCAAGCCCCCCAGCTTGAGGCACTTTTGGTCTCTCCTCAGCTGCCCGAATTGCGGCAAATGCTCTGTCAATATTTGCTCTCGCGTCATTTTGGGCCCTTTCAGTTGCATGCCTTGCCCGTGCCACTGTTTGACCTGACAGCCCCTTTTATACGGGAGTTTGTGCCTGCCCTGATCGCCGAACTCGAAGATTTGCTGCGCCAAGGCAAATTGTCTTTTTATTTGCTGGCCCGCAATATCTTGTTGCGTGAAATTCACTTTCTCGAAGAGGTCATGCTTCATTTTCAGATTCGCACAGCTCCCCAAGATGCCCGGCGGCCCTTTCTCTTTGCCCATGCGGGTATTTATTTGGCTCTGCTGAGAACCCCTTCAGGGCCTTATGTTGGGGTCAATCAGCTGTTGTGGCAATTGCTCAACGATTATGGTTGGATTCAGCGCTGGCAAACCGATTCTCAGCCTTTGCAGCAGCCGCTACAGCAGCGACTCTCACCCAAACAGGAAATTGCAGGGTATAAGCTCACCGAGACGGGTAAATTGCTCTATGCTGCACTGGAGCCTTTGGACATGCTCTCTGAGGCCTTTCAGGAGGCCTTACACCACCATGTCGGGCAGCGTCTGAAACAGGCAAGCCCCATGCTCAATTCCGAGCTGGAAAAAGACCTGCGAGAATTGACTCAGGTCGTGATGCAATTGGCTGTGCGCAAACACCCCTCTGTCGAAAAAATTACAGCTCAATTGATCTCTGTGGTCTGCCATTATTTGCCCCCAGATGCCACGGCATTGCGTGTCTTGGTCTTGTTTAGCCTGGTACAAGAGCAGGTCTTGGGCACCCAAAATCTGAAATACCGCCTCAATGACAGCACCCGTGGCATGGCTGTGGCCATGGCCCGTCTTTTGGCACAATACCCAGATTGGCGTGCTGATTTGGCCTGGGTGATGGCGGCCTTGCTTGATGGGGTCTTGGAAATCTACGAATCGTTTAATTTGGCAGACAATGCCCTGCGCTCGTTTTTAGAGGCCTTTGCTCAGGAAAAAGAGCAATTGATGCACTTGCACTGGGAAAAATGTGCGCCGAAGGCCCAGGCGCTCTTTGCGCCTATTCAAACTTAAATCCGAGATCCGCAGAAAATTTTTCTTCCCAGGTGCTGGTGTCTTTGCCGCCATATTGCCATTGTTGGGTTGCTCCTACCCAGACGCTTTTGGCTTCGTTGACATAATAGCGGGCCGATACGCGAATGCCCACATCGGTATTGGCAATGTCTGCACCATTTTGCAGCGGATTAAAGGCATTGACCTGGGCCCGGCCTTCAAGGCGATCGAGAAAAGCCACATTTTCGACTTTGACACCCGTGGCAGAGACAATGGGTGTTTTCATAAAACCCAGACTCTGCTTGGCTTCTACCACCATCTCAACCCCAACCTCGTTGTTCCAGCTCTTGCTGGCGGGATCATGGGTCTGCTGCAGGCCTGCCCCAACTTTGACAGAGTATTCACCCTGTTTGTCATCGGTGGTATAGGTGACTTTAGCGCCAGTGGTTTCGCGGAATTTGCGCCCGTCGATTTCTGTTAAAGGGCCTTTGGTATACAGCGAGACATAAGGCACTTCAATTTTGACATTGCCCTGTTCGCCGATTTTATGGGCGGCTTCGCTGGTCAGTTCAAGATTGTTGCGAGAAATCGCTGTTTGGTCTTCATTTTTGACAAAGGTATTGCCATATTCCACCAACAGGCGATTTTTCCAACTGGTTTTGCCTTCTTCATAATTCACATCCGTTTGCAATGAACCTTCAATTTTGACAGCGGTTTTTTCGCTGCCGTACTGGCCATTCCAACCATCACTGACGGCGGTATAATTGGCATTGCCCTGAAGTGTATAAATGCTTTTCCAGGGGCTCTTTTTTTCGGGCTCGGCTGCTTTTTCGGGTGCTTTTTCAGCGGGTTTGTCTGTGGCTGGAGCCGCAGGTTGGGTTGACGGGGCAGATTGGCTTGGGGTCTGCAGGCCTTGAGAGACAAGTGAGATAACCTGGGGAACGACACTGCGCTCAAATTGGTTTTGGGTCAGTGTATCCATCAGGAGCTGGCTTTCTTCAGGGGCCACTGATTTGTCTTTCAGTACTTCGGCCTGGATTTTTTCAAAGCCAGCGGCGTTGATTTTTTGACCCCCCGTTTGGGCCTGGGTGATCACGTGTTTCAGCGCTTGGATATCCATGGTCTCTCTCTGTGAACTGTTGATGAAAGGTTTGATACAGATCTTATAGCCTTTTTGAGGCCTTGGCTGCACCAAGACCCCAATAAATCTTGATTAAAAGACTGTTAAATTTTTCTGCTATTTGGCTTTGGCATCAATTCGACCCTAGGTCAGACTTTGAATTTCAAAGCTAAATTTTTTCAGAGCGGCTTTTTCTGAGAGCGAATCTCCCAGATTATCCGCTTTTCCCGCAAATTCAATATCATACTGGGCCTCTTGGT
>JBFWRL010000117.1:0-17358 GCA_050248915.1 Candidatus Sericytochromatia bacterium
AAAAACAGCGCGGCCCCGTGGTCAATCCACCAGAGCTGCTTGTGCCAGATCAGCATATTGGCATTGCGGGCCGTGCGGTCCACATTCGAACCACCGGCATCCAGCCAGACAATCTCTGACGCCAATTGAGGATCCTGCATCATGGGTTTGGGCACCAGCGGATCAAAGGTGATCGAACCCGGCAAATAGTCCAGGGCCAAATTGAGCCCAGCACTGGCTTGAATCAGCTCCTGAATTTCAGGGTCGGGCTCAGCGCGGCCCAGTACCGGGTCGAGTTCCATCAAGACCAATTCGGGCATACGAAAACCCAAGATGCGCGCCATTTCACCGACAATTAACTCAGCCACCAAGACACGTAAACCCTGGCCAGCACCGCGAAATTTGAGCACATAGGTGCCATCATCATCGCCTTCGACAATGGCAGGCAGCGAGCCCCCTTCACGCAAAGGCGTCAGATAACGGGTAACCTGAACAGTTCTGAGTTCTTTGATCATGTTTACATAATAACAGTCTCACTTCGACTCCGCTCAGTGAGCATTCGACTCCGCTCAATACCCTGAGGCCTTATCACACGCTGTTTTCCATGCTACATTGAATCCAAATTCGATCCAAAATCTTTGCAAACGAGGCAATCGCATGGCCAAGAAACCCGCTCAAGCTCCCAAAGTGACACCCCAAGCACCCGCAGCCAAACCCGCCCCGGCAACCAAAGCTGTCCCGCAAAGCAAAGCCCCAGCCCAGGCAGCCCCCAAAACCACCCCTGCGGCCAAAGCAGCGCCCAAAGTAGCGCCCAAAGCAGCGGTGAATGCGACAAGCAAGCCCAAAACCCCAGCAAAACCCGCAGCAAAACCCGCAGCAAAGACAGCAGCCAGCAGCGCCCGCCCGCCCCGCACCGAGGCCCCCAATCTCACCCCGACCTTCGAACAGCATTTTGATGAAGCCGACAAGGCCCTCACCCAGTGGATGATCGACCACCCCCGCGAGGTGATCAAATACCGCCAAGACTTTATGCAGCAATTGCTCAAAAAGCGCTGCAGCTACGGCGAAGGTGGCATTTTGCCTGTAACCCTCTCGCCGATGTTTCTCAAACACGACTCAGTGAAACTGATCGCCGACGTGGCTGAAACCCTCGACCGCACATTGGATAAAGCGATCAAGCTGTATTTCGAAGATGAGTATATCCAGAGCTATTTCCCCTACCCCGATATTCCCCTGGAGTGGATTCACTGGAATTACCGCTACAGCAAACCCACCGTGCTCAACCGCCACGATGCCCTCTACGACGGCAAAACACTCAAATTTATCGAATTTAATACCGACAACCCCGGTGGCCGGGGCTGGCTCGACACCTACGAAGATCTGCTGATCAACTCGCCCCTCTACAAAGAGCTGATCGCCGACTATGCTGTGACCTCCGACCGGCCGATGTTGTACGCCTTAAAAGAATCGCTGCTCAAATGTTACCGCGAATGGGGCGGAACCAAAGAGCGGCCCCGCGTGGCCCTGGTTTCGTTTAAAGAGTTTCTCTCGGGCTCAGATAGCGAAATCGTGCGCGACTACCTGATCGAACACGGCATCGAAGCCAATTTTGTGGACCCCCGCGAATTTGAATACCGCAATGGCAAACTCTATTCTGGCAATGTGCAATTCGACATTGTGAATATGTGCCTGCGCTTCACCTTCTTCAAGCGCTTCCCCCGCGAAATGAAAGACTTCCTCAACGCTTTGCGCGATGGGGCCGTCTGCTGTGTGAACAATTTCCGCTCAGCCCTGGGTTCGCAAAAAGAAATGCTCTCATTTTTGAGCAACGAAGAAAACCACCACTATTTCAACGAAGAAGAGTCCAACTGTATCAAAAAATACATCCCCTGGACCCGCAAAATGGACGAGACGATCACGATCTCCAAAGATGGCCAAGACATCTCGCTGTTTAATTATGTGATGAAACACCGCGAAGAACTTGTGCTCAAACCAACCTGGGCCGCCGGCGGCTACGAGGTCTATGTGGGCCAATTCACCGAGCGTGAAAAATGGGCCAGCGCGATCGAAAGCGCCATGGGTTGCCCCTGGTGGATCATTCAAGAGGCCGTCGAAATTCCCGAATACGAATTCCCCGTGATCAAAGGCAATCAGGTGGTGTTGGAAAAGAAAAACCTCAACCTCAACCCCTACGTCTTTGATGGCAAATACGCGGGTTGCCTGGGCCGGATCTCCGAGTCCAAGGTCATCAACGTCAGCGCCGGGGGCGGTATCATCCCCGTCTTCGCCCTCAAAGAGGGCTATGAAATGAGCCGCTAAGCTCTCAGAGCGTCTTTGTGGGGCTCTTTAGTCTTGCAAAGACGCTTTTAATTTGTGGGCAAATTCAACGATCTCTTTGTGTCCGAGTTCTAATTTTTCAACCAGCTCAGTTGCCGCTTGGTTATTTGTCACCACTGCCTCCATTTTTTGGAGGATGTCTGAACTGTCTTGACTGGTCTCTTTGGCCTGAAGGGTAATTTCCTGAGAGATCACGGCTTGTTCTTCAACCGAAGCGGCAACACCTGCCGAGAGTTCATTCAGGGGCTCCATCATCTGCGCAATTTCTTGAACATAACCCACGGCCTGTTGTGTACTCACCTGGATGGCCTGAATTTTGGGCTGAATCAACGAGACCGAATCGGCGGTCTCTTTGGCCAGGGTTTTGACTTCTGCCGCCACAACACTGAAGCCCCGGCCCGCCTCACCGGCACGGGCCGCTTCGATGGTGGCATTTAAAGCCAACATTTTGGTTTGATCCGCCACCCGCTCAATCACCCGAATCATGCCATTAATGGCTTCGTTTTGACTGGCTAAATTTTGCATATGCTCGGTGGTGTCTTGGGTGAGGCTTTTGACTTTGGAGACCACCCCCACCGAAGAGGCCGTTTGCCTTGCCAAGTCTTGAATCCCATCGCCCATTTGCTCAATATTATTGGCCAAATAGCGGGTGCGTTGATGAATTTCACGGCTTTTTTGCGCGGTGAAGTCTGCAAATTGAATGGTGTCTTTGGCATTGACCAACAACTGGTGGCTCATTTCACTGGCAGTGGCCAATTGTTGATTCAAACGTTCGGTTTGAGCCAGCCAATCCAAGCGCTCTTGATCGCGTTTGGCGTAATTAATCACACGGCGGTCGTTGATGCCTTTGAGAAGAGGCATCAGCCAAGCATATTGGTCTGACTCGGTTAAATCAGGTGTTTCAGGAACATGGCCTTCGGCAAAATCATGCAAAAACTGCTCAATTGATTGACGATCAGTATCGTGACAAACGGTTTTTAGATGATTCATGATCAATGCTCTCAATAATTAATTTATTTGACTAAAAAAAAACAATCAACACTACATATAGTGTAAGGGGTATAGTATAAAAAGTCCAGCAAAATGAGCCCCCCTAGATTTACAAAGCCTTTACAAAAGGGCATACGCCTTTCACATTTCCTGATTACACTGTAATTAGCAAACGTGCGAAGAGGTCACCCCTCATGATTCAAGTACATATGATTGACGACGACGAAGAGATGCACGACCTGCTCGGCGATTATTTTGCAGACGAAGCGATTGAATTCAGCGCTTCTCCCACGCCCACAAAAGGCCTGGAATATGTCCGCAAACACCCCGTCGATCTGGTCCTGCTGGATTTTATGATGCCCGAAATGGATGGCTTTGAAGCCTGTCGGCAATTGCGGAATTTGAACCCGCTTTTGCCGATCATCATGCTCACCGCCAAAAAAGACGATTATAACCGCATCGTCGGCCTGGAGCTTGGCGCCGATGACTATATCGCAAAACCCTTCAACCCCCGTGAGTTGCTGGCCCGGATCAAAACCATCATGCGGCGCTTTGAGCGCAGCCAGCAATTCTTGCAACAGGCCCCCAGCGAAAACCAATTGCTGTCTGAGGCCCATGACTTGATGTTGAATCTCGATGCCCGCCAGGTCTTGCACCAGGGCGAGGCCCTGGAGCTGACCACCACTGAATTTGACATGTTACATTGCCTGGTCGAAAATGCTGGGATTGTCTTGACCCGTGACGCCCTGATGAACAAAGTGCGCGGCCTGGATTTTGACTCTTTTGACCGCACCATTGACGTCTTTGTCTCACGGCTGCGTCAGAAATTGGGGGACAACCCGCGCAAACCGGAGATCATCAAGACCATCCGCGGCGTGGGTTATTTGTTCACCAAATGATTCAGCCCCTCTTTCGCAAACTCTACCTCTATGCGGTGGTCAGTGTCTTTGCCGCCATCCTGCTGACAGTGACGGCCATGAACCTGTTGTTTAAACGGGATGAAAGCCACATGCAGCGCATGTTTCTCGAAGATCAGGTGGGTTTTATTCAATTTGTGCTCAAACAATCTGCACAAAACAGCCCTGAGCAAATGCAAAAACAAATTGGCGAAATTGGCGATTATTTGCACTGGCGCATCGCCTATTGGCAAGACGGCCAATTGCAGATCTCAACCGGTTTGGCCCAGCCCTCCCCCTCGCCCGAAGAGCTCAAACAATTAAAAGCCAGTGGCGGCACCTTGATTCTCGACAAACAAAAGCCCCCGCGGGTGCTGGCTTATCTCGACCCGGCAGCCCCGAGCAAAGGCTATTTGCAGTATGTGCCCGCCTTTGCTGAAAAGCCGATGAAGCCCCCCCCGGGGCCAGATTTTCCGGGTTTTAAAGGTCCGCCGCCGCCGCCGAGAGGCGCAATGTTACCTCCTCACCGCCTCGCCGAAAGAGAACATCGCCCACCACCGCCGCATATCAACCCGATGTGGGTCTCTGGCGCCTTGATTCTGCTCTTTCTCGGCCTCTTGCTGATTCCCTTTGTCTTGTATATCCTCCAACCCTTTAAAGAACTCTTTGCCTCCATTGAAAAAGTCGCTGAAGGGGATTTTTCGCGCCCGATCAACATTGGTCGCCAAAAAGAGTTTCAGGTGGTGGCTGATGCCTTTAACAATATGATGGGCAAAATTCAGACCATGTTGCAAGAAAAGCAGCGCCTGATTGCCGATGTCTCCCACGAATTGCGTTCGCCCCTGGCCCGCATGCGGGTGAGTCTGGAATTGTTGGCCAAAGAGGGCAAAGGCAAAGCCAAGTATATCGAGCGCTCGATCCACGAAATCGAAGAACTCGACCGGCTGATCAACGATCTGCTGGATGTTTCGGCCCTGGAACTCAATGCCCAAAACTACCCACTCGAACGCCTGGAACTGGGCCATTTGCTGCGCGAAAGCCTGGAGAGCCACCAGTTTATTCTGGCCGAGCAGCAACTCCAGGTGGTGCCTGTTTTCCCCAAAGAGAGTGTGTTTATCAACGGGCGGCGCGATCTGCTGCACCGGGCCCTGAACAACCTCTTCTCAAATCTGCTCAAATACGCGCCCGAGACCTCGCAGGTGGATATCGCCGTCTTTGCCGAGGCGAATCGGGCGGGTATTCGCCTGCGTGACCGAGGGCCGGGCCTGCCCGAAAGCGAATTGGAGACGATTCTCAAGGCCTTTTACCGCCCGGATAGCTCCCGCACCCGCAAAACCGGCGGCAATGGCCTGGGGCTGGCGATTGTCGATAAAATTATGCAATTGCACAAAGGCAAAGTGTCGTTTTCCTTGCCCGAAGATGGCGAAGGCGGTGTGATTGCCACATTGGAGTGGCCGGTGGTGCGCAACCCGCGCACCGATCGGCTCGAAATTGGGGCTGAGACAAAAGATTAACTTATGCCCAAAAGAACGCTGCTCTTTCTGTTTGCCGGTGGACTCCTGGCCTGTGGCCTGCCCATGACCCAGGCACCCAATATACAGGGACTGAACCCCCTGAGCGAACAGACCAGGAGCAATCTCAACGCCATTCGCAACCGGTTTGGTCTTGAGGTCACGCGCCTCAATTACAATGATGCGCGACTTCCCTGGCAAATGCTTAGCTTGCTCAGCTACAAACCTTATTTACCGGTCTCCGAACAGGGCCAACCGGCAAACCAGATCCCAACCGATGCCTTCGACAAACTGCTGGGCCACCCCGCATTTGTTGAAGAAATCAACAAATATCCGTCAGGCTTTTTCCAGACCCAGGGTATCGACGCATTGTATTTTGCCCGTGAGCTCACTTTCGGCGTGGGCCCTCTGAATATGGGGCTCACTGGGATCGGCCTGCAGTTGGAGGGTAAAAAGTATCCCTTAATCAGCTTTGAGGCCAGAAATCTCTCCAACTACACGTCCGATTCTCCCTCAATTATCAATTATTTGTCCGAAATCGCGATTGAAAGATTGATGCCAACGATCCATCACGAGCTTTTTCATGTTATCGACGAGGCACTGATTCTGGGTGAGCCGAGCTGGAATCGTTGCCAGCCAACAGCAGATGAGCAACGCAGATTCCATCAACCGCAAAAAACTGTTTACCACCCAGCGGCGGGCTTTGTAACCCCTTATGCCCAATCGATTTTCCGCGAAGACAAAGCAGAGGTCTATCGCATGATGATGTCGGGAGCCACCGCTCAGTATCTCGACGCCTGGATTGCAGCGGGTGATCAGGTCCTGAAATGTAAACGGGATTGGATCCAAAATTATCTGGAATCACGTGTACCGGCTATGAATGCAGACTATTTTGAGGCCGTCAAGCTCGGGCTAGGAGGTGAAGTCTTAAACACAGCATTGAAACAGCCTGAAAGCCTAACCCGGATTCACCTCAAAGGGCCAGATCCCAACCTGGCCTACTGGAGCCGCGAAGAAATTCCCGCTGAATTGCCCTTGCCCTCCGCCATCAGCCGCTATGGCAATCTGACCGAGATACTGGCAGAACACAACCAATGGACCCAGGTGGAGACATTGGTTCATCTGCCAAAACTCAAAAAACTCTGGTTGAGCGCCCAGCGTCTGAGCTCGTTTCCCGAGGTCATTGCTGCTTTGCCGGCGCTCGAAAGCTTGGTATTTTATGCCTCACTGAGTGAAATTCCCACCGGCTTGGCCCGCATGAAAGAACTCAAAGCCTTGTCATTGAAGCTCAAGAACCTGAAAGGCTTTGAAGAACTGCAGGCATTACAACTGGAAGAAATAGAATTGCTCGTCGAAACCCTGAGCGATTTGCACGCCCTGTTTTTGCCGCAACAGACTCAAAGCATAAATCTTGTTGCTCCGCTCAGCAATCAACCCTTCAACCTGCATCCGAGCTTCAAACAGTTACGTCGTCTCGCAATCACAAATCTTTCAGTCGATGGATACCAAAACAATTTGGATCAGTTCAAGACCCACATCGTGAATCTTGGGCAGCTAAACGAACTCACGCATTTGCGCCTGCGCGGAATCTTGCTCCCTGAACTTGAAACCACCTTGGCCCCCTTGCAAAAATTAGAAGTTCTCTCTCTTGCACTGCCAGCCCCCCAGGATTTTAATCCTTCCCTGCTGAACTTGCCAAAGCTCAAAACCCTGGTCTTGGAGCCACTGTTCTTTGTCAATCAGTGGGGCGAGCCAGCAGCCCAGACGGAACTTCAGCGTATCCAAACAAGCTGCCATGAACACGGACTGACCTGCCACTTCGATTTGCATCCGGGACTGACTGATCGTCTCTTCGGAAATTATCCATGGCCTTTCTCTGCCTTTCTGGAATCCAAACCATGAAATGCTCAGAGATTAGGCTCAAGGATCTAACACGCCCAAGTTCACAGAGACAGCACACAGATCATACCCAGGAATAATGCTAAAATCAGAGCAGGATTCCCTCCCCGAAAGGTGCCTGCAAGCGTGTCCACCCCAGCCCCCCTGACCCTCGGTTTGGTCCAGCTCAATTCTGGCGCGCGCACCTTTTTGCCTTATACCGCCGGGCTCTTGCAAGCCGTTGTGCAAAAGGGCAGCCCCCAGCCCGAGCGCTATGCCTTTTTGCCCCCGCTCTGGCAGGCCCGGATGCCTGTGGCCGAAGCCGTGGCCCAGCTCCAAAGCGCTGATGTGGTGGGCCTGAGCCTCTATGTTTGGAATACCCAGCGCTCCTTGGCCATTGCCCGTGCACTCAAAGCCCTCAAGCCCAAAATCCTGATTCTGGCGGGGGGGCCCCATGTGCCCGACCGGGCCGAGGCCTTTTTGCGCACACACCCAGCCCTCGATCTCTGTGTGCATGGTGAAGGGGAACAGGTCTTTCTGCAGCTTTTAGAGGCCCTGCCCGAGCGGCCCTGGGCCGAGATTCCCGGTTTAAGCTGGCTAGATACCACCGGCCAATTCCAACACACGCCCCGCGCGCCCCGCAGCCGCGATCTCAAGGCCCAGCCCTCCCCCTATTTAAACGGCGTCTTTGAGCCGATTCTGGCGGCACATCCCAACGAAACATGGTCAGCTCTCTGGGAGAGCAACCGCGGTTGCCCGTTTACCTGCAGCTATTGTGATTGGGGCTCGGCCACAGCAAGCAAGGTGTTGACCTTCGAAATGGCGCGCCTCAAAGCCGAATTGGACTGGTTTGCCCAGCACCAATTGGCGTTTGTCTTCTGCTGCGATGCCAATTTTGGCATTTTGCCCCGCGATCTGGAGCTGGCCGAATACGCGGTGCAGGTCCACGCCCAGACGGGTTTTCCGCGCACTTTGGCCGTACAAAACAGCAAAAATGTCACCGAACGGGCCTATTTGGTGCACAAAACCCTGATTCAGGCAGGCCTCGACCAAGATGTCACGCTTTCGGTACAATCGGTGCATCCCCCTGTGCTCAAGGCGATCCGGCGCGAGAATATTTCCCTGCAACATTACCAAGAACTGCACCAACGCCTGAGTGCCGATGGCATTCGCACCTATACCGACGTGATCATTGGCCTGCCGGGAGAGACCTACGATTCCTTTGCAGACGGCATCAATGGCATGATTGCCGGAGGCCAGCATTACGCACTCAAATTTTTTAATGCCAGCCTTTTGCCCAATGCCGAAATGGCCCAGCCGGAGTACCGCGCCCGTTATGGTCTGCGCAGCCAGTTCGTGCCCACCGTGTATTTACACAGTCCTTCCAGCGATCCGCCTGATGGCATTCAAGAGCTGCAAGAACTGTTGATTGGCAGCAACAGTCTGCCCGAAGCCGATTGGGTGCGCTGTATTGCCTTTGCCTGGATGACCGACCTGCTCTTTTTTGGCAAACACTTGCTGCGCCCAGCTCTGCTCTATTTGCAACGCTACCACAACCTGAGCTTCCGGGCTCTGCTCGAAGCCTTTCTCGATGTGCCTGCCGATTGGCCACTCTTGGCCGAGATTTCTGGATTTTTTAGCGCCAAAGGGCGCGCCATCCAGGCTGGGGATTACGAGTATTGCCGGGGCGATGGCCCTGAATTTTCGGGCATTTGGTGGTCAGCAGATGAATATATCTTGATTCAATTGATTGCCCAAAACCGGATTGGCATGTTCTTCAACGAGGCCCAAAGCTGGTTGGAGACCTGGCTCTTTCAGCAGGCAATACAATTGCCAGCCTGGCTTTTAAGCGATCTGATTGGGCTTTGTCGTCTGAATCAACAATTGGCGTATAAAGTCGAGCCGATTCAGGCCCCATTTCAGAGCAATCTGGTAGAGGTTTACCAGGCCCTGCAAACAGGCCGCGAGTTGGCAGTCATTAAAGAGCCCTGTCTTTGGGTCAAGGACTGGCCGGGCGCGCCTTTTCGGGTGCGGAAGCAGGCGGCAACATCGGCGTAAACGGGCCGAATTGGTGCTGTTCAACAGAAAAAGCATCGGCATAAGGGGGATAAGGGACATCCACCGGCTTTTGTTGGCGATCGGGATAGTCTTTTTCGGGAGCCGCCAGCAGGGGGCGTTGCAGGCCACTGATAAATGCCGCTATGTCAAAGGCCTCTGCGGCACTTAAGACCGGTCGGCCCAGCGGCATATTGGCCTGAATATACCGCGCGGCGATGATCAGGCGGTTGAGATTTGACCCCTGGCCATAGCTCTGGGGCCCCGCCACAGGCGGAAAGGTAAAACCCCTTTGGGGCATTTGCGGATCTTTGTAGAGGCCTTCCCCTTTCGCACCGTGGCAAGCCGCACAGTGGTATTGGTAAAGTTTGGCTCCAGCCTGGGGGTTGGCAGCCCGGTCCAAGAGCTGAATCGGCGGCAAAAGCGGCTCAGCCAGATCCGTTTCCTTTTCGGGCTGGGGAGCCGTGCCACTCAACCAGGTCAAATACGCGCTCAAGGCGGCCCCCTCTGGTGCAGGCAGGGGCTTGCCATTGAGGCTGCGTTCAAAACAGCTGTTAATCCGCTCGGAGAGGCTGATCTTGCGGTTTTCTAGGGCGCGATAACGGGGATAACGCTGGGCAATGCCCGCAAACCCCATGGCCGTTAGACTTTTACCGCCATTGAGATGGCAAGAGACGCAGCTCATATTGCTGCTGGCCAAACGCAATGCGGGCTTTTCAGCGGCTGGCCCCAAATGTTTGGGCGTGTTTAAGAGCAGCTCTTTGCCATAACTCAGCAAGGCGATGTCTGAGCCAGGCGGGAATTCAGAGGAAGGAGAGGCAGAGGGCAGGGGCTTGTCGTTGGCCTCATTTTGGGCCTTTTGAGCAGATGGGCAAGCACTCAAAACCAGGGCCGTCAGACCAATACAGCCGCCTGTTTTCCACCCCAGCGGCAGGGCCTGCCAAAGCATGAAGCCACTCATGGCTGCAATTTGGGGTTGTTGAGATGCCGGTCCCCATCGCGTTGGGTCTTTTTGGCCAAATTCTCCCGCAGGGCCTGGGTCAAATCCACCCCGGTCTGATTGGCCAGACAGATCAGCACAAAGAGCACATCGGCCATTTCATCAGCGAGGGAATGCCCCTGATCAGAGGCTTTAAAGCTCTGCTCACCATAGGTGCGTGAGATAATCCGCGCCAATTCGCCGACCTCTTCAACCAATTGGGCAAGATTGGTCAATTCAGAGAAATAGCGCACACCCAGGGTTTGAATCCATTCATCCACAGCCTGTTGGGCCTGTTCCAGCGTGAGGGGTTCAGCGGGGGTCATCTGGATGCCTCTTTTCATTGCGCGTTTTGGTTGCTTGTTTTGGTTCTCTGAGAATGCCTGAAAACAGCATAGCCAAAGACAGCCTTTTTGCCCAGTTGAAAGCCCAACTTAACAGACAGAGAAATTAAAAAGATAATGCCTAGAAATCTCCGAAACGGCTGTATTATAATAAGCGCAATCTGCACCAAATGCTAAGAGAGGGATCCCATGAAAAAATTGATTCTCGCCCTGAGTGCCTGCCTGATCGCCCTGCCTGCCACTGCCGCCACCAGCTTGACCCCTGTCAGCCAGGCCAGCAACCAGTCGATCGGCGGCAACGAGACCCTGAGCGAAACCCAAGGGGACATCACAGTCAGTGTGCGCCCTGTGGCCGAGCCCGAACAGGCCAAGGTCTTTCATCCCAATGGCGGGGGCAAACTCAGCGATGATTTTTCTCCGTATGCCTATAAAAACATTGTGCAGACCCAGGTCTTTCAGGTCAGCATTTCCAATAACAGTCCCCGCGAAATTGGCGCTTCACAGCTGCGTTTCAGTGTGAGCTTCAACGGCCTGCCTGTGGAATACCTCAGCTCCGGCGAACTCATGCGTCAATGGCGGCATTACCACTACCTCAATACCAATACCATCAGTGGCGCACCCAATTTTATGGAACAAGAGCGCGCGATTGTGGCCGAAAAATTCATTCAAGACCACGGTTTCTGGCCCCAAGATGTGCCCCCCGGCGGTGAAATTCGTGGCTATCTCGCCATTCCCCCCCTCAAAGGCATGGGAGCCCTCAAAGTACGGGTTCGCCATGTGGGCGACGGCCAAACCAACCGCGATTTTGCCTTCCACTTTGAAGCCAAAAACAAATAAGCCGGTTCTGGCTTAGTCACCCGCAGGCCATCCTTTGTAGATGGCCTGTTTTTTTGCCTTTAGATTAAAAACCAGCCAAAAGGAGTATCGATATGGGCGGCAATGCTATTTCCAATACCCAACGGCTCAATCGCAGCGATTATGAGCGCTACGAACATGAGCTGAAAACGCTTTTGGCTGGTTTTCTGAAAACGCCTTTTGCGCCGCTGCAGTTTTACAGCGAAAAAGAATCTTTTGGCGATATTGACTTTGTGGTTGCCCAGCCCAAACCTGATCGGGCTGAGTTGGAAATCTTTTTCCAGAAAATCGGCAGCCGGGAGCAGTATTTTAATGGGGATATGCTCTCGTTTGAGTATCAAAACTTTCAGGTGGACTTGAATTTTGTCGCCCCTGAAAATTATGAAACGGCCCTGTTTTATTTCGCTTACAACGATCTCAACAATTTAATCGGCCGAGTTGCACATAAATTTGGGCTCAAATTTGGCTTTGATGGCCTCTGTTACCAAATTCGCACCGAGTCGGGCTACCGTGCCAAGAAAATCACGCTTTGCAAAGATCCCGCAGCCATCTACAGCTTTTTGGGTTATGATTATTCCCGCTTTTTGCAGGGATTCACAAACCGCGAAGCCATCTTTGAATTTGTGGCCTCTTCGCGCTATTTTAATGCTGCGATTTTTGACCTCGACGAACTCAACCATATCAACCGCACCCGCAATAAAAAGCGCCAAACCTACCAGCTCTTTTTGCAATGGCTCGCAGGCAAAACCTTGAATGAGTTTCGCTTTGAAGAAGACAAATCCATTTATTTGATCCGCATTCACAACCATTTTTATGCCACAGGGGTGGATTTATTGGGAGAATTGGCCCTGTATGCCGAAGAACACCGCAAACATGAATTTGCCAAAGCCCTGTTTAATGGCGGCCAATTGATGCAAACATACGGCCTGAGTGGTTCGGCCTTGGGCAAGGTCATGGCAGATTTTAAACGGGATTTTTGCCAGAGTGGCGGACACAGCGATTTTGAACAGGCTGTTTTTGAACAGTATTCAGCTATCCCCAGCCCCGAAAAGGCAATGGCAGAGCGCTTTGAGCGCTGGTACCAAACACGTCAAATGAGTTGATCGGCCCAGCTCAAGTCAAAGTCAAACCCAATTCATGGGCCCGTGCCCGTGCCATTTCCAAATCTGCTTTGGCCAGACGCCGGTTGAGTTCTTCTCGCTCACGGGCCTTGTAGAAGGGGCGGTATTGCCCCATTAAATTGACCGTCATTTCTGGGTACACTGCCGCGATCTTTTCCAGCACAGGCAGGGTGCAACAAGCGAGGTGCCCGGGCATGAGCAGATGGCGAATCAGCACCTGCACAGGCCGACCATAAGCAGCTGTTTGTCTGCTTTGCGCCTGATAAGCCTGCAAATTGGCCTCCAAGGTGTCGCTGTAATGGGAGATCTTGGCCAATTGCCAGGCACAGCGATCGTTGCCAAATTTAAAATCTGGCAAATACAGATCGATCAGGCCCTCCATCAGGGCCAGACCCGTGGCAGAGAGGGTCGCATTGCTGTTAAAGACCCAGGGCAGAGCGATTGCTTCAGGCAAGATCTCCGCCAAAGCCGTCAGGGTGTGCAAATGCGGCTCAGGGGTGCCGCCAATAAAGCTGATCGACTGCACAGTGGGATCGGCGCAGCGCAAGCGGATCTGCTCAGCCAAGTGAATGGCATCCACTTGCGCTCCGGCAGAGAGGTCAAAGGTCTCGCGCCAATTGTGGCAAAACAAACAGTGCAGGGTACAGCCACTGAAAAAGATCGCGTGGGTGGTTCCCACCTTTGCCTCTTCACCATGATGCAAGTATTCCCCGCTGATCAGGGCCTGGTCGGTCAGGCCACAATAGCCGGTTTCCCCAGCCACACGGTTGACCCGGCAATTGTGCACACAATAATTGCAATCTGAGAGCAGGGCCTGGGCCCAAGCCCGTTTGATCGCCAGCCAGGAATAACCTGTCTGCTTTGAGGGCTGGGCTTGCGTACGTGCCAAAGCAGTAGGCTTAGCAGCCTGAGCAAAAGAGGCCCGGTAGAGCGCCAAGCCCTGTTCGTGATAAGCCGCCAGCTCAGACACAGACAGCTCTGCCAAATTGCGCAGAGAAACATCTTGGCAGGGCACAACAATCTGGCGGGCCCGGCTGCGCAAGGGCAGCATCAGCGCCTGCGGGAGTAAAACAGGTGCAAGAGAAGAATGGCAAATCCCAGGGCTGCCAAGGGAAAGATCAGGGCCCGCACCAAGAGCAGCAGCTCCAAAAAAGCCCCACGCAGAATCAGCAAAAATTGCGGAAAGAGCAGCAGAATCACCAGCAGCGCACCCACCAAAGCAATCAACTTCAAGGGCGGGGTTTGCCGCAAGACCACCATGACCGGTGGGGGGCTGTTTTCAGGGGCCTCAAAGGGAGTCTGAGCCTGCTCAAAAGGTTGTGCAGGGCGCTGAGCAAAATTTAAAGGGGTGTCCAATAGCGACAGATTCTCCGGCAACGGCGAGGCCGTCTCTGAGCTGGGTCGAAGGTCGGCCCCTGAGCCGGGTCGAAGGGGAAGTGGATCATCCAGCTCAATATACAGAGGGGATTCAGATTCGGGTTTTAGATTGGGATCTGAGAGGTTCTCCATACCCCTATCTTAATGCATTCAAGCTCAAAATTATAGTCCTCTCAGGAACTTTCAAAGGCAGTCCCCGTCTCTCTAGAACAAGGGGACAGTTCAATCCGCAGGAATAGGTTTGTATGCAAAAAGAAGACCCTTCACCCACTTCCCGCAGCGCGCAATTGCAAGAGCTTGAATGGCGTTTATTGCAAATGGAGGCCTTGGTCAAAGAATTGCGCCAAGAGGTCGCCGAACTCAAATCGTCGGTCCGCGATGAAGATCTGCGCAACATCCAAAAAATGCGTGCCTACCAACAGCGCGTCGACAATTTAGGCAAATTCGCCGAAACAGCCTGAGCACGTTTAGACACAGTACTCAGGCCATTTTTAAGCCTGGCTGCGTCCCCCCAAATGGGTTTCCAAAAAGCGCTCCATGGCCGCGTAGAAGCGAAAGCGATTTTGGGGTTTGGCCAAGCCATGTCCCTCGTCGTCAAAGAGCAGGTATTCGTGGGGAATGCCCTTTTCTTGCATGGCAGCCACAATCTGCTCGGCTTCTTGCACCGTCACCCGCGGGTCGTTGGCTCCCTGGGCAATCATCATCGGGATTTGAATCTGATCCACTTTGAACAGCGGTGAACGCGACTTGAGAAATTCTTCTTCGCTATCGGGATCACCCACGCGCTTTTTAAAATTGTCGAGCATGGCCGCCCAATAAGGCGGGAAAGAGCGAATCAGGGTGATCAAACTGCTGGGGCCGACCATGTCGATCGCACAGGCAAAGACATCGGGGGTAAACGTCGCTCCCACCAAAGCCGCAAAGCCACCATACGAGCCGCCATAAATCGCAATTTTTTGGCGATCCACGCCCTGGCTAATGGCCCATTCCAGCGCATCCAACAGATCATCGTGCATTTTTCCGGCCCATTCACGGTCACCGGCGTTGAGAAAATCTTTGCCATAGCCCGTGGAGCCCCGGTAATTGACCTGCAGGCAGGCATAGCCGCGATTGGCCAGCCACTGGGCCTCGGGGTGATAACCCCAGGTATCGCGCCACCAGGGGCCGCCATGCACATTTAAAACCATCGGCAGGTTTTCGCGGGGCACGCCCAAAGGCCAAGTCATATACCCCTCGATTTTGAGTCCATCGCGGGAAGTAAAGCTGATCGGCTCCATCGGGGCCAGGGGGTAATCGTTTAAAGCGGGCTGGTGCACGAATAAAAAAGTGGGGGTTTGTGTGGCCCGGTCGTAGGCATAAAACTCCACGGGGCCAATATCCCGGTTGTAGCGCACCAGCCAGGTTTTGTCGGCATCGTCGCGGTTGCTCAGGGCCCATTCGCCCAGACGATAATGTTCCAAAAAGGCAAAGTCTTCAGCCAAGCTCTGATCGAGCAATTGCCACTCTTCTTTGGCCCGGGCAAAGGCCACCGCTTGCACGGCATAGGTATCGGGATGCACCAAAAGACGGTTGACATCGTAGTGGGGATCTTCGGCCAGGACCGCAGTACTGCGGTCGGTCAAATTCAGGGCCACCAAACGGGCCGTATTGGCCTGCCGCGACTCCAAGAGATAGAGGGTCTGGCCATCTTGGGAAAAATGGGAGGGGCTGCTGGTGAGGCTGTCTTCCATCGGCCAATCAAGTAATTTTTCCCACTCAGCCTGGGGGGTTTCACGGTAGATCAGGCTCATCGAGCCATCGGAATTGGCTGCCACCGCTGCCCGTACCTGAAAGCGGGCATCAGCGACCCAGCCGAGTATATTGCCGGGGTTTTCGGCGATCAATTGCAATTCACCCGTAGACAGGCGCAGATGATAGACGTCGTGTAATTGGGCACTGCGCAGATTGAGGGCAATCAGAAGTTCATCGGAGAAGTGTTTGTCGCGCTGAATCACCTGGGCCTGCACGTCTTCGTAAGGGGTATAGTCTTTAACCGCTCCTCCCGTGAGATCCAGGCCATAGAGACGCCAATTTTCATTGCCACCGCGATCCTGCAAGTAGAGCAAATGGCGGCTGTCCTGGGCCCAGAAAAAGAGCCGAATGCCGCGGTCGCGGTCCTGGGTAATCACCCGCGCGCTCTCGTCGCTTAAGCTGCGAACCCAGATATTTAAAACCCCCTGATCGGGAGCGAGAAAGGCAATTTGTGTGCCATCGGGCGAAATTTGGGGCGAGGTGCGTTCGGGATTGCCAAAGAGCACTTCACGGGGAATCAGGGGGGGCAATAATTCAGTCATCGGTTGGGACTCCTTCGAGATAGGGGTTGAGAAGACGGGGGCAAAGCAGTAGGGCGGCTCCCCACAGAGAGGGGAGAACGTGTCGCTGGCGGGCTGCTCTGACCTTGCGAAGAAGAGGTCGCTGCCAGAGGTGATTTGGAAGAAGGTGAAGCCACGCCTCCCGTCAGAGCTGGGGCGGCTTGGCTTCTTTGCGCCACAGGACTGACAGAGGAGACAGGTGTGGGACTTGGCGCGGGCAAAGCCAGAAAATGCAATTGCAGCGTGCCGAGGAATTGGGGTTTGCCTGCCTGGGGGGCTTTGCCCGCAAGCACCTGCAAACGCTCGGCAGGGGCCTGAGAGAGCATTAAAAAGTCGGCAATCCGGGCTGCTTGCAAGGCAGAAAGTTCCCAATCACTGACCCAGCGCAAATTGCCGCTGCGCGCAGGCAGACCGGCTCCCTCAATTTGCAGGGCCAGATTCCCGGTTTTTAATTGGCTGGCCAGGGTACGCAACAAGGCCTGCGAGCGGGGTGAAAGGGTGCGCAAATCCCAGGCAAAAAGTTCAGTTGCGGGCACACGCCAGGTCAGGGTTTGGGGGGTGCTTTTGAAATTGCCCGCCGCCACAGGCCATTTGACCTGTTTCAGGCTCTGTTTGAGCTGGCTCTCAAACTTGGCAGGCAGGCTGGGTAAGCTGGGAGTGGGGGTGGGTCGTGGCGTGGCACTGG
>JBFWRL010000118.1:0-17190 GCA_050248915.1 Candidatus Sericytochromatia bacterium
GGTGTTCTATTAGTTATTAGCAGAGATTGGATCGGGTGGATTCCGGGCGGGTGGGGATTTTGGTCGGCAAATCGATGCCCACAATCGAACAAAGTCTTTTGCCATCCAGATTTGCCTTTGACAAAGGGGGACATTCTGCAATTTCAAAATGCTACCCATGGCAAAAGGGGGTCTTCTATCATAAATGAAGAAAAGTTCAAAATTTAAAAAAAAGGTATGATTTGCGCATGTTGAAACGGTTTATTTGTGTATGTTTTGGTCTCATCCCTCTCTGTCTGACATCACAGGTTATTGCTTCACCGCTGACGGAAACAGAGCTGGATTTGGAGGCACGACGGCAGCGTTATCGGGCCGAGGCCATTAAGCCGTCAGAAATCCATTTTGCGAATCTGATTACCCCATTGGGCATAGGTTCTTTTTCACATGGTGATATTTGGGGGGGAGTTGCAGTATCATTGTTTGATACTGTGGGTTTGGTCTTCCTGGGCCTGACCGGTTTTGCCTTGATTGATGGAAATGTTTATGGTGTTTGGGGCTATGGTACTTACGCTGTGCTGGGTTTAGGCATGGGGCGTTTGATCGGTGCCATAGCGCCTGATTTTTATGCCAATGAAACCAATGGACGGCTGCGACGAGAGTTGCGGCTGGATCAAGATCTCAACCCCTTAGCCCCACAGCACAGTCAACAAACGCCTCTGTTCTTTTCTTATTCCACGTCTTTTTAAATCTGGGAGGGACAATGTCTGAACGCAAAGAACGCCTCTTTCCTGCAGTACGGCCCGGCCGAAGGGTCTTAATTCTGGGCGACTCCCACACCGTGGGCCAGTATGGCAAAATCCTCGATCAGGCCTGCCGCGATGCAGGGGCGCGGGTTCGCACCTATGCCAGTTGCAGCTCACACCCGATCTGGTGGTTCGATGGCACCCGCACCCATTGTGGCTATTTTTCGCGCAACGAAAGCGGTCAGATTGTGCGGGTGCCTTTTGGCCAGCTCAAGCGCACGCCGCGTCTGCCTTTGCTTTTCAAACAATGTGAACCTGAGCTGGTGATTGTCTCACTCGGGGCCAATATGGTGGACTATTCGCGTGAGACGGTGATGGGCACGTCGGCCAAAATGGCGCAATATATTGCCGAGGCGGGGGCTGATCTGATCTGGGTCGGCCCACCGGTGATTCGTCTGCAACCGCGCTGGAAACTCGACCGGCTCTGTGGCTGGCTGCACACGGCGGTCAAACCCTGGGCGAGGTTTATCGACGCGCGCCCCTATACCTATTACCCCGAAACGGGTGGCGACGGGATTCACTTTAAAGGGGCCGAGGGGCGTAAAATTGCCAAAGATTGGGCCCAGGCGGTTTTTGCTCAGATTCAGGGCTCAGATTCCGACTGATTCTAGATTAAGGAACCGTGGCTTTGAGCAGCGGCACTTTGCGCAAAAGCAGCACCAGTCCCAGGCTGAGACCAAAGACCAGAACGCTACAGAGTGGAATGCCCCACCAGGCCGCGAGCAAGACATTTTCCAGCTTAAATTGATTCATCGTGGTGGTGTTCAGGGCCACCGCTAGCAGCAGCGGGTGGCAGAGATAAATGCCAAAGCTGGACTGGCTCAACCCCAGCAACCAGCGGGGAATCTGCCCCTCTCCCAGGCGCTGAGAGCCTTTAAACAGGCCATAGACCCCAACCGACATCAACAGGACATTGGGGCTAAAATAGCTGAACAGAGCCTGATCAAGATGGCCCTGTTTTTTCAAGGTCAAAAACCAGGTGCCGCCCACGGTCAGCATTGCCCCAGAGATAAATGCCCCCCAGAGCCAGGGTGTGGGGAGGGATTTTTGCTGATGTAAATAATAACCCAAGACAAAATAACCGGCATAACCCGTGAGAAACTCCAGCTGAATACCGAGATCTAAGCCCCAGAGGTGTTTGCTCATGGGCAGAAAAGAGACAAACAGCACCCAGAGGCAGAAAAAATACTGAAGATCTTGATTTGAGGCCTGTTTGAGCCAGCTGCGCAGCAACGGGGTGATCAGATACAGGCCCAGAATCACGTACATAAACCAGAGATGGTAAAAGGCCGGCTCGTGTAAAAAAGCCGGAAGAATGTGTCCCAGTGTCAGGGGCTCTTTTAAAAGCAGCCAACGAAAGAGCAGATAGACTGTGCTCCAAACCAGAAAAGGCAACACAATTTTGCTGAATCTGCGCCGCAGAAAAAAGCCCAAACCTTCGCTGCGGGGAGCACTTAAAAGCAATGCTCCACTTAACATCACAAAGACCGGCACACTCCAGCGGCTGAGCGAGTCAAAGAGATTGCCCGCCCACCAGACCTCGCCAAAGGCCGGGCTTTTGGTCAAGGCGCGGGCCGAGGTGTGCAAGACCACCACCATCAAAATGGCAAAGACGCGAAGTGCATCGGCATAGACCAGGCGGCCAACTGGCTTGGCTGCTTCGAGGGGCTCAGCGGGCATAATGTGTGGCGCGCATCTCTCTCAACAATGAGACCTTGATCTGGCCGGGATACTCCAGCTCCTGCTCAATTTTTTGCGCAATTTCAAACGCCAAACGCTCCAATTGGGCTTCGGGCAGGGCATCGGGGTCGACAATCACGCGCACCTCGCGCCCGGCTTGAATCACAAAGGCCTTTTCGACCCCTTTAAAGCCCATTACCAATTTTTCCAGGGCATTCATGCGTGTCATGAACTTTTCTACGGGCTCGCGCCGCGCGCCGGGGCGGGCCGCTGAAAGGGTGTCAGCGACCTGCACCAAGATCGCTTCGAGGGTCATGGGCTGTACGTCAAAATGGTGGGCGGCCATGGCGTGTAAGACCTCGGGTTTTTCACCCCAGCGGCGGGCGGCGTCGATGCCCAGGGCCGTGTGGGTGCCGACCTCTTCGTAGGTCAGGGCCTTGCCCAGATCGTGTAAGAGCCCTGCCCGGCGCGCGATTTGCACGTCAGCACCAATTTCAGCCGCCATGATCCCAGCGGTATAAGCCACTTCTTTGGAATGTTGCAAAATATTCTGGCCATAGCTGCTGCGGTAGCGCAAACGGCCCAGCAATTGAATGATCTCAGGGTGTAAGCCATGAATCCCCACTTCCAGGGCGGCGGCTTCGCCCTCTTCGCGCAGGTATGTGTCGAGTTCGGCCTTGACCTTGGCGACCTCTTCTTCAATCCGGGTGGGGTGAATGCGGCCATCGGCCACGAGGTTTTCGAGTGCCCGCCGGGCCACTTCGCGCCGAATCGGATCAAAGGAGGAGACCATCGCCACTTCGGGGGTATCGTCGATCATCAGATCCACGCCGGTGGTCAGCTCAAAGGAGCGAATATTGCGGCCCTCTTTGCCAATGATTCGCCCTTTCATGGCTTCATTGGGCAAATTGACGGTGGCCACTGTGTTTTCGACCACATGATCGACTGCACAGCGCTGAATCGCCTGGGCCAAAATTTTGCCTGCGAGCTGATTGCTCTGTTCTTGGATATATGTTTGGGCGGCGTGGATGCGCTTGGCGATGTCTTTTTCCAGGCGGGTTTCCCAAGTGCTCAAAATCTGGCTGCGGGCCTGTTCTGGGGAGAGTTCTGCCAATTCAGCCATGGCCTGGGAATGGGCTTCGGCCTGGGTTTGGCGGGCCGATTCAAGCGCCTGTTCCTGGCTGCGCAGGTCCTCCAGGCGGCTTTTTAATTCCAGATCTTTTTCGGCCAACAACTGGCTGCGGGCCTCAATCTGAATCGCCTGGCGGTTGAGTTCTATGGATTGCTCAGCCACTTGTTTTTGGCTCTGCTCCAATTGTCTTTGCAGGCCCGACACTTCTTTTTCAAGCTCTTTTTGGCGGCTTTCGGCTTCTCTGCGGGCCCGGCTTTGCTCGTCGCGCTCGTTTTGCAATTGCTGCCGCGATTTACCGCCTCTGATGACCCAGACGACGGTGCCCAAGGCCACACCGGCAATCAGCAGCGCAACCAGCAGCAGGGCCTGTTCCATGGTCTAAGCCTCTAATGCGGCGAGCACAGCATCATCCATTTCAAAATTGGCGTATACCGCTTGCACGTCATCGTGCTCTTCGAGCAGATCGAGCAATTTGAGTAGCTTTTTGGCTACGTCCGTATCGCTGACATTCACCGTGTTGATCGGCAAATAGCTGACCTCGGAAGATTCCAACTGGTATTTGTCTTGCAGGGCTGTGACCACGGTTTCAAACTCTTCGGGGGTGGTTAAGACTTCTTGGGTCTCGCCATCTTCGCGCAGATCTTCAGCCCCGGCTTCAAGCGCTTCCATCATCAGGCTGTCGGGATCTTCAACTTCATTGATGCGCAGCAGGCCTTTTTTGCTGAACATCCAGTTCACACTTCCGGTCTCACCCAGATTGCCATTGCATTTATTAAAATACGAGCGAATATCTCCGGCGGTGCGGTTGCGGTTGTCGGTCAGGGCGTCGATCATCACGGCCACGCCACCGGGGCCGTAGCCTTCGTATTGGATCGATTCAAATTTATCGCCGGTTAAAGCCCCCATGCCCTTTTGAATCGCCCGCTCGATATTGTCACTGGGCAGGCCCGAGGCCTTGGCGCGGGTCACGGCTTGACGCAATCTGAAATTGCCATTGAGATCGCTGCTGCGGCCTTCGCGTACGGCCACCATGATTTCACGGGCCATTTTGGTAAAAACTTTGCCCCGCGCGTCGTCGGTTTTGGCTTTCTTGCGTTTAATTTGAGCCCACTTGGAATGTCCGGCCATGCCTGAGAACCTTTCTGATCAGAATTTTTAAAGATCTTTTGCTTTTCGGCGCGTCATTTCTGCCGCGCGATCATTATAATGGAGTGGGTGCAGTGAAAGCACCTGTCACTGATCAGATTCAACCAGTGACTTTGTATTTTAACACGTCATGCCTCAAGGCAATTCTGATGCCCGATTTCATGAAGGAGCGCTTATATGGAACTGATGACCACCGATGCCGAACAGAATGCTCAAACCCTCGAACCCGCAGAGGAACACGATAAACTCTTCCGCGACGCCCGTCGCCGCCTCAACAAGGCGATTCAATATTTCCCGATTTCCCCCGATGTCGAAGAACAGTTGAAATACCCCAAATCTTCCCTGGCCGTTTCGGTCGTGATTCGCATGGACAATGGTGCACGCCGTGCCTTTAAAGGCTTTCGTGTGCGCTATGACGACTCACGTGGGCCTGCCAAAGGCGGGATTCGCTACCACCAAAACGTCACCCTCGACGAGGTCATGGCCCTGGCTTTTTGGATGACCTTTAAATGCGCGGTGGTTGGCATTCCCTTTGGGGGGGCCAAAGGGGGCATTTGTGTCGACACCAAAGAGTTGACCAAAACCGAATTGGAGCGCCTGAGCCGCACCTATATCGAAATGATTGCCGATATGATTGGCCCCGAAGTGGATATTCCCGCTCCAGATATGTACACCAACGAAATTATCATGGGCTGGATGAGCGACCAGTACAACCGCATCAAACGCGGCAAATACCCGGGTGTGATCACCGGTAAACCCCTGAGTTTGGGTGGCTCTCTGGGCCGCACCGACGCCACTGGTCGCGGAGGCATGAACGTCTTGCGCCGCCTTGAAGAGCTGCTCAATATTGTGCCTCAAGAGACCAAAGTTGCAGTTCAGGGCTTCGGTAACGTGGGTTATCACTGTGCCCGTCTGCTGCACGATGCCGGCTATAAAATTGTCGCGGTCAGCAATTCTGAAGGTGGGATCTACGATCCCGATGGCATTGACCCCTATTCCCTGAAAAAATGGGAGCAGGAGCACAAAGAGGTTTTGGCCGGGGCCCCCACCAACGGCACTTCTCAGCCCATGAGCAATCAGGATCTGCTCAAATTGCCGGTCGATGTGCTGGTGCCCGCAGCGTTGGAAAACCAAATCACGGCCCGCAACGCCAAAGATATCAAAGCCAAAGTTGTGCTGGAATTGGCCAATGGCCCAGTTACGGCTGATGCCGACGCGATTTTACATGAACGCGGTGTCTTGGTCATTCCGGATATTCTCGCCAACGCGGGCGGGGTCACGGTCAGCTATTTTGAGTGGGTGCAAAACCAGACCGGCTTTTATTGGGAGCTGGAAGAAGTGCAAGAAAAACTCCAAAAAATCATGGAAAAAGCCACGATCAATGTCTGGGAAACCATGACTGAGTACAAATGCGATATGCGCACAGCCGCTTACGTCGAAGCCCTGAAAAAACTCAGTGGCGCGATTGAGGCCCACGGCACCCGTTATTATTTTAACCTGCCTTAAAGGCTCTTTCTCAAGCCTTGGTAGTATCAAGGCTTGGGTGCATAGACGTGCAGGGGCAGCTGATTGACCAATTCACGGCAAAAGGCCACGCCCCGCACGCTATTGCCATAGCTGTCCAAAGGCGGTGACCAGAGTGCGAGTCCCATCAGACCGGGCACAACCAGCATCAGGCCCCCCGAGACCCCACTTTTGGCGGGCAGGCCAATTTTAAAGGCAAATTCGCCCGAAAAATTGTACATGCCACAGGTCGCCATTACCGTTAGGCAATTGCGCAGGGTGCGTGGCTGCAAAAGCGTTTGGCCTGTGAGTGGGTTTTTCCCGCCTTGGGCCAGGGTGGCTGCCACAACTGCCAATTCTTGTACATTGAGCGTGAGCGAGCAGCACTGAAAATACAGTTCCAGGGTCTCTTCGAGATCGGTGTCTGCAGGAAAAGCTTTGTTTTCGCGCATAAAATAGGCCAAGGCGTGGTTGCGATCGGCACTCTGGCGCTCAGACTGGTAAACCGCATTGTCGAAACCCGGTGGGCTGCCCCCGCTCAGTTCGCTCCAAAATTGGGTAATGGCCTCAAAGCGATCGGGCAATTTGAGTTGGGGCCGAATCAAGCTGCAGCACATAATGCCGCCGGCATTGATCAGCGGATTGTGAGGCAGACCTTGGCTATTCAGGGTCAGAGCATTAAAGACCTGGCCGCTGGGCTCAAAACCGACATGTTGATGCACTTTGTCTTCGCCATGTTCTTCGAGGGTCAGGCAATAATTAACGGGTTTGCAGACCGATTGCAGGCAAAAAGCCAAATCAGCTTGGCCCCAACTGGCTTGGCTGCCGTCGGCAAAACAGACGGCCACGGCATAATGCGCAGGGTTGGCTTTGGCCAATTGGGGGATATAACTGGCGACACGGCCTTCATTCTGGCTGGCTGTTGTCTGATACAGTTCTGCCAAGAGGGGCAAGATCTGTTCGGGGCTGGGGGGATTCATGGCGAGACCTGCGCAGAAGGGGTGATGCCCCAAATCTCGGATGCATACTGCAAAACCGCTCGGTCACTTGAAAACTTGCCCATGCGGGAGATATTGTGAAGCATTTTAAATGACCAGCGTTCTGGGTCTAAATAGACGCTGTCAACTTCTGCTTGGCATTGAACATAAGCGCGGTAATCGGCCAGGACAAAATAGGGGTCCCCTTTGAGCAGGGAGGTCAAAATGGGCTGAAACAAGCCGGGCTCGGTGGCCGAAAAGACATCTTCCTGAATCCACTCCAGGCAGCGTTGCAGTTCGGGATCCCTTTCCACCGCTTCCCAGGGGTGGTAATGGCCGCGCAAAGCTTCGACTTCGTGGCTTTGCAAGCCAAAGATAAAGATATTTTCGCTGCCCACTTCTTCCATCATTTCGACATTGGCACCGTCCAGGGTACCAATGGTCAATGCGCCGTTGAGTGCGTATTTCATATTGCCTGTGCCAGAGGCCTCCATGCCTGCTGTCGAAATTTGTTCACTCAGATCTGCTGCGGGGATGATCTTTTCTGCCAAGGAAACACTGTAATTGGGCAGGAAAATCGCCTTGATTTTGCCCTTTACACTGGGGTCGTGGTTGATGCGCTCGGCCACGGCATTAAAGAGTTTGATGATCAGCTTGGCCATATAATAGCCGGGGGCCGCTTTGCCACTCATGATAAAGGTCCGCGGCACGACAATTTGGTTGGGATCGTCTTTGCTGCGGGCATAGAGGGTGATCATATACAGAATCAAGAGCAATTGCCGTTTGTATTCGTGTAAGCGTTTGGTTTGGCAATCAAAGAGGGAGTGCGGATCCAGTTCCAGGTGGTGGTGTTTGTGAATATATTGACAGAGTTTGACTTTGTTCTGGAATTTGATCTCCCGCAGGGCCTTTAAAAAAGCCGGATCTTTGCTGAACTTAAGCAATTTGTGGGTTTGAGACAAATCCCGCAGCCAGTCTGGGCCTGTTTTTTGGCTGATCAGTGCTGCCAGTTGGGGGTTGCACTGCAAGAGCCAGCGCCGCTGGGTAATGCCATTGGTCACATTGGTCAATTTGTCGGGTTCCAAGGCATAAAAATGGGGAAAGATCTGCTCTTTGAGAATGGCTGAATGCAGTTCAGAGACGCCATTGACGCGGTGGCTGCCAATCAGGGCGAGATGGGCCATGCGCACCTTGGGTTCGTCGAGGCCCGTTTCCAGGATTGAGACCTGCTCCAGCAATTCTCGTTGATGGGGGGCCTGCAGATAGACCGAATTCAAAAAGCGCCGGTTGATCTCTTGAATCAGCTGCAAATGGCGCGGCAACAATTTTTCCAGCATTGGCACCGACCATTTTTCCAGGGCTTCGGGCATGACCGTGTGGTTGGTATACGCCAAGGAGCGAGTGGTGAGATCCCAGGCTTTTTCCCAGGGCAGGTGGTATTTATCGACAAAGAGCCGCATCAGCTCAGCCACCGCCAGAGCTGGGTGGGTATCGTTCATTTGGATCGCCACTTTATCGGGAAATGCCTCAAAATCCGTGTGGGTTTTGAGGTAGCGGCGAAAGATATCTTGCAAAGTGGCGCAGACAAAGAAATACTCCTGTTTTAAGCGCAGTTCGCGGCCATGCAGGGTATTGTCATTGGGATAGAGAACCTTTGAGATATTTTCACTTTCGTTTTTGTGGGCCACGGCGTTGATATAGTCGCCACTGTTAAAATAGGCCAGATCAAATTCGCGGGTCGATTTGGCCGACCAGAGGCGCATGGTGTTGACCACGCCGTTTTGAAAGCCCGGAATCGGGGTATCGTAAGCCATGGCCATCACCGATTCGGTGTGGGTCCAGTTGTGGCGCAAATGGCCCGCGTCGTCCATAAACTCATGGACGCGGCCATAAAAGTGAACCGGGTAGAGAAATTCAGGCCGGGGAAACTCCCAGGGATTGCCGTAACGCAGCCAGTTGTCTGGCGTTTCAACCTGATAACCCCCACGGATATGTTGAAAGAAAATACCGTATTCGTAGCGGATGCCATACCCATAGCCGGGAATGCCCGTATTGGCCATCGAATCTAAATAACAGGCTGCCAGACGCCCCAGGCCCCCATTGCCCAGGCCCGCATCCCATTCGGCCTCTTCAATCGTGCCCAGATCCATTTGCAGGGCTTCCAAGGCCTGGCCCATTTCTTGATACAGGCCGAGATTGAGCAAGCTATTGCTCAAAGAACGGCCGATCAAAAATTCGAGTGAGAGATAATAGACCCGTTTCACATCTTCGTGATAATAGCGCTGCAGGGTTTTGAGCCATTGATCAACCATGCGTTCGCGGGCGCTCAAAGCCGTGGCATGGAACAGATCCCAGGCGGTGGCTGAATAGGCGTCTTTGGCCAGGGTATGGTGAATATTGCGCACAAATGAGTCACGCAATTCACTGGCCAGATCGGGGGGGGATGTTTGGGGGGCAGATTGAGCAGGCATGGTTGGATTCTCCCTCAGGTTAATGCTCTTGCATCATACCAGCACTCGCCCCTTTGGGCATTGATCTAGATCGTTAAAACGACCAGACCTGGCCTGTACTGGCGATTTGTGCCAGTTCTTTGCGCATCCGTGGGCCCTTTTCTTTTTCCAAATGTTCAGGGCTCAAACCTGCTTCTTCTTTGGCCTCACACTCATAACCCAGGGCCATCACACTCAGGCATTCGGCTTGCGCGGGAATTTGCAACAGGGCCTCCAGTTCTTCGCGTTTAAAACCCGCCATTTGGTGGCTGGCCAAACCTTTGCTCTGGGCCTGCAAAATCAGGGCCAGGGTGGCGGCGCCTGTGTCGTAGGCGGCATGGCGATTGTCTTTTTCGTTTTTGGCAAACTGTTTCATGGCGCAGATCACCAACAGGTGGCTGGCTTGGCAGGCCCATTGATTGGTGGGGTTGAGGCAGGCTTCAAGGTCTGGGCGCAAGGCATCGTCTTGGCCAAAGACCAGAAAGCGCCAGGGCTGTTCATTAAAACAGGAGGGAGCCCAGCGGGCAGCTTCAAGCACTTCATTCAACAATTCAGCTGCCACAGCCTGGCTGGGATCAAAGGCGCGGGGGCTCCAGCGCTCGCGGATGGGATCAATCAAATCTGCGGGGGTGGGGGCGGGTTTATTCATAATGGACCTCGTTCTCAAGATGCTCTGATCAGTATAGCCCTTGATTCACTTTTGCAGATCGACTTCAGCGCGTGTATTTGCCCAAACGGCGAAAAACGCTCGCCACCTGTTCGGGAAAGCTGCCACTAATATAGTTGATGCCATATTTTTCGCACAGGGCCTCGACTTTGGGGGCAATGGCTTCGAGGCGGTTGGGGGGCAATTTGGGAAAGAGGTGGTGTTCAATCTGGTAATTGAGGTGGCCCATTAACATCGAGATCGGGCGAGAGGCGCGCACATTGGCCGTGCCTTCGATCTGCTGCACATACCACTCAGCTTTGCTGTGCGGCGCTTCGGAATAGTGTTTGACCCCTTCGACCATATGGCCGGTATAAAAGCTCAGGCCTGTAAACAGATTGCGCAGCACCATGGCCGTCATCGTGCCCAAGGTGACCTTGGCAAAGCCTTGGGGGCCTGCCAGCAAGCCAAACAGGCCGTAGTTATAGGCCGTGTGGGGGATGGCTTTGCGCAAATACTGCCAGAGCGAGGTCTGAAAGGCCTTGGCATCGAGCTTTTTGTGCATGCCTGCGTTGTCTTCGGGGTGATAACCGGGAATCAGCCTGCCAATAAAATCACCCAGCCCGGCTGAGAGCAAAGCAATGCTCTGATCGGTCACAAAGCTGTTTAAGATCAGCATTGCAGGCTGAATGCTGTGGTAGTAGCGCTTGTCGATCTCTTCTCCGAGTCTGAAAAAGCCAAAGGTCACATCGGGGTCGCGCTCCAATTGGCCTGTATACGAGTGGTGCAAAATATTGTGGCGGTAGCGCCAGGCCTCTTCGTCGACGGGGGAGTTGTGGTAATAATTGTCTGAGTGAAAGGCTTTGGCCTCGGGTAATTTGTCCCAGGCCCCGTGTTGGGCGGGGTGGTGAATTTCGAGATTGTCGAGCTGCAAATAAACCCAGAGCGACAGCACGCCCAAACTCCAACTGATCGGGTCCTTGCTGAAGTGAATTAAGAGGCGGCCTGAAATTTCACAGATCCGCGCGATTTGGCGCACAGTTTCGACATAGACCACGTCTTCTTCTCCGACCTGGGCCATGACCTCTGCTTTGAGCTGGTCGAGTTCGCGGGCAAAGGCCTGAATGCGGGCTTTGTCGAGGGGATCTTGGTGGATGTCTTTGAGGGTGGTTTGGAGATTTTCGAGCGTGGGTTCAAGGGTTGGATCGAGGGTGGACGTAGGCGCTGTCATGGTGCAAGTATTCCGAAGTGTGAGAGATACTACATAATACAGGATCTTGGTCTTGACGTGCCACAGCCCACCCTCAGGGTCAATTAATCTACCGCAAACGAAAGCGTCAACACCGCTGTGATGTCTTTTTCGATCGTGCTGGTATCATACGAGCCACCATCACTGGCTTCGGTCGAATGGGGCTGGGTGATCTGAAATACGCCCGTGCGCACGGAGCGAATGGGGCCCAGGCGACTGCCGGCACTTTTCAGGATTTGCTCCGCCCGCAGGCGGCCATCTTTGGTGGCCTCAGCCAACATTTCCACCCGCAAATCACTCAGGCGGGTGTAGAGGTATTCGGGAGAAGAGGAACTAAACGGGATGCCGCGTTCGATCAGTTCTGCTGATTCTTGCGCCAGGGCCTCGATTTTTTTGACGTCTTTGAGCTGGATTTCAAAGCGCTGGCCGAGGCGGTAACCCCGCGTTTTGCCAGATGGATTGCCATTGGGCAACAATTCTTCGAGGGTGGTGATATCGATCGAAGAGAGCTTGAGGGCTTCAGCGGGAATGCCTTTTTCTTCGGTAAAGTATTTTTTGACCTTGTTGACCTGCTCTTGCAGGCCGATATACGCCTGCTGTTGGGTCGTACTTTCGACCCCAACCGAACTGCGCCAAATGGCGAAGTCGGACGTAATCGCTTTTTTTGCGGCCCCGGTTACGCTCACGGTCTGATCTTCGCTGCGAATTTTGCTGATGGCCTGCCCACCCAGCCAAGCAGAGATCACCAAGGCTGCTGAGAGCAGCCCCATACCTGCGACAAAGAAGGGAGATTGTGTATCACTCATAAAAAATATTAATTGCTCCGTGTGGAAGTTGATGCAGAGGAGACGCAAACCATCGGAGAAATGTTCAGGCGTTTTCGCGGATTTTTTTTTAAAATTCCGAATATTTTTATGTTCTTAAATTCCAAGGGTGTTGTAAGTTTATACATAATCTGAACCAACAAGAGCACCGAATCTCACTTTATTCAATCTAAAGCAGCAGAACAGACTTCAAATCGCAGGTCATGACGTATCTATTTGGCTAAACTTGCCATGGAATAAATCAATTTGGCTCAACAGTGCCTAAGTTCCTGAAAACTCCTGCCCATAACCTTACCCCCTCTTCTTAAGCGGAGTAAAATAGGCATGGGCAGATTTATCCTGCTGATGCAAAGCCTGCCCCAGTTTTTTCTGGAGCAATATGAATCATGACCGATACTTCCCCCTCTTTTTTACTTTTGGATGCCGCCCGTGGCTTGCCTGTTTCCCGCACCCCCGTCTGGCTGATGCGCCAAGCGGGCCGCTATATGCCCGAATTTCGTGCCATTCGCCAAAAGGTCGATTTTCTCACCCTGTGTAATACCCCTGAATTGGCCGTCGAAGTCTCGATGCAGCCAATCGATCAGCTCAATGTCGATGGCGCAATTATTTTCTCAGATCTGCTGATTCCCGCCCAGGCCATGGGCGGCGATTTGGAATACGTCAAAGGCGAAGGCCCGGTGATCCACAACCCTGTGCGCACAGATGCCGATGTCAAGAATCTGCGTGCGCCGCATCCGCAGGAGGCCTCTCCGGCGCTGGGTGAGGCAATTGCCATGTTGGTCAAAGCTGTTGAGCCCCGCATTCCCGTCTTGGGTTTTACGGGTGCGCCTTGGACCACTGCCGCGTATATGATCGAAGGCGGTGGCAGCAGCCATTACCGCTATATTAAGACCATGATGTACCACGAGCCTGCGCTCTTTGACCGCTTGCTGGAACATATCTCAGGGGTGTTGATTCAATACCTCGACTACCAGGCCCGCTCCGGTGCCCGGCTCGTGCAGATCTTTGATACCTGGGCGGGTGCGCTCTCGCTGGCCGATTACCGCCGCTTTGCCCTGCCGACCACCCAACGGGTGATTCAGGGGTTTAAAGCCCTGCAGCCCGATGTGCCTTTGATTCTCTACGTCAACAATTCTCACCATTTGCTCGAAGCCACCGCTGAAGCGGGGGCCGACGTGCTCAGCCTGGATTGGCGTGTGCCATTGGGTGAAGTGCCTGCCCGTGTGGGTGACTCTGTCTCTGTGCAGGGCAATCTCGACCCTTGCCTGCTCTTTGGGCCTGCCTCAGGGGTCGAACAGGGCGTCAAAGACGTTTTGGCCAGTTGGAAATCTCCCACCCGGCATATCTTTAACTTGGGCCACGGCATTTTGCCCGAGACCCCGGTTGAAAACGTCAAACGTCTGGTGGAATGGGTCAAGGAATATGGTCAGCACTGAAGCCAGCAGCGGAACCCAACTTGAGGACTACCAAGTTCCACGGGAGCTGTTGAGCAAATACGCCAAACCGGGCCCCCGTTATACCAGCTATCCCACCGCGCCCGAATGGGCTGACGATTTTACCCAGGCCGATGCCGAAGCGCTGTACCGCGCCAATAATCCCGAAGGCTCAACGGCTCCCTTGGCGCTGTATGTGCATATCCCCTTTTGCACCAGTTTGTGCTGGTACTGCGGTTGCAATGTGCAGATTTCGCGTAAAAAGCAGGTCAGTGAGCCCTATTTAAAGGCCTTGGAACAAGAACTCGACAAAATTGCGCCGCTGATCGCCAAGACCCGCACGATCAGCCAGATGCACTGGGGGGGCGGCACACCCACTTATCTCGAACCCGAGCAAATCGAGCGTTTGGTGGCGATGATCCGCCAGCGGATTGACTTTGCGCCGGGGGCTGAGATCTCGATTGAAGTGGATCCCCGTGTGACCACTGATGAGCATGTGCTGGCATTGCGCCGGGCCGGTTTTAACCGTTTGAGCATGGGTATTCAGGATTTTAACCCCCAGGTGCAGCAGGCCGTGCACCGCGTGCAGAGCTTTGAGCAGACCCAACATTTGGTCAACTTTGCCCGTGAGCAGGGCTTTGCGAGCATCAACATGGACCTGATGTATGGGCTGCCCCACCAAACGGTGGCCAGTTTTGAACAGACCCTGGAACAGGTTTTTAGCCTCAGCCCAGATCGGTTGGCGCTCTTTCACTATGCCCATGTGCCCTGGCTCAAACCCGCGCAAAAACTGCTTAAAGAGGAGACCCTGCCCGACTCAGACACCAAATTGGCGATCTTTGAGTTGGCGATTGCCTCATTTTTGGAGCGCGGCTATGTCTATATTGGCATGGACCACTTTGCCAAACCTGAAGATGAATTGGCACTCGCTCAGAAAGAACACAGCCTGCGTCGCAATTTTATGGGCTATACCACCCAGGCTGGCGTGGATCTCTATGGCTTGGGGGTCTCTTCGATCAGTGAGATCGATGGGCATTTTATTCAGAATTTGCGCGAGGTGCCGGCTTATGAAGGGGCTTTGGCCGAGGGCCATTTGCCCACCCACCGGGGGCTGCTTTTGAGTGCCGATGACCATCTGCGCAAAGCGATTATCGAAAATCTGATCTGCAATGGCTACCTGGATTTTACCCAGATCAGCAGGCAATTTCAAGTCGATTTCCCACAGCTTTTCCACAGCGAGTTGGAAAATTGCAAGGAAATGGCTGAAGATGGCTTAATTGAATTGACTGACGGGCATATTGCCGTTTTGCCGCGCGGTCAGATTTTGATTCGCAATGTCTGTATGGTCTGGGATGCCTATTTGGGCAAACGGTCTGGGCAGCAGATGTTTTCGCGCACGGCTTGAGGTAAACAACGATGTCCGTGATTGCTTTGGCTTGGAAACACTATGCACATTACCCTTTGATTTTGCTCTCCAATCGCGATGAATTTCGCAGCCGTCCGACTGAAAAACTCATGCGCTGGGATACGGATCCGGTGATCTATGCGGGCCGAGATCCCCAAAGTGGGGGCACTTGGTTGGGCATGACCGAAACAGGCAAATTTGCTGCTTTGACGGATTTTCATTGGCATCAAGCAACAGATATTCCCCATGCCCAAAGCCGGGGGCGTTTGCTCTTGTCCTATTTGTTGGGGGATTTGGACCCCGCGTCTTTTCTCAGCCAAAGCCAAAGCCAACGCAAAAAGAGTTTGCCTTTTAATCTCTTGTTGGGGGATCGCGAGCAGTTGTTTTATTGCTGTTCGGTCTCCAATCTCGAAGAAGAACTCAGCCCAGGGATTCACAGTCTGAGTGATTATTTTATGGATTCCCCGATGCCCAAATGTCACTATCTCAAAAAACACTTGGAAAAGCGCATGATTGATGACAATCTGACGGCCCAAGAGCGCGTAGAATTGTTTGAGATTCTTGGGCGCACTTTGCGTTTTCCCCAAGAAGAATTGCCCAAACGGGGATATCCGCCTGTGGTTGAACATGAGCGCTCACCGATTTTCCTTGATCTGGGCGATTATGGCACGGTGTCTTCTTCTCTTCTGACTGTCGATAATCAAGCCCAGGTGATCTTTGATGAGCGCAGTTACCAGCCTGGAGAAGTCCACACCACCCACAGCCTGCACTTTCAACTTCACTCACCCGAACTTTAAAGCCTACTTTGTGCCAAGGGATTTGAGGCGCTCTAAACGTTTACTTTCGTGTTCACGCAACCAGCTATCTTCCACCAAAAGCTGGTAGGCTTTGGCAAAATAAGGCTTGGCTTCTGCTTTGCGTTTGAGGGCAGAGAGGCATTCGGCGATCTCTTCTGCGACATAGCCATCTTCTGCCAATTTGAGCTTTTGGCGTTCAGCTTCCAGCGCCAATTGCTGTTTCAGCGCCTCTTCGGTGCGGTTTAAAGAGCGCAGTGTTCGGGCCACACTCCATTTGGCAATCAAAAGTGCTTCGCCTGTCTGGCGTGTTTGGTGCCAGGCCAGGCCTTTTTCAAAATAGCCCAGGGCCTCGCTAAATTTGCCCTGATCGTGGTAGGTCCAGCCGATATTGTTATACAGCGAACCCGCCCATTTCTGGGCGCGGGGGTCGGTGGTTTTTTCCACCGCAGCGAGGGCTTTGAGATTCCAGGCCAATTGGTTCTCGGGCTTTTCGGCAATGGCGATCATATGCGCGGCATCGATGGCATAAAAATCCAAGCCTGCCTCCAGAGCTCTTTCCCAGGCGCGCACAAACAGCGGCAGGGCCTTTGCTTGGGCTTGAGCTGAGTTAAAACTGCGCCCACGCTCAAGCAAATAACGCACCTCTGCACGCTTCCATTCGGGTTTTAGCTCTTTTTCGACCTGGTCAAGCAGGGCATGGGCCTCGGCAAATTGGCGTCGCAATGAGTGGGTGCGGGCAATTTGGGTCAGGAGTTCGAGGTAATAGCTGCGGTCGGGATGATTCTCCACTTCTGGCAGCAGGGCTTTAAATTTTTGCTCAGTTTCAGCCGGTTGCTCGTAATTCCAGAGGGAGTCAAATTCGGGCGGGTTTTCGCTGGCATGGCTCATTTGGGGGCCTTTCAAAAGCAAAAGAATGATGAAGCAACTGAGATAGAGCTGAGAATTGCGAAACATGACTTCTTGTTATTTTCCAACCGGGGGTTTGCCCCCGCCGCCGAGTTGCTGGGCCAAAAAGTCGCTCCACTTGCTCAATTGGGCGGGATTCTTGCTGCCACCGACAATCGTCGAAATACTCAGCCGTGGCACGGGGTTAAACATCAGCTCGGCCTTCTGCGCCAACTCCACCA